>JBBDXT010000002.1:0-300000 GCA_040902225.1 Chloroflexota bacterium
AGAGCGAGCGTGCCGGCGTTCGCTCCACCCCCACCGGTGAGCGCGCGGCGTCCTGGCAGGCAATCAGAACCTCGGGCTCACCAGATCTGCCGGCGTCCCAGCCACAGAGTCCCCTAGAATCACTTGACGACGGGCGAGTACGACCGTCAATATGCTGGTGTCAACCCGAACATATGTTCGATTTGGGTGAGTAGGGTGGCACGGTGAGCGCGGTCGATCTTCTGGCGATGTGTCGAATCCCGAGCGTCTCCTGGTACTTCATCGCGCGGGAGGCTCAGCGCCCGGGCGGCTTGGCCAACCTCGTCGCCGGGAAGACCTCCGAGCGCAACGCCGATGCCGAGCAGACGCTGCAGCTTCTGGCCGATGCGCATGACGAGATGCCATCCCACCGGGAGTGGGTAAGAGCGGCCCTCGAAGCTACTGCCGCCGACGGCATCCGGCTCACCACGGTGCTCGACGATGACTACCCGGCGAACCTTCGCCTCATCTTCAACCTGCCGCCGTTCCTCTTCTACCGTGGCGAGCTACAGCACGACGATGCTCGTGCCGTCGCTGTCGTCGGAACACGCAATCCAAGCCCGGAAGGGCTGCGCCGCGCCCGGCAGCTGGCGGCCGGCCTCGCCGCTGAGAAGGTCACCGTCGTGTCCGGTCTGGCACGCGGAATCGATACGGCGGCACACGAGGCCTGCCTTGAGGCAGGGGGACGCACCATCGCCGTAGCTGGCACCGGCATCCGCAGGACCTACCCACCGGAGAACGCGGAGCTTACCGAGCGCATCGCGGCCACCGGTGCGGTCGTCTCGCAGTTCTGGCCCGACTCTCCGCCACGGACCGACACGTTCCCGCGGCGGAATATCACGATGTCTGGGCTCGGTCAGGGTACCGTCGTCGTGGAGGCGAGCGCGACGTCTGGCGCGAAGATGCAGGCTAGGATGGCGCTCGAGCATGGGAAGCGGGCGTTCCTGCTCGCCTCCCTCGCCGACCAGCAGGCCTGGGCCCGGCGCTATCTCGACCGCGGCGCAATCCGCGTTGACGGCCTCGAGGGCATCATGCAGCGCCTCCGATCGGTGGAGGCGATCGACCAGCAGTCGGAGCAGCGCCGGCAGCTCACGCTAGCGCTGACCTGACCGACCGACGCTCGGTGATGGCCGGCAAGTACCTCGATTCGTTACTCGCGACGGCCGCCGGCTTCCCCGCCTGCCGCAGCTGCATGTACGTCGAGACCGGGTCGGCCGCCCTGTGCTCGCGCTGCGCGGCCCTCACGCTCGAGCCGCTCGCACCACAGGACCAACGCTGTGGGATCTGCGATCAACCGTTTCAGTCGGGGGAGGAAAAGTGCGGCAACCCGCTCTGCAACGCGGGCTGGCGCATGTTCGAGTGGAACTATGCGATCGCGATGCGGACCACGGTGCTAACGAACGTGATCGGGCTGTACAAGTACGGCGGGCAGCGGCGGTGGGCTGCAATCTTCGGCCGCATCGTGGCGGGCTTCCTCGAGGAGCACGACAGCCTCTTCTCTGAGTTCGACCTCATCGTCGCGAGCCCGACCTACCTTGGTCCGGGAGGCCGGAGCTTCGACCATACACGGGATGTCCTCGCCGCGGCGGACATCGAGACGCCCGGCCGCTGGCCGTTCGACATCGAAGGCCGGCCGGCCATTGTCCAGACAGCCGCCACAGCAAAGATGGCTCGCATTCCGACATACCAGGAGCGAAAGGAGAAGGCTCAGACGGAACTACGCGATGCTCTCAGCATCCCGGATCCACGCCGGACGAGCGGGAAGGCGATCCTCGTGTACGACGACCTCTTCACCAACGGTCTGGTCCTCAACGAAGTAGCGCGCGCGCTTGTCGAAGACGGCGGCGCGGACCGCGTGTGCGGCATCACCCTCGCGCGGGAGCCGTGGAAGCGGTAGCGCATCGTACGCGCGTCGACTGACAGCATCTGACCCACGATCAGGTCGCCTTCGGCGCGGCGGAGCCTATGATTGGTTCATGTCCATCGCCGAGAAGCTGCACCCCGATCGGTTCACCGCGATGAGTCCGAAGATGACGGCGATCGTGGCGTACGTGCTGGGCGAACACTGGACCGAGCCCGAGATCAGGTGGATGTCGGTCGACCGACTCAGACTTCATCGGCGATGCCTCCGATCTCAACCGGAATCTCCGAAAGCTTCTGATCGCCGCCCAACTCTCGCCAGATGAGCGCGAGGAGTTCGCTCGCCTCTTCCGCGAGCGTGTCGACGACTACCGCCCCGCGCAAGAACGCCCGGACTACGCCGAACTGCTCCATTGACCCGCGGGGACATGCACGTCGAACTACTGTACACAAAAGTTATTGACGAGCGTGCTGGGCAGTGCTAGCGTCGCTCGCATGCAAGACAGCATCGGCGTCCGCCAATTGCGGGAGGAGCTCCACCTCAACCTGGCCTGGATTGCACACGGCAATCGCCTGGTCGTGCGCCGCCGCAGCCAGCGCCTAGCGCTCCTCCGAGCGGCGCTGCCGGAAGACCGAGGCCGGGAGACGCCGCTCACCGAGTTCCGCCACACGGTGCGCGCCACCATTCGGCGCGCTCGTCGCCGTCCACAGCTCCTGACCCTGTACGGGGACCCAGTGGCGGTCCTGGAGCGGCTATGAAGCCAACTGGGGTGGCGTCATGACCATCGGTCGCGATCTGCAGGCTCTGGGCATGCGTGAGATCCGCGAGAACATCCGCGCCGTCGTGGCGCGGGTCGAGGAGGGAGCCCCGCTGGCGGTGGTGCGCGAGGGTCAACCGTCCGCCATCATGCTGCGCTTCGACGAGGGCCAGCGCTGGGAGCGCATCGAGCGCAGCCTCTCCGCGCTGCACGGTCTGGGCATCTATCCGGAGCTGGCGCGCGACACCGTGGAGTTGGCGCCGCTGGTAGGCGGCCAGGTCCAACCCGACCCCGCCGCGGTGCGCGGCCTGGCCGACAGGCCACGGGCCATCCTTGCTCCGCTGCGCAGCGTGGGCGTCACCGACGCGCGCCAGCGCTTCGCCTCGATCCTGGATCTGGTCAAGCAGGGGCGCACGATGACGATCGTCAGCAACGGCCGCTTCGCCGTGACCGTCATCCCACCCGCCGAGTACGACCGTCTGCGCGACCTGTCGCGCACGGTCACCTGGTTCCGCGTCGCGGGCCTCGACCTGCACAGCGCCGATGAGGGCGAGATCGCCGACTTCATCCGGGCCTACCGCGGACGCGCCATGACGGCGCAGACGTCCGAGGCGGCGGGAGCCTGAGGATCGAGCGCATGGATCGCACTACCTCACCCCACTGGCGGCCAGCCCCTCGGCTGGTTCTCGCGTCGGCCCTTGCCGCTGCCGCCCTGCTCGCGCTTGGAACCCCGGTCCTGGCGGCCGAGGTACCGGCCGCAGCGCGGGACGCCCTCGCTCCGGTGACGCGCATGATCGCCACCCTGGTCGCCATCGCCATCGGCCTCGGCATCGCCCTCTGCGGTGCAGTCATCGTGTGGGGCGGCATCGAGAAGACGACGGCCGGCGCCAACGCCGAGGCCGAGCACCGTGCCCAGCGCCGCATCGCCAACGGCATCAGCGGCCTGTTATGGATGATCGGCGCCAGTGTCATCGTCGGCACGCTGACCGCCATCGCCGTGGCCTACGGCCTCATCGATCCGCCGTTCTAGAGCCCACCCATGCCATGGCCGCCCTCGCCGCTCGACTCCGCTCCGCGCTCCCGCTGCCGACGGACGAGGGCAGGCCGGTTGTGCACGTCTCGCCGGTCGCAATGCTCCTCCTGGTGCTGGCGCTGGGCGGCCTCGGACTCGCCGTCGTGGGCCGGACGCCCACTCCGCCGGAGCGGCCGCTGCCGGCGCGCATCGAGCCCGAGGCCGCCCACTCACCCCGCGGTGAGCTGCCGATCATCGGCGACCCGATCCGTGACCTGACGATCTGGTACGCGCAGCGCGTCAGCGACGCCAACCGCGCTGCGGTCGAGAACCTGCAAGGCAGCTTCCTGACCCCGCTCGACCCGCTGGGCGATGCGGCCACCATGGACCTGTACGCCAAGATGCTGGTTATCACCATCCCGCTGCTGACCCTCGGCGGGCTGATCCTGGGCTACCTGATCATGGTCGCGCGCACCAGCGGCGAATCGGCGTACGCCGTGCGCTCGGTCACGCCGCGCTTCGTGGTCGGTGCCGTGCTGTCGATCTGCGGCATCTTCCTGGTCAGCGTGCTGGCCCAGTTCGTGATCGCCACCGACGTCGCCATGGTCGGCGTCTCGCTGCCGCCCGAGTCGGTCGGCGCTGCCGAGCAGTGGCCGGCCGGCGGCGGGGTGTTCCTGGTGCTGCAGCGCGGCGGCTTCGACCCGCGCATCGGCGAAGGGGCGACCAACTGGAACTCGGGCGCCTGGCTCAGCTCCGGTCTGCTGGCGGCGGTGCTGATGACGTTCCTGCAGATGATGAACGCGGTGCTCGGCGCGGTGGAGCGCCTGCTGGTGCTGCTCGGCCCGATCTGCCTGGCCGCCTACGCCCTGCCCGCCACCCAGCGACTGGCCAACCTGTGGCTCAAGCTGCTGGCAGCGGTGCTGGCGGTGCGCTTCGGCTGGGCGATCGTGTTCATCCTGTTCAGCCTGCAGGTGCCGGCGCACCTCAATGACGCCTCGGTGCCACTGACCGCCGCCGACACCAACGCGCTGATCGGGCTGGCGCTGGGCGCCGCGGCGCTGATGCTGGTCCTGCCGCCGATCCTGGTCAACCTGGTCCTCAACTCGCCCGGTCCGCTGCGGGTCGAGCGATGAGCCGCCAGGGCCTAGTGGAGGTGCCCGAGAACGCGCTGGTCGAGGAACGGATCGCGTTCGGCCTGGCCGCGCCGCAGCTGGCCATCCTCACCGGCGCGCTGCTGTTCGGCGCCGCGCTCAACCTGATGCCGCTGTGGGCGCCGCTCAAGGTGCTGCTGATCCTGCTCATCGCTGGCCCGGTCGCGGTGGCCGCGGTGCTGCCCATCCGCGGCGAGCCCGCCTACCGCTGGCTGCTGCGGGCGCTGCGCTACTGGCGCTCGCCGAAGGTTTGGCGGCCAACAGTGGTGACCGCGGTCACCGCTAATTCACCCGCGGAAGCGGACGATAAGCGGTCAGTAAGCGACGATGTGGTAGACAGCGGTGAGGTCCTGGAGCATGGCGCCGCGCGGCGGGCTCGCGACGACCCGCCGTCGGGCCTAACGGCGACCCGGCCCTCGACTGTCGAGGAGGGGGTCATGGACGGCTCGTCGCCCCGGCTGCGGCTGATCAGGCCGTCGCAGACCGAGGGCAGTGCGGAGGTACCGGTGCCGCGGGAGGCGCCCGAGCGACCGCCCTCGATCCCCTATGTCCTGCCGGGACCGCGCCTCGCCTGCTTCCTGTCGTTCGCCGGCGGCGTCGGCAAGACGACGTTGACGGTCGAGACGTCGACGCTGATCGCAACCCACGCTCGCTATCGCAGCGCCGACGGCGAGGCGCACCGGCTGCGGGTGCTGGTCGTCGACGCGGCTCGACTCAGCTCGTCGGTGGGTCTCCGGCTGGGCATCGACCCCGACGCGCTGTCGAAAGCTCGGACGCACCGCGACTGGACCTCCGCGGAGTCGGTCGCGCACACGATCGTGGCGAGCTCGCAGCGCCTTGACCTGATCTCGTTGCCGCCGCACCCGAGCCTGGTCGGTCGTGCCGGCGCCGATGGTGGCGCTCCGCTCCAATTCGGGCCGCCGGCCGCCGAGGCCGTCCTCACCACCGCGCACCGAGCCGGCTACCAGCTGGTGGTCGTCGACCTCGGGAACATGCTCGAGGAGGGACATCAGCACCTGCTCGATCGGGCCGACGTCGTGATCGGCGTCGTGCGTCCGACGCTCGAATCGATCCCCGACGTGTTGCGCTTGGGCGAGCATCTGCGCGACGCCGGCTGGGGGCGCAAGCTGCTGCTCGTCGCCAATCAGTGCACGGACGACACCGAGCTGCGCAGCTTCGCTCGCGACGCCGACGTGCCGCTGATCGGCGCCATCCCGCCCGCGCCCGCATTCATGACTGCCGCCGACCGCCATCAGCCGGCGTGGGCTGCCGACCTGCGGCTGCGTGACGCCCTGCTGCCAGTTGCCCGCGCAGTCTGGCCGCTCGACAGCCTCGACCAGCGCGACCACGACGGCGCGCTCAGCCTGCGTCGCCTGCTGGCTCGCGTCCGCGGCAAGTCCCGGAGCCCGCGACCATGATGCCCGAGCTCAACGCACGCGGCGCCACGGTCAGCAAGGCGCTGCTGGGCAAGGTTCGGCGCTTGCTCGTCGCGCGACTGGCGCCCGAGGTGCTCAACCCGTTCGCCAGGACGCCGGAGCACGACGCGCTGCTGCGCGACACGCTGGCGGCCATCTGCGCCGAGCCCGAACTGGACCTCGCTGCCAGTCCGACCCTGCTGGCCGAGATCGAAGCGGCGATCTGCGGCCTCGGCCCGCTGCAACCGCTGGTCGACGATCCAGAGGTGGCCGACATCTTGGTCAACGCGCCCGACGCGGTCTTCGTCGAGCGCGCCGGTCGGCTGGAGCCGACCGAGGTCAGGCTGGACGGTCCGCGCGAGCTGGTCGAGCTCGCCGAGCGCATCGCGGCGCTCGCCGGTCGCGAGCTGTCGGTGGCCCATCCCGTGGTCGACGCCCGCATGCCGGATGGCTCGCGGGTGAACGCGGTCATCCCGCCGGTGGGCGGGCCGTACCTGTCGATCCGCAAGTTCAACCGCCTGCGCCTCGATCTCGTCCCCGGCGGGCCGCACCGCCGCAACTGGGTCGAGGCGGGCGGCGTGAGCGCCGAGCTGGCCGACTTCCTGATCGGCATGGTCCGCGCGCGCGCCAACTTCCTGGTGGCCGGTGAGACGGGCGCCGGCAAGACCACGCTGCTGCGTAGCCTGACCGATGCCTTCGCCCCCGACGAGCGGGTCGGGGTGGTGGAGGACACCGCCGAGTTGGCGCTCGAGAACGCCAACCGCTTCAACCTCGAGACGCTGCATCCCACCGACCTGGCCAGTGGCGAGGCCGACGCGCGCCTACTCGACGTGGGTGACCTGGTGGCCAATGCCCTGCGCATGCGCCCCGACCGCCTGATCATCGGCGAGATCCGCCTGCCCAAGGAGGCCTTCTATACCCTGCAGGCGCTGCACACCGGCCACGACGGCTCGGCCACCACGATCCACGCCTCCAGCGCGGAGGATGCCCTGTTCCGCCTCGAGCTGCTGGCCCGGCAGTCGATGCGCGACCTGACCAGCGCCGACCTGCGCGCCTATATCGCCCGCGTGTTCGATCTGATCGTGGTGCTGCGCCGCCTGCGCAGCGGGCTCCGCATCGTGCACCAGGTCGGCGCCCTCGACGGGCTGAGCAGCGAGGCCCGCTACGCGCTGACCGACGTCTTCCGCGCCGAGCCCGATGGCGGTCAGCTGCGCTGGCGGCGCGACCCGGACTGGCGACCGCCGGAGCGCCTGGGGACGCGCCTGGAGCTGGAGGGCGAGCGGTGGACCTGAGGCTGATCGGCGCGTTCGCCACCGGCGTGGCCGTCTTCAGCGGGCTCATGGCACTGCTGCCCGACGCGCAGCGGCCATCGTTCGAGCTACGCGCACGGCTGCGCACCTGGTACCGGGCTCGGCTGGCGGCCGCCGGCGAGCAGCTCGCTCAGGCGCGGCTCGAGCTCTCGCCGCGCGGTTACCTGCTGCTGTCGGTGATCGCGCCGCTCGTGCTGGCCCTCGTCGGTCTGGTGCTCTCGCCGGCCATGGGCCTCATCGGCGCGCTGCTCGGACTGCTCGTCCCGCGCTGGTACCTGCGTTGGTTGGTCGGCACCGAGGCGCGCGCGGCCGACGATGATGCGCCGCGGGTGTTGCGCGCCATGGTCCACCGCGCCCAGGCCGGAGGCACCTATCCGGACCTGTTCGCCGCCGCCCGGCGAGGCGGCGCGTCACCGCTGGGTGCGCGCCGACTTCGAGGAGCTGCTGAGCCGCTACTTCGCGGCCGAGCCGCCGCCCGAGGCGATCTCCGCCATCCGGCGGCGCCAGGCCGGCCGCAACCTGGCGCTCGTGTTTGACGCGCTGTTCGTGTTGACGCGGACCCACCAGCCGGTCTCGGCCGCGGCCGAATTGCTGGCCCAGATCGGCGAGGCGGCGAGCACCAATCAGGCCATCGCGCGGCAGGCGGCCGCTGAGAGTCGCGGCCTGCGGATCCAGGCCCTGATCCTGGCCATCGTCATCCCGCTCCTGTTCGTCTACTTGCTGCTGGTCAATCCGGAGCTGGTGGCCCCCGTCACCGACACCGCGCTGGGTCGCTTCGTGCTGTTGCCCGCCGCGGCGCTGCTCGAGGTCGCCGGCATCTGGCTCTCGCTGCGCGTGGCACGCCTGGAGGCATGACCGATGGAACTGCTGGGCGCGGTCGCTACCTTCGTCGCCAGCTTCAGCCTGCTCATGGCGCTCTTCGGCCCCGCGCTGGGATCGCCGCAGCGTGCGGAGGCGATCCGTGCGGTCGCGCTGCCGCGCCACCGCTACCAGCGGCTGGTGGTCGCCGAACGACCGGTGTGGGAGCGCGTGCTGGCGCCCGTGGCCAGCCGCATGGCGGAACGCCTGCCGGGGTTGCAGCGGCAGGTCGACGAGCGCCTCATCGTGCGCGCTGGTCTGGACCCAGCCCTCTTCTCGCCCGCCGAGGTGTACGCCGCCAAGCTGGTCGCCGCGACCGGTGTGCTGGTTCTCGCGCTGGCGTTCACCCCGCTGTTCGGTGGCGCGCTGCTCCTGGGCCTCGTCCTCGCCTACCTGGCCTACCTCTTTCCGACCGAGTACCTCGGCTGGCGTGCCCGGCGTCGCAAGCAACAGCTGCTGCGCGAACTGCCCGATTTCCTGGCCCTGGCTCGCCCGCTGGCCGAGAGGCACCCCCTCGAATACGCCCTGACCGAGGCGACCGAGACGCTCGAAGAATGCTCGGGCGGCAGCAATCTGCTGGCCAGCCAGCTGCGTCGCGCGGTGGGGGCGTATGGCGCGGGCGCCGACCTGTACGAGGGTCTGCGCGACGTGGCCCTGACGAACGATCTGGAGGAGCTCGATGAGCTTGCCTCCGCGCTTGGGCAGTCGCGCCACATCAGTCGCAAGGGCGTTGTGCAGACGCTGAAGGCAACCGAGCGCAGCCTTCGCGAGAACGAGCGTAATCGCCTGCTGGGAGCGGCCTCCACGGTCCAGCCTAAGCTGGCCGCCATCCTGGCCGGCATCTATCTGCCCGAGTTCATGTTGCTCGTGGTGTTACCCATGTTCATCGCAACCCTTGGTCGACTGTGAGGAGGAGGCAAGCAATGGGAGAAAGAGTGCGGCGTCTAGTGGGCCGCCTGTCGGCCGGCATGATGGCCCGCCTCCGTTCGAGCGAGCGCGGGCTGACGACCCTCGAGTACGTCATCGGCGCCGGGATCATCCTAGTCGTCCTGGCCGCCGGCATCTTGGCCTGGAATCAGGGCCTGGTGCAGAAGATCGGCGAGCTGGTAACCGAGCTGCTGTCGAACTGATGTGCCGCCACCTGTTCCACGCGTCGCAGCGCGGGCTGGCCACCGTCGAGGCGGTCCTGGTCGTGCCGCTGGTGCTCGTGCCGATCCTGCTGGCAGTCGTCGTCTTCGGTCGCCTGGAGCACACGCGGCTGGTGGTCGACGCCGCGGCGGCGGCCGGTGCGCGGCAGGCTGCGGTGATCGGCGGCGACGGGCCATCGGTGCGCGAGCGAATCGCGACCGAACTGTCCGACGGCGGAATCGATCCGAGCCGGGCGGTGGTCGTGGTCGAGCCGTCCGTGGCTGGTTGGGGTGAGCCGATCCGGGTGCGGGTCGAGATCGCCGAGCAGGCGGGGATCCCCTTCGCCGGCAACTGGGCGGTGCCCCTCGGCGGCGAATTCGTGACCCGCAGCGAGGTGACACCGTGACGAGCGGGCGCCGTGGCAGTGAGCGCGGTCAGGTGGCCCTGTACGCCGTGCTGCTCTTCCCAATCCTGATGCTGGTGCTCGCGCTCGTGCTGGCGGTCGGCACCCTGGAGGGCGCGCGAAGCCGTCTCCGGGCCCAGCTCGACCTGGCGGCACTGACCGCCACGCAGGCCCTCGACTTCGAGGCGCTCGCGCGCGGTGAGCCGCCCCAGCTCGTCATGGCCGAGGCGGACCGCCTCGCTCGCGAGTACCTGGCTCGCAATCTGGCGACCATTGGCAACCTGCCGGTGTCCGCCGCCGCTATCGCCTCCGCTGCGGAGGTGGCTGTGGTCGCCGCTGGCGAGCGCGATCCGATCAGCGGCGCCGTGGTCGAGGTGCCCACGGTCTCGATCCGGGCCGTCGTGCCGACCCGCGTCCCGCTCCTCAACCTGATCGGGCTCGGTCCGGTCGTGAACCTGACGATTTCCGGCTCGGCGGCGGTGAGGACATGACGCTCGATCGCCTCGGTCGCTGGCGCCTACCGGTCCTCGCCGCACTGTCGATCCTGGTCGCCCTCGGCGTCGTCATCGCCATCCTGCTGCTGGGACGCGCACCAGGCGCCCTCGATGGCTCGCCGTCGCCGCGCCCAGGTGCGTCCTCGCCGAGCAGTTCTGCGGTGCCCGGATCAACACCGGAGTCCGCGGTCCGAGCCTTCTACGAGGCATTGGCCAAGGCGCGAGAGACCGATGATCCATCCATTGTCGAGCCGTTCGTGAACGGAACCGACTCGTCGGCGTACCGGACGGCGTCCGGATTCCTCTTGGGCCAGAAGGAGATCGGCAAAGCGTCGGTGATCACGTTGAACGAGATCACGAACTTCCAGGTTCTCGAACAGGATGGGACCTCAGCCACTGTGGAGTTCGATCACCGCTTGGGCGGCTACGACATTGACCTCGAAACCGGAGAGCCGCTCGAAAGCCCAACTGAACTGCCCGCCCGGCGCACTCACACAACCGTCGTACGAGTCGGCGACAACTGGCTCGTGGACAGCTTTGAGGTCGTTGACTCGTGACGGCATCGGCTGCCATCTGTCTTGCCCTCGGTGCCCTGTTCGCGGTCGCCACGCCTGCACGCGCCCTTGATCCCATCGAACTGAAGGTTGAGACCTGGGCAACGGAAGACGGTCGAGCTTACGTCGGGGTCCAGGCGGCGGCCGAGTGGGCAGTCCCCGCCACGTCAACCACTGACGTCGACACGACCTACTACTCACGCTGGGAGCTGATGGGCATCACCCAGCCGTGGCATCGGTTGTACTGGGTCTGGGTGTACCGGACCGCGGACGACAGCCGGGTCAACGTCACTTCGCCGATCAGCCTCTTCACCGATGACCGCGAGCCGGGTATCGGTATCCGGCCCGAGGCACAGGGCGACCTGAGCCTGTACCTCGACGTCGCCGTCCAGCCCGTCAGCGGGCCGGCTCGCTCCGCGCGGACGGTCAGCGCCGAGCTGACCGCCGGCTGGCTCGACGCCGTCGGCGGCGTGATCAGCGCCTACGTCATCCATGACTCGGTGACGGTCGAGGAATGGACGGTCGACTTCGGCGACGGCTCGATCGAGACCTTACCGCGCCAACCCGGGAACCAGGAGCGGCTCGCGGTCCAGCATCGCTATGTCGAAGCAGGCAGCTTCGACGCGGTCGTCACCGCCCATGTCAGCGGCGAGGCGTATGGCGCCTTCTTCACTCCGGGCGGCGTCCCCGTGGAGCGGGTGATCCCCTGGGAGCTCGACATCACGAACAGCGCCACCGGCATCAGCGCTCTCCCAATCGAGTACGTCGCGCCTGTGGTCGATGTCGGCGCCGCTCCGTCGGGCACGCTGACCGACGGCACAGTCGTCTCACCCGACGCCGACGGGCATACGCGGCTGTGGTGGCCACGCGGCCTACTGTGCCAGCTCTACCCGCGCGCCATCGTCGTCACCGAAGGCTTCATGCGCTCTGGCGGCGTGACGATCGGCGCCGCGACGACCCGCCTCGTCGCCTACCGCTACGAGGCCAGCGTCAACGACGCCTCGGCGCCAACGGCTCCCGGCGACTATCCAGCCGACGAGCCGATCGGTATCCAGTGGAATGCGCCGCTGCCCGGCCAGGGCAGCTATCCGGTCCGCCTCGTCCTCGAGCTGGAGACGACCTACGACGACGGCACGGTCCGCACCTACCAAGCGGCCGGCTCTGTGGACGTCACCGTCGTCTACAGCGCAGTGAGCGGGCCATGAGCAGACTCGCCGCCCGCACGCGCGCCGATCCGCTGATCGTGCTCATCCCCAGCCCGCTCCTGGGCCCGTACTCGTGGTCGCTCGTTGCCCAGGAGTTGAGGGCGCGCGGCTGGGAGGCGCTCGTCTCGGTCGACCTGCACGACCCTGTCGGTCGGCAGCCGTGCTGGCAGCGCACGGTCGGCGGCGTGGAGGCCAGCCTACGAGACGTCCCGGCCGAGCGATCGATCGCCCTGGTCGCCCACAGCGGCGCGGGTCCGATTCTGGCGGCAGTGGCCACGGCCGCGCGCCAGCCGCTCACCGCCTACCTCTTCGTCGATGCTGGGCTGCCGCGCGGCGGTGTAAGCCGGCTGGACGCCATCGCGGCCGAGGATGCGACGTTCGCTGCCGAACTGCGGGCCGCCCTGGATGCGGACCAGCGCTTCCCGGCCTGGACCGACGGGGATCTGCGCGAGCTCGTGCCCGATCCCCATCGGCGGCGTGCCCTGCTGGACGAGCTCCGCCCGCGGGGCGCCGACTACTGGACCGAGGAGCTGCCCACCGTCAGCCGCTGGCCCAACGCGCCGTGCGGCTACCTTCAGTTCAGCCCTCCGTACCGGACCGCGGCTGCGCGCGCGCGACGAGCCGGCTGGCCCACGCGCCACCTGCCGGCAGGCCACTTTCACCAGCTCGTCGATCCGTCCGCCGTGGTCGACGCGCTCGTCGATCTGCTGACCGAACAAGGCATTGCATCCCCAGACAGCCGCGCAGCCGCAATATCGAAGGGAGCCACGACATGAGAACCAACCGAGGGGCGTACGTCGCCATCTTCGTGGTGGCCAGCCTCGTCGCGGCAGGGGTCTACTACCTGGCCCAGCCGCGCGCCGACGTGGTCCGCGCGCGGCTGGACATTGCCGTCTTGTCGCCGATCACCAGCGACATGGTCGAGCTGGTGCGGGTCAGCCCCGGGGACCGCCCGGCCGACGCCGCCACCTCGGTCGACGACGTCATCGGCCAGTACGCGGCGATGCCCATCTTGGCCGGCCAGTTCGTCGACCGGCGTGCACTGGAGTCCACGCCCGGAGCGCAGGCCTTTGGCTTCGGCGCCCCCCTGCCGCCCGGCTACGTCGCCTTCGCGATCACCGTCGAGCCGGGGCAGGCGGTGGGCGGCGCACTCACTCCCGGGGCGGTCGTCGACGTCATCGCGGTGCCGAACGCGCTCAAGACGCTTGGCAACGCCGACGTCGGGTCGGCACCCCAGGCGACGGTGCTGGGCGAGGGTCTGATCGTCTTGGCGCTGCGCACCGTCGAGGGTCGGCCGTTCATCGATCCCTCCGACCTGGCGCGGAGCGCCACAGCCCTGCCACCTCGGCTGGGCAGCGTGGTGCTCGCCGTGCCGGCCGACGAGCTGACACGTTTCGCCAGCGCCGCACTGACCTCCACCCTGTACCTGGCGCTACATGCGGCTGGGGACCGCCAGCCAGCCTCGCCGTGACGGCACTCCTTCGTCGCCGGACCCGGGCGCACGCCGACGCGGCAGCCCGGACGGGCTGGCCAACCCTTGCCTGCGATGGCGAGCAGGTGCGAGCCGATGGCCAGCTGCTCGCCGGATTCGGGCTCGCGCCGCTCAACCTGGAGCTGCTGGCCGAGGCCGAGCGCGAGGCCTCGCTCGAGGCCCTGGCCGCCCTGTACGACGCTATCCCCCGCCCCTTCCAACTGCTGTCGGTTCCTGCCGAACGCGACCCGAACGAGCATCTGGCGCACCTGCAGGCGGCCATCGCCGGCCGACGCGCCAAGACGGCCTTCGCCTCGTACGCGGCGCTGTATCGCGAGCTGGCGGCTGCGCCGCGGCGACCGCTGCGCGCGACCTACCTCATCGTGGAGGCCACCTCCGAGGCCGAGCTGCGGCGCATCGCCGAGCTCGTGCGCCGCGTCGGCGAGGAACGCGGCGTGGAGCTGCGGCCGCAATCGGTGGCACAGCTGACCGAGCTGTGGTCGGCGACCGCGCGCGTCGGGAGCGAGCATCGGCTGGGCGTCCACGCAGCGAGCGGCGACGGACTCGTGGCAGGGCTCCATTTCGGTGGCCGCTGGCCGTCGCAGGTGCCGCCCGGCTGGCTGGCTGGGCTGCTGGCCAGCCCCGGGCTGGCCGCCCTCTCGATGCGCGTGCGGGCGCTGTCGCGCGGCGAGGCGATGAGCTTCATGACCGCACGCCTGCGCCACGTGCGCGCCGCAGAACGGCTGGCCGCCGAGCGCGGCGAGGTGGAGGACCCGCAGCGCGAGCGGATCGGCGCCACTGCCAGCGCGGCGCGGCGCGCGACGCAGGCCGGCCAGGGGCGGGTCTACTTGGCCGACACGATCCTGCTGCTCGAGGCTCCGGACTCCACCACCCTCCAAGAGCGGATCGAGGCGATCCGCCTCGAGGCCCGCAGCCAGAGGCTCGAGGTTGAGCTGGCCAGCTTCCGGGTCGGCCAGGCCTGGCAGCGCGCGCTGCCGGGTACCCATCGCCGCCCGCTGGCCGAGCGCAACCTGGACACGCCCAGCCTCGCCGCCAGCCTGCTGCACACCAGCTCCGACCTGTACGAGGCGACCGGGCACCTGTACGGCCGCCAGCGCAGCTCAGGGGCGCCGATCGTGCTCGACCGTTTCGCGCGGCCCAGCCACAACGCGATCGTGCTGGGCCAGACCGGCACCGGCAAGACGATGTTCACCGGCGCCGAGATGAGCCGCTGCTTCCTGCGCGGCATCCGCGTCCTGGGGGTCGACCCCCTGGGCGACTACCGGCGCCTGGCCGACGAGCTGGGCGGCACCTACCTTGAGCTCGGCGCTCCCGGCGTCGGGCTCAACCCGTTCGCGCTGACGGGCGCCGGCGACCCCGGCGCCTTCAGCGCCAAGCTGGCCATGCTCTCGCGCCTGGTGGCCGCCATGGTCGGCGGCCTGAGCCGCGACGAGCGTCCCGCCCTGGACCGCGCCCTGCGCACCAGCTACGAGGTGGCACGCATCGGTCCCGACCCCGCCACCTTCGAGCGCCAAGCGCCACGGCTGGCTGACCTGGTCGCGCGCCTCGGCGAGCAGGCCGGCGGAGCCGCGCTGGCGCATCGCCTCGAGCGCTGGGCGACTGGCTCGCTGGCCGATGTGCTCGGGTCCGAGGCCGAAGTGCCACTCGATCGACGGCTGCTGATCATCGGGCTGTCCTCGATCGGCGACCCCGAGGTCCGAGCCGTGGCTCAGTTCGCGGCGCTGTCGGTGCTGTGGGATGCGGTGCGCCGCGACCTGGCGCCCAAGCTGGTGGTGGTGGACGAGGCCTGGAAGGTGATGCGCCAGCCGTCGGGCGCCGACTTCATCGAGGAGCTGGCGCGCTCGGCGCGTCACTACCATGCCGGGCTGCACCTGGCCACCCAGGACATCGTCGAGTTCCTGCGCTCCGAGTACGGCGAGTCGATCGTCAAGCAGTGCGACCTCCGCGTGCTGCTGGGCCAGACGCCGGAGGCCGCCGATGCGCTGACCCGCTACTTCGATCTGACCCCCGCCGAGCGCCGCGCCCTGCTCCACGCCCGGCCCGGCCAGGGCCTCCTGTTCGTCGGTCGTTCGCACGCCGCCTTCGAGGCGACGGTCAGCCACCGCGAGTACGCAATGCTCACCACGCGCCCAGCCGACCTCACCTCATCCAATAGGACGGTTCCCACCTCGCCTAGTCCGTGAGGCGCCGCGCGGGCTGTGGCTGCCTGGGCTGCGGCGTCCTGCTGTTCGTCGCCTTCGCCATCCTGACCGGCTCGGTCGGCGTGCTGGCCGGCGATTGGGGCGGCCTGGCCCGGCCGAGCCTGCCGGAACCGGCTGCGGCGGTGGCCGACATTCCCTCCGACTACCTGACGCTCTACCAGGACGCCGGACGGCAGTTCGGCCTCGACTGGCCGCTGCTGGCCGCCGTCGGCCGCGTCGCGAGCGACCATGGCCGCAGCACGCCCGACTGCACGCCGAACGGGGCCGGCGCGCTCGGGCCCATGCAGTTCCTGCCCGTCACCTTCGCCCAGGCCGCGAACTGGGCGGCCCTGTCCGACGCCGACATCTGCGCGCCGGCCGATGCCATCCCGGCGGCTGCCGCCTACCTGCGCCGCTGGGGCGCGCCCGACGACTGGCGCCGCGCGCTGTCCGCCTACCACCCCTCCGCCGCCGACGTCGAGCTGGTCCTGGCCTGGGCCCAGCGCTATGGGTACGCCGCGACGCTGCTCTGGCCGCTCGACGGTCCGATCACGCAGCGCTTCGGCCCAACCGACTTCGAGCTGGAGCCGGCGCTGTGGTACCGCGGCTCCTGGCACGCGCACTTCCATGCCGGGCTCGACCTCGCCGCGCCCGCAGGCACGCCGATCCGCGCCATCGCCGCCGGGGTGGTGACCTTCGCCGGCCAGATCGCCGACGGTGCCGTGGTGGTCGAGATCGAGCACGCCCCCGGCGTCACCTCCGCCTACGCCCACCTGCAGCCCGACCCGCCGCTGGCGGTCGGCGCTTGGGTGCTGGCCGGTCAGGTCGTCGGCTTGGTGGGCCTGACCGGCATGACCACCGGCGCCCACCTGCACCTGGCCATCGCCGCCAGCGGCGAGCCGATCGATCCGCTGTCCGTGCTTCCAGCCCGTAGCGAGGCGCTTGGCCGTGGCCGTTGAATTCGCGCTGTTCTGCCTTGCCTGCCTTTCGCCCAACCCACAGTTCGTGAGGAGTTCGCCGTGGCCATTGAGTTTCCCTTTCCGTTTGAGCTGCTCCTGATCGGCCCGGCGCTGTTCGGCGCCGCGCTGCTGGCTGTCCGCTTCGCGCCGCGCATCGTGACCGCACGTCGACAGGCCGCCTACGAGCGGGTCATCGGCTCCGAACTGCTTCGGCTCGAGGTCGCCGTGCCGACCAACCGTCGCACAGACCCGCACGCGGCAGTCGCATTGATGCGCGTCCTGCACCCGCGCCAGCGTCGCGCCGTCGATGGCTGGCGCGTCGGCTGGCCGCCGTTCGAGCTGCGGGCGCTGTGGCGCGCGGGCCAGATGGTGTGGCAGGTCGAGGCGCCGCGCCAGCTCGCCCACCACCTGCAGGCCGCCCTGCGCGCGCTGTACCAGGGCAGCGAGGTCGAGGTTGTGGCGCGCCGCGACCAGCCGCCGGTGGCGAGCGCGGCGGGCAGCCTGCTGGCTGCCGCGCATTGGCCGCTGGGCGATCCTGCCCAGCCCGGCCATGCCCTTCTGCAGCTGGCCAGCCTGCTCGACGCTGACGCGGCCGACGGCTGCGAGGTGCGCCTGCGGCTGCTGGCCCGACCCATTCCTCCCCAGCGCTGGCAGCGCAGCCTGTACCCCGAGGATCAGGGTGGCCGCTCGTTGGGCAGCATCGTCGGCGAGGCGGTGCTCGACACCATCTTCAACCGGCCCAGCAGCCTCGGCAGCCAGGCGCCGATCGTCCTGTCGGTGGCCGAGCGCGAGGCGCAGACGCGCAAGCGCGCGGCTCAGGTCGGCTTCGAGGTCGGCCTGCTGCTCGAGGTGGCGGGCACCGACCTGGCGAGCGCCAAAGCACTCCTCTGGCGCGTCATCGGCTTCGCCGACGCGATCGGGGACGGCCGACAGGCCATCGTCTGGGCGATCCGCCGGGGTGCGCTGGCTGCGCCGTCCCGCCTCAGCCTCGGCGATTGGGAGCTGGCCAAGCTGTGGCAGCTGCCGGACGCGAGGTTCGACGAGGCCAGCCTGCCGCGACAGCGGCCGATGGCCGCGCCGCCTCCGGCCCAGGTCCTCAACCACGGCAGCGCCATCACCATCGGCGACACGCGGCAGGGGGCCTTGCGCCTGCCGGTCGCCCAGCTGGCCCGTCACCTGGCCATCTTCGGCGCGACGGGATCGGGCAAGAGCACGCTGCTGCTCAACCTGGCGCTGGGCGCCCTGGACACACCCATCGGCGCCACCGTCATCGACCCGCACGGCGACCTGTCGGCCGACATCCTGAGCCGGATCCCAGCGCGCCATGCCAACCGCGTGCACGTCCTGCGGCTGGCCGACCAGGCCCACCCGCGCGCCTTCAACTTCCTGGAGCGCCGCGATCCCGACGAGGCGCAGCTGGTCACCAGCGAATTCGTGGCGCTGTTCGAGGACCTGTGGCCGCGCTTCTGCGGACCCAAGATGCAGCACTACCTGCGCAACGCGCTGCTGACCCTGCTCTCACATCGCGAGCCGCAGACCGTGCTCGAGCTGGTGCGGCTGCTGACCGACGACGACTTTCGGCGGCAGTACTCGGACCGCGTGCGCGACCCGATGTTGGCCAACTTCTGGAGGACCGAGTGGCCCTCGCCCGCCGCGCGGGAGCGCGACAGCTCGATCAAGGCGGTGCTCAACAAGCTGGGCGCGTTCGTGGCCTATCACTCGATCCGGCACGTGGTGGGGCAGGGCGCCAGCACGCTGCGCCCACGCCGCATCATGGATGCTGGCGACCTGCTGCTGGTCGACCTGTCGGGCGTCGGCGGCGACAACGCCTCGCTGTTCGGCGCGATGCTCATCAGCCGCTACTACATCGACGCCGTCGGTCGCCAGGACACGCCGCTCGCGGCGCGCCGCGGGCACCTGCTGATCATCGACGAGGCGCAGCGCTTCGGCACGCGGGCGGTCGACAAGATTAGCGTCGAAGGGCGCAAATTTGGCCTGGCCCTGGCGCTGGCCACGCAGTCGTTCGGCGCTCTCAACGAGCACCTGCGCAACACGCTGCTCACGAATGCCGCCACCCTGGCGCTGCTATCGCCGGGCGCCGACGACGTGCGCGGCCTGGCCAGGCTCTTCGCGCCGCTGCGCGAGGAGGACCTGCTCGGCCTGCCACGCCACGAGCTGGTGCTGCGCATGCCAAGCCCCGACGGCCGACCGGCGGTCTACGGCGGACGGGTCCGCCTGCCGCAGGCCGGCGATGCGCAGCAGGGCGCGGCGCTGAGCGCCGCCAGTGACGCCCGCGACGCCCGACCGCTCGATGACGTGCGCGCCGAGATCCTGCGACGAACCGGTCCGGCCAAGCACCAAGGCCGGCAGCCTCCAGCCGCGCATCGTGATGCGCCACAGCCGGGCGACGCTGAGTGATGGCAGACATCGGCTGGTGCGTCGCACCGTTCGGATTGCCGTTCGGATTGCCGTTCGTTCCGGCGACGATCCGACGAACGGCTGGCGTGCTCAGATCCGGGGCTCTGCAGGCGGGACGTGAGCCATGAGCATGCGCTTCCGCGCGCACCCGCGTGCGTCGCTGCCGGATCCACGCCTGCTCCGAGTCCGCGACCGTGCGATCCTGCGCATCGTCAACCGCAGCAAGGCCGCCACCTCCCGCCACCTGAGCGAGCTGCTGCGCGCCCACCCCCGCAAAATGCAGGAACGCGCGCTGCTGCTGTGGCGAGCAGGCTACCTCGAGCGCACCACCCTGCCGCCAGCACATCGCGGCGGAAGTCCGCTGGCATACCGACTCAGCACCGCCGCCCGCCTGCGCCTCGGATACCGCGACCGGCGCACGGCGGGCACCAACGAACTGCAGCACCGCCTCGACACCACCGCGGCCGTCAGCGCTCTGGCACGTCCCTACCAGGCCAGCCTCTACCCGATGCAGGCCTGGCTCACCGAGTCGATGGCCCGCCGCGAGCTGAGCCATGGCGTGCAGCCCGACAGCGTCGTCGTCCTGCAACACCCCGCTGGCTCGGCGGTCCTGTGCCTGGAGGTCGACGAAGCAACGCAGCACCTGCCCACCATCCGGCACAAGCTGCTCGCCTACCGAGGGGCGCTGAGCCAGCGGCTGGGCTGGCAGGTGCTGTTCGTGGCGCCCTCGCAGGCTCGCGTCGCATGGCTGCGGCGACAGGCGCGCGCGATGGCCGAGTTGCGCGGCTGGGAGCCCGGCTGGGCGGTCGAACTCGCCGACCTCCTACGCCTCGGCCTGGCAGCCCCCGTTCACCCGCTCATCGGTATCGATGACCCGCAATCGGTGGCCAGTCTGCTGACAGATCCAGCGTCGCGAGCCTGTCCGACGCCGGTCGGCAGCCCGCACTGGCTCCACCTCCTCGGGACAGGAGGCGGCGAGGATCTCGACCACGCCCTGCGGGCTCAGCCACAAGCCGAAAGCGTCGCTACTCCCGAGCCACTCTGACGGTCGGCTGCACGATTGCCGGCAGCCGCAGCAGCGCACGAGCCATCGACCGATCGCTGTCCGCCTGCTAAGAGCCGCGCTCGAGCGGTGCCTCCGATGCTCGCTCTGTTCCTGGGCCCGGGATCAACTGTCCACATCACCGTACACCAAAGTTATTGACTTCTGCGGGAACGGAGGTAGAGTCAGGACAGGCGGCTGTCGCCGATCAAGGTTAGGGAACCGTCGACGACGACAGCCGCCGCCAACGCCTCATGTCGAGGCTGGCGGAGTCTCCCGCCACGGACTCCCGCGGCTCACCGCCGCGATCCCACCAGTGCCGGCGCCAGGAGCCTCATCACAGGCTTTCGGCGACAACTCACCTTAACAACCGCATACACGCTGCCATTCGCGCTTCGCCTCGAACGCGCGATCCGCACGCACATCACGGCGCCTCCGCCTCGGTTTCGGGACGGGCCGGCTGACCGATCGGTCCATCTGTGAGGAACGCTCCTTTCGATGTCTCGCTTCGGCTCGACCGGCTCGCTCTCGGCAGAGGGCGGGTGCGTCGGGCCGTCTCGGACATCGGGATGTCTTTCTCGCAGGTGCGATCGGCGACAGCGGGCTCGCTCTGACCTTCGGCGGCGGAAGTCTCCGCGCCCAGAAAGGAGGGATGCCCCTCAGCTGTCTCGATCGAACCGGCGGTGAGCGCCCGCCGGTTGATCGTTCCTCAAGGACGCGCTCCGGGGACCGGGCTCGGCCGCAATGCGTGCGGTGTCAAGCGAACGAGGTGGCATCTGTGCGAACGCACCTCGTTTCAGCTGCCCGGTCCTTTCTTCGTGTTCGCGAAGTAAGCAAAGCACAAGGAGAACCATCGTGCAGACCTACGAGGACACGGCCGTCAAGGTCGTGTACGGCGTCAACGAGCTCAGTCTCGACCTGGGCGGCAAGAGCATCCGCGGCATCTGGAAGATGCTGGAGCAGGTGCTCAACCTGCCGCGCGAGACGACGGTGCGGGTCAACGGCCAGATCGTGGCCGACGACCACATCGTGCGCGCCGGCGACGAGATCGAGTTCCTCAAGCCGGCCGGCGTCAAGGGCCTCGCGGCCTGAGACCCGGCCAAGAGTGCGGGGCAGTCCGAGCGGCACCAGTCGGTGCGTTCGGGCCGCCCCACCTCATCCAAAGAGGAGGAGCTCGAAGATGTCCATGCATTCGCGCAAGTACCTGCGCATCGAGGGCGACCTGGCCACGCTGGTGACCGAGGTGACCGAACGCGAAGTCGCGCTCGACGATCTTCTGTCGCGGCTGGCCGAGCAGCGGTCGGCGATCAGCGGCATGCTGCCCGCCGGCTGCCGCTTCTGGGTGCGCTCTCCCGAGGGGCGGGAGGTGTTCGTGATCGAGCAGCTCCCGATGCGCCGCCAGATCGAGTACCACGCCTCCAATCGCTACGGCAGTGAGCCGGTGACTCACCGGCTCGGCCTGCCGTACGTGGTGTTCGTGGTCTCGACCGTGGGCGACCGCATCGAGGGCCTCGCCACCTTCTTCCGCACCAGCCCTTTGCGCAGCCTCGACGATGCGCTCGAGCACAGCTGCCTGCCCAACACCTCCGACGACGGCATCGTCTGTCTCGGATCGGTGCACGTGGGCGGTGACAGCCTGGCCGAGCGCATCGAGGGGCTGATCGGGGGCTTCTGGGGAAGCCGCTTCAACGCCGACATCCGGCGCCATCCGCTGCCGTTCAGCGGTGGCTTCCGGGCGTGGGCGTCTCGCTCGCGACGGGATCCGATGGCGGGCCTGTCGGCCCAATACGACCGCTACTGGCGCAGCCTGCGCCAGGTGGTGGCCGCGGGGGCCGGCATGTCCCCCGAGGACCTGCCCGGCGCACCGATCGGCGATCAGCCACAGGCGACGGTGGAGACACCGACGCCCAGCCAGGCGCCCCTCCCTGAAGGAGGTGAGCCTGATGCGGCGGCTGCTTGAGACGATGGTCCGCTGCCGGACCGTCGAGTCGACCCGCACGACGGCACTGCTCAGCCCGCGCCGAGCGGTGTACGCCACCGACGGCTCAATCCCCGGCGAACTGGCCAACGCGGCCTTCGCCGTGGCGGCCAAGCTGCTTCGCGACGGAGGCTTCCCCCTCCGCGACGAGCGCCTGGCCGAGCCCAGACGCTTCGCTCAG
Organism: Chloroflexota bacterium; assembly: GCA_040902225.1. Classification (NCBI taxonomy): domain Bacteria; kingdom Bacillati; phylum Chloroflexota; species Chloroflexota bacterium. The sequence goes on from JBBDXT010000002.1 coordinate 22,417, forward strand.
CTCGAGCGCATCGTCTACTGGCTGCCCGAGCCGGAGGTGGGGTCATGAGCCTCTTTCCGATCATCGCCGCGGACGAGTCCACGGTCGAAGAGGTCAGTCTCCCCGCCTTCGTGGTGGCCCGCGACGGACTCTACCTGCGCAAGCGCAGCCTGCTTGGGCTGAGCCAGGTGCAGGTCGACGAGGTGGCCCACCTGCCACCGGCACGCGAGTACCTCGAGTACGCGTTACCCAAGGTGCCCGCGTCGCTGATGGCCACCGTGGTCGGCTTCTTCCGCGCCATCTGGTCGCGGCAGCGCTCGGAGGCGCTGGCGCTGCTGACCTGGGACGGTGAAGCCTTCGGGCTGATTGTCCCCGAACAGCGCGCCGGATCGGCATCGGTCAAGCACCGGCTCGAGGCGAGCGACGTGCCCAGTGGGGCACACCTGGTCGGCTCGATCCACTCCCACGGCGCGCTGAGCGCCGGGGCCAGCCTGACCGACGAGGCCGATGAGGCCGACTTCGACGGCATCCACGTCGTGGTTGGCGACATCGACCAGCGGCGGCCGAGCTACTCGGCCGCGATCGTGGTCGACGGCCGACGCTTCGGCTGTCGCACCAGCCTCGTCTTCGAGCGGCCACGCCGCTTCACCGAACCTCCGGCCCAGTGGCTGGAGCGCGTGAAGCCGATCGTGACCGCGCCGAAGAAGGCCAAGGCCAACGGCCACGCCAAGTCCGATCGACATTCGACGCCCTCGTGGGCCGAGGCGCCGACCTGGACCTGGCGCGACCGCCACACGCTCGACGGCCTCCTGAGCGAGGCCGTCGGGCTGGCGACGGAACTGGGCGAAAGCCTGGTCTACAGCCTGACGCCGATCGCGGCGCCGGCTGCGAAAGGAGGAACGTGATGATGCCTGAGCGCATCGTCCTCGTCGGACTGGGCGGCATCGGCAGTCAGTTGCTGCCGAGCCTGGTCCGCTACGTGGCCTTCCGGCCCGAACCGCGCCCGATGCTGGTGCTCGTCGACGGCGACGCCTACGAGCCAGCCAACCGGACACGGCAGGTCTTCCCCGACAGCGCCATCGGCGCAAACAAGGCCGAGGCCTTGGCCGAGGTGTATCGGGGCCTGACGGTGCAGGGGATCGCCGACTACCTGACGGAGGCCAACGTCGCGGACATCATCCGCGATGGCGACGCCGTCCTGCTGGCGGTCGACAACCACTGGACCCGCTTCGTGGTCGACCGTCACCTCGCCACGTTGGACGAGGTGACGCTCATCAGCGGTGGCAATGACGAGACGGACGGCAACGTTCAGCTCGTCCGGCGCCGCAACGGTGAGTTCGTCGACGGCAGCCTGGCCGAGATCCACGTCGAGATCGGCCGGGCTACGCCCGAGGAGTTCGCAGCCCGCAACGGCTGCGAGCGACAGGTCGAGGAGCGACCCCAGCTGGTGGTCACCAACCTGATGGTCGCGTCCGCGATGCTCAACTGCCTGTGGGCGGTGCTCGAGCGCGGCAGCGTGTCCTACTCCGAGGTGTACCTCGACGTGGTCACCAACGCGATGAGATCGCGCTCGTGGCTGCGCCAGGCAACACCGGCGGCGTAGGGCGGTTACCTCACACAGGTGAGGACCTGGCCGGGGAGGCGCTATACGGCGCTCCCCGGCCGATCCAACTCAACACAAACCAGACGAGGAACGTTTCACACCGTGTCCGTCAGTCGAGCAACTTCCGGGTCGCGATCGGCGGCCGCATCCCTCGAGGAGCGGCTGTACTACCGCGATGCCCGCCTGCAGCTCTTCAGTGCCGACTGCCGTGAGCTGCTGCCATCGCTGCCTGCCGAGAGCGTCGATGCGGTGGTCACCGATCCGCCCTATCACCTGCTCAACGCATCGCGGCACAGCAGCCTCCGCGCTCGCAATCCGCAGCATCCGTTCCGCTCGGGTGCCGGGCCGCGTGGCTTCATGGGCCAGCGCTGGGACGGCGGCGCCGTCGCTTTCGAACCTGACCTATGGGCCGAGGTTCTACGGGTGGCGAAGCCGGGAGCCCATCTGCTCGCCTTCGGCGGCACCCGCACCTCCCACCGTCTCGCCACCGCCATTGAGGACGCAGGCTGGGAGATCCGCGACTGCCTGGTCTGGGCCTACGCCTCGGGCTTCCCGAAGTCACGCAACCTCGGGGCCGAATGGACCGGCTGGGGTACTGCCCTCAAGCCGGCCTGGGAGCCGATCGTCATGGCCCGCAAGCCGTTGGTCGGCAGCGTGGTGCGCAACGTCAGCGAGCACGGCACTGGGGCGCTGAACATCGACGCCTGCCGGATACCGACCGAAGCGGGAGGACGACCGCATCGCGTCACCGATCCTAAGCCGGAGACGAACGGCGCCGTCTACGCCGGGCGTCGCGCCGTGGGCACCGGATTCGATGGCGGCAGCCGCGCGGACGCGACGACCGCACAGGGTCGCTGGCCCGCCAACCTGATCCTGGGTGACCCGATCTTCGATGGCGGCACGCCGGGAGTGGTCGGTGGTCGCCACGCGACCAGCGGCCTGCTACGCGCCGGGCGCCGACGCGGGTCGGTCGAGGCCGCCAAGGTCTGCTACGGCGTCTTCGGCGGGTACCGCACCACTCGCGACACGTACGGTGATTCGGGCGGCTTCTCGCGCTTCTTCCTGATCCCCAAGGCCAGCCGCAGCGAGCGCGAGGCAGGCCTTCATTCGGTGCATGAGCGCCGATCCCTACGCGCGCATGGGCGCCGAAACCACCATCCGACCGTCAAGCCCGTCGCGCTTCTGCGCCACCTCGTCCGTTTGGTTATGCCGCCGGACGGAATCGTACTCGACCCGTTCGTCGGGAGCGGCACCACCGCGATCGCAGCACAGCTCGAGGGCATGCGGTGCCTCGCCATCGAGATGGAGCCGGAGTATCTGGCGATAGCCGTCGCGAGGCTGCATGCGGCCCGACGCGGTCGGCCACGGGCGGCGCAATGAACACGACAACGCTGGCTCGCCAGCCGAACCCCTTGGCGAATCCGTTCCGACCGGGTAATGGCGTGCCGCCGCCCTACCTAGCCGGACGCGATCAGCTGCTGGCTGCTTTCGAGGACTGGCTCATCGAGCAGCCGCCGCTATATGCCAACTGGGCACTGACCGGACTGCGCGGCACCGGCAAGACGGTGCTCCTAGGCGAGTTCGCGACCCGGGCCGAGCGCGCTGGCTGGCTGACCCTCCAGCGCGAGCTCGGAGACCGCCACCGCGACGACATCCGACTTGCTGAAGCCATCGCAGAGGACTGCGATGTGCTGATCGGACGTGCCGACGCCCTCGCCGCCGTCGGGCAGGCGGTGGAGCGTGGCGCGCGTTGGCTGCGACCCAAGCGGATCGGCGTAGGCGGGGTGAGCATCGACCCGTCGTACACCGACGACGTGCCCGCGGCGGCCGACGTCATGGGCAGCTCCTTCGCGCAGCTCGACTCTCTGCTGAGTCACACCGAACGACCCGGCGCCATCCTGCTGTACGACGAAGCCCATCTGCTTGCCGACGACCGCGGCCGCGAGCGGTACCCGTTGTCGACGCTCCTCGCGGCGCTCGGCGCCGTCCAACGAGCGCATCAGCGGGTGCGGATCATCGTGTGCGGGCTCCCAACCCTGAGCCTCAATCTCAAGCGGGCGCGGACCTATGCCGAGCGCATGTTCCGCCACGTGTCGGTCGGCAACCTCGAGCTCGATGCGGCCGAGGAGGCACTGGCCATCCCGCTGGCCGACACGGGGCGCAGCTTCGGCCTGTCCCTGATCGGTGAGATCTGCGAGCAGACCGCCGGCTACCCCTACTTCCTGCAGTTCTTCGGCGCCTTCGTCTGCAGCCGGCTCGGCGTGGAGCACATCGAACTCGCGGACTTCCAGCGCGTCGAGTCGGCGCTTCTCCACGAGCTGGATCTGGCGTTCTTCGAGGACCGCTTCCTGACCGCCTCGAGCGCCGAGCAGGAGCTTCTGGTCAGGATGGCCGGCCGTTCCGGCGATCGGGTGTCCGCGATGGAGCTGCGCGACCGCGCGCGGGACCTCCCCAACGTCAACGAATTGCTGCGCCGATTGGTCACCCGGGGCCTCCTCTATCGGCCAACGCGCGGCAGCTACAAGTTCGCGCTGCCGCTGTTCGGCAGATACCTTCGCCGCCATCACGAAATCACAAAGATCACAGGCCCTGTGATTTCCGGCCAACGGCCGCGACGGCAAGCAGCTAGACGCAGGCGATGAACGCGAGTGGCCGAGATGCCTAGCGAGGTGAAGCCGATCGCCCTGCGCCTGAGCGAGGTGGCCGCTCTGCTGGGCATCAGCAAGTCGTCGGTCAACCGAATGATCCACTCAGGCGAGCTGCCAAGCGTCCGCGTCGGCAGCACCTGGCGCGTCCTACGCCGCGATTTCGAGGCGTACGTCGAGCGGCTGCACGATGAGGCCGAGGCCAGATACGCACGCTCGAGGCATGCCGGGTGACTGGAGTTATCATCGCCAGCATGGCCAGCTTGCGGCGCGACAAGGGATCGGGAGATCAGCCGCGCTGGATTGCGTCGCAGGACCGCTGGCGTGCCCGCTTCACCCATCCCGACACCGGGAAGCGGGTGGCGGTGTACTCCTTCCTCAAGGGACGGGCCGGAGCCCGGCAGTGCGCCGAGCGGCGCGACGCGGCCCTGGCCGTCGTTGACGACGCGCTTGACGCCGAGCAGGCGGCGCAGACCTTGGCTCAGTTCTTAGAACGCTGGTTGGAGACGGTCGTGCGCCCCCACCTGCGACCCCGCAGCTTCGAGCGCTACGAGGGCATCGTGCGCCGCTATCTCGTGCCAGAACTCGGCGCCGTCAAGCTCGGCCGGCTGCGCACTCGACACATCGCCGATCTGTACGCGTCGATGCGTCTGCCGAGGGCGGTAACTATCACCCACGCCCGGTCAGTCCGCACGGTGGAGCGGGCGATGAGTGCGGCCTCACTACGCTACCTGCACGCGGTCCTGCACGGAGCGCTGTCGCAAGCGGTGGAGTGGCGCATCATCGCCAGCAACCCGGCCGATCGCATCCGACTGCCCGCCAAGACAGGCGCGGTGATGACGCCTCTGGCGCCGGATCAGGTCCCCACTTTCCTCGAGGCGATCCGCGATCATCCGCTGGCGGCCCTGTTCACCCTGGCCATCGCCACCGGCATGCGGCAGGGCGAGATGCTGGGCCTGCAGTGGAGGGATCTGGACCGGAGCCGCCTACACGTTCGGCACACCTTGGTCCGCATGAACGGAGGGTGGTGGCTGGGCGACCCGAAGACGGCGCAGTCGCGGCGAACGATCGAGCTGACCGATCCGACCGTGACGATGCTGCGAGCTCATCGTCGACGTCGGGCCAAGCACTTTCTGCGCCTCGGCCATCGGCTGACCGCCGACGATCTCATCTTCACCGACGATGTCGGCATGCCGCTCCACGGCCGCCATCTAGCCGAACGCCATCTCAGGCCCCTCCTGCGGAAGGCTGGCCTGCCGGAGATCCGGTTCCATGACCTCCGCCACACGTACGCCACCTTGCATCTCGCCGTCGGCACGAACCCCAAGCTGGTGGCCGAGGTGCTGGGTCACAAGGATGTGGGCATCACTCTTGATCGATACTCCCACAGCCAGCCTGCGATGCAACGCGAGGCCGCCGAGCGGCTCGATGCACTCCTGGGGAGGAGCTCAGGCTAGACGTCGCTCTCCTCAGGTCGGACGCCCGCTCTTATGGCACCGGCTGGTCGTCCCGTCGTGGGGCCTGAGCCGCATCTGCGTCCAAAAATGGGCCATTGCTCCGTATCTCCGATCGACGATTAGAACACCCGTTCACGCCCGAACCGATCGTGAACTCGACCCGTGTCGGCCGCCGTCGGCGGATCGTCAAATTCATAAGGGTGCTTATAAGGGTGCTTCAGAGCCTCATCTGAGTCCATTTAGAACGAGTGTTCTACGGCTCTGAGCGTGAACCAAGCCGAAACGGGGGCGAAACAGGGAGTTTGGTACCGCATACCGGATTCGAACCGGTGATCTCCGCCTTGAGAGGGCGGTGTCCTAGGCCTCTAGACGAATGCGGCACGGGTCTGCGGCGGGACGGGCCGGAGTATAGCAAGCGGCCCTGACCGGGCCCAATCGGCGCCCGTGCGGCGGCATGGGATCCCGATCACCGGGTGGTCATGGGCGACACCTGGCCCATCGGAGCGACTGCCTGACGAGCCGTAGGCGCCACTCGCCAGCCCTGCTGACCACGCAGCACGGCAATGCGACGCTTGATTGGTCGTAGTGACCGCTGGCTAGTCACGCCGCGGGGATTGCTATTGTCCGGCTCAAATCACGCTGAAGTCCGCATGCCCCGAAGCGATCAGCGTGAGCTGGCCGCGGCCTCGGCCAACGCGGCGACCATCACGTGCCGCCTCTCCTCGAGCCAGCCGAGGACCGAGCCCGCCACCTGCGGCCAGCTCCCCGAGCCCATCACCAACCCGAAGTGCGAGGCGCTCGGAAAGTACTCGTAGGTGGCGCTCAGCAGGTCGGCGGTGCGCCGAGCCTCCGAGGGGTGGATGACGTCGTCCATGCCGGCTCCGATCACCAGGGTGGGGGCCGTGATCCGTTCCGTCTCGACCGGGACGCCCAGCATCCGCTCCCGTCGTGCGCTGCCCGACTCACGGGCGCCGGCCAGCATCTCCTGCATCTTCTCCAGCTCATCGTCGTTCATGTCCGGCATCGCGTCACGCAGCTTGTCCCAGGGCTGGATCCAGCCCCACCAGGTTGCGTCGTAGACATCGGGGACCAGCTTCAGCTCGTGCTCGACCGGGCGTCGCGGCAGCGCCGCCGCCGGCGGCGACGGGGCCAGCAGGACGAGTCCCAGGACGCGGTTGTGCTCTGCGTACAGCATGGCCGCCAGGGCGCCGATCCCCCAGCCGATCACGATCGGCGGCCGACCGAGCTGCCGGACCGCCACGCCGATATCGGTCGCGTAGTCGCGCATGCGCGTCTCGGCGAGATCGGCCAGGTCGGAGGTGTAATGGCCGCGCAGGTTCATGGCGTGGGCCTCCCATCCGCGCTCGGCGAAGTACGCGCCGAAGCTCGACCACAGCCACGAGCCGGTCAGGGCGCCGTGCACGAGGAGCAGCGGCGGCTTGCGGCTGCGCCGCTCGGGCTGCTGGGTCTCGACGTAGATCCCCTCCGGGTCGATGTAGACCTCGTCGCGCTTGATGGCCTGGACCACGCTGCTACTCGCCCTCCAGTGGGTAGAAGACCAAGCCGGTCAGAAGCTTGGGATAGAAGTACGTCGATTTCTGGGGCATCACGTCGCCGGCGCTGGCCACCGCGGCAAGCTGCTCGAGTCGAGTGGGACGAACCAGGATCGCGGCCTTCGCCTCGCCGCTCGCCACGGCGCGGATCGCGTCAGCCGCGCTCCTAGTGTAGGCCAGCGCGTCGCCGGTGGCGACAGAGACCGCATCGATCCCCAGCCAGTCGTCGAAGATCGTCGCCTGCAGGATGGCGAGGTCCAGCCGGCGAACCTCCGCACCCATCGGCTCGCGGCGCATCCGCACGGCGGCCGCCTCGGCGTCCCCGACGAGCAGGAATCCCTCGTCGCCGGGCAGCACCAGCCCGAAGGCTGGCTGCTCGGCGCTCTCCAGCAATGCGAGCCGCCCCACGAGCTCATCGGGAGCTACCGGAGTCGCCTGCCAGATCGGCCCCGGATCGCGGACCAGCGAGCGCAGCGCCTCGTCATCTGCCTGACGGATGAGCCGATGGGTGGCCTGGATCTCCAGCTCCTCGCGCTGCGCGTTGACGAGCACCAGCATGATCCAGTCCGCGGCCAGCGAGCCGGGCCCGGCATCGGCCCAGTTTGGGTCGTGCCGGACCGCCGCCTGGTATGCCAGCGCCGTCTCGTAGCGATGGTGCCCATCAGCAATGAAGAGCTGCTGGCGCGACAGGTGCTCCAGCAGGCGCTCGTCCGGCTCGACCGCCGCCAGCGTATGCAGCAGCCCGTCGCCGTCCCGCGCAAGCCATTCATCGGTCCAGGGCAGGCCCATGAGATGGTCGTGGTGGACCGAGCCGTCGAAGTAGATGGCCAGAATCGGCGAGAGCTGGGTGCGGGTGGCGTGCAGCAGCGCCAGGCGATCCGCCTTGGGGCCGGCAAGCGTGTGCTCGTGCGCCCGCACCCCGGCTCCGAAGGACTCGAGCAGGAGCCTGGCCACCACCCCCTGGACCACCGGCTCGTCCGGGGCCGCCGGCCGAGCGTAGCGGTAGTAATAGGCCGATGGCTGGGCACGCCGCTCGAGCGTGCCGTCCGCTTGCCACGCCCTCAGGGCAGCAGCCGCAGCGGCGTGTGGGTCTTGCTCCGCGGACAGCTCCAGCCGCACCGCGTTGCGCTCGCTGCGCTCCAGCAGCTCGGCCTGCTGCGCCGGCGTGATGACGTCATATGGCGGGCAGACCACCTCCGTCAGGTCGGCGATCCGCATCCCCGGCGCCGATGGCACGGCATAGCGGTCCAGCGCGTAGCCGAGCCCGCGGAACGGGCGGAGAGTGGGCATCTGGGGAGTGTACCGATGCCGCGGCTACACTCCCTGCCAGCCCGCGGCTGAAACTGCCGGGCTCCGCGCTGCGTCTACGGTCCAGACCATTCAACCGCACCGCTCGCGAGGTCCGATGCCGCACCGAACCGGCCGCCTGGCTCGCCTGGCCGCCGCAGCGTCCCTGGCCGCGATGATGCTGCCCTCGATGGCAGCTCCCGTCGGTGCTGCCGAAGCGATCACGCTCGAGGCGCGCGCCCTGGTCGGTGGCCGCTTCGAGTCGAACGGCTGGATCGGCATCGCGGCCACCCTCTCCAACGGCGGCTCGCCCGTCACCGGCTACCTGGCCGCGGATGGCATCGACGGGACCGTGCGTCGCTTCGTCGAGCTGCCGGCCGGCGCGCACAAGGTCGTCGCCATCTACGTCAGGCCGGCGCCATTCGTGCGCGCGATCGCGCTGCGCTTCGAATCGGCCGAGGGCAAATCCCTGGCAACGTCCAGCGCCGATGCCCGCGTCCTGGAGCGGACCAGTGGCCACGTGGCGATCGTCGGCGACGGAGGCGGCAACGTGCGGCCGCAGCTGATCGCGCGCGGCGGTGGCTTTCCCGAGCCGATCCCCCTCACGCCGGCGGATCTGCCGGAGCGCCCCGAGCCCCTGCGCGGCATCGAGACGATCGTGTGGGCCGCCGATTCGAGCGGCCTGACCGAGGCCCAGCGGCGCTCACTTGAGCGCTGGGTGGCAGCGGGCGGACAGCTGGTCGTAGTGGGCGGACCCGATTGGCAGGCACGCACCGCCGCTTTCGGTTCAATGCTCCCCGTTGAGCGCCTCGCGTCGCACGACGGCAGCAGCGCCGCCACGCTGGCCGCCTGGGCCGGCGCCGGCCAGCCGGATGGCAGCGACCCGCTCACCGTGGCGGCGGGCGACCTGCGGCCGGGCGCCATTGCCCTGGTGCGCGACGCCGGCGGCCAGACCCTCTTTGCGTCAATGAGTCGTGGAGCGGGACGCGTCAGCTTCGTTGGGATCGACCTGGCCACCCAGCCGTTCCGCACCTGGGCCGGCGCGCCCGCCCTCTGGACGCGGCTCATTCCCGACGACCGGATCTTCGAGCAGTGGGGCGGGGCCGGTCCGGTTGACGATGAAGTCGCCAACTCGATGACGGTGGTGCTCTCCCGGATTCCGTCACTGGCGGTGCCGCCGGCAGAGCTGCTGCTGGCCGTGATCGTGGGCTACATCCTGCTCATCGGGCCATTGAGCTACCTGGTGCTGCGCTGCCTGGATCGTCGAGAGCTGGCCTGGATCGTCGCTCCGGTCCTGGCACTCGCCTTCTCGGGCGTGTCGTACAGCATCGGCCTGTCGATGAAGGGCAGCCAGATCATCGTCAACGAGATCTCGGTGGTGCGCACCTCGACGGACGGCACGGCGGCCTCGGTCTCCACCTTCGCCGGCATCTCGAGCCCGGCCCGCGCGAGCTACGACCTGACGGTGCGTGGCGACGCCCTTCTCTCGGCACTGGCCGCCAACAACTTCGATCCGACCATCGGTGGAGCCGTACTGAATTACGCCACTGAGCAGGGGGATCCGGCCCACCTGCGCGGCCTGGCGGTCCCGGTCAGCGGCCAGCAGGCGGTGCGGGCCGAGGCACTGGTCCCGTACACGCCAGCGCTGCGCGTGACCTGGTCCCTGACCGCCACCGATCTCGAGGGTCGTGCCACCAACGAAGGGACCCAGCCGATGGAGGACGTGGCGGTCGTCAGCCAGAGCGGCGGCGTCATGGTCGGGACCCTCGCAGCCGGAGAGTCGAAGACCTTCCGCATGCCGCTTCGCAACCTCAACGGCTCGTCGGCCTCCCAGCAGGTGTACGGCATCTCCGCGTTCGACACCAGCTCGGCCGCCCAGCGCCAGATCTCCGTCCGCAGCCTGGTGATCGATGCACTGGTTGGCTCGTACCGCGGCTTCCCGGGCAAGATGGAAGGCGCCTCGGGCGGGATCGATCGCGGGCCGTTCCTGATCGGGTGGCAGGCCGACGCCTCTCCACTCGAGGTCGAGCTCGATGGCCAGGAGGTCCAGCGCTATGCCCAGGCGGTGGAGGTGGTCTCCGGCCAGCCAACCCTCGGACCAGGCCCGGTGACGATCGGCCCATCGGCGATGAGCACCGAGGTCCTGGCGACCGATGGAGAGGCATCACAGACCGCTCCGGGCTCCGTGACGCTGGCGAACGGTGAGGTCACCTTCCGCATGGGCATGCCGCTCGAGGCGACCGGACTGGTGCCGAGCAAGGTGACGGTCATCGTGGCCAGCGAGCCCGGGACGATCTTCTATGACCAGGAGAATGTGGGTGCCTTTCTGCCGAGCGGATTCCGCGTGGCGGTGTACGACGCGATCGCTGCCGAATGGCTCGACCTCGGCGACCTCTCCGAGCGGAGCCGATTCGACGTCGCCGATCCGACTCGCGTGCTCGACTCCTCCGGTCGGCTCCTGATCAAGATCAGCGGAACCGGCGTGCCGGCCGAGATGGGACAGTTCTCGATCTTCGCGGGCGCGCGGGTGACGGGAGTCCCTGCCCCATGACCCCGATCATCGAGACCCGCGGCCTGGTCAAGCGCTACGACGGTGAGCTGGCGGTGGCCGGCATCGACCTGGTGGTTGGCCCGGGCGAGATCTACGGACTGGTCGGTCCCAACGGGGCCGGCAAGACGACGACGATGCGGGTGCTGGCCACCCTGCTGGCGCCCACCGCCGGGGAGGCGCTGGTGTGCGGCATCGACGTGACCGCTGACCCGGTCGAGGTCCGCCGCCGGATCGGCTACATGCCCGACTTCTACGGCGTCTACGACGACCTGCGGGTGTGGGAATACCTCGACTTCTTCGCGCGCTGCTACTCGGTGCCGGCAGGGCGGCGGGCCGGCATGATCGGGGAGTTGCTCGAGATCGTCGGCCTGAGTGACAAGCGCGAGTCGTACGTCGAAGCCCTGTCACGCGGCATGCGCCAGCGCCTGTGCCTGGCCCACACGCTGGTCCACGATCCCCAGCTCCTGATCCTCGACGAGCCGGCCTCGGGGCTCGATCCGCGGGCACGGGTCGAGATGCGCGAGATCCTGCGCGAGCTGCGCGGGATGGGCAAGACGATCCTCGTCAGCAGCCACATCCTCAGCGAGGTGGCGGAGCTGTGCACCACGGTGGGCATCATCGATCAAGGCAGGCTGGTGCGCTCCGGGCAGATCGCCGAGATCGAGCGTTCGCTGCGTGCCACCGCCCTGCTGCGCATCGACGTCCTGTCGGACGGCGAAGCGGCAGCGGCCTGGCTTGGAACCGATCCACGGGTCGGCGACGTCCTTGCGGTGAGCAGCGAGGCAGGCAAGACGCGTCTGGAGGTCCCGTTCGACGGGCCGGCCGATGAGCAGGCGGGGCTGCTGCAGGGCATGATCGCAGCCGGACACACGGTGAGCGGCTTCGGTCAGGCGACCAGCGACCTGGAGGAGATCTTCCTCAAGGTCACCGGCAACGACGAGGAGACGGCGGCATGACGGCGACGACTCTCCCTCGACGACGCCTCTCCAGCCTGCGCGAGTTCAGCTCATCGGTCTCGACCATCATGTCGAAGGAGCTGCGCTCCCGATTTCGCGGTCGACGGGCGTTCGTCGTCCTCACCATCTACCTCGCCGTGCTGGCGCTGATCGCGTACGGCGCCTACATCAGCTCGGTGGCCGACGCCAAGGTGCCGGAGGAGCTCTTCGCGCCGGATGGGTCGAGCGTCAGCGTCGCCAACGGGTCGGCCATCGTGGGGCAGGCGATCTTCGCCATGCTCTCGGTTTTCCAGCTCATGCTGGTCGCCTTCCTGGCACCGGCCTTCACGACTGGGGCGATCAGCCTGGAGCGCGAGAAGGCAACCCTCGACCTGCTGATCACGACCCCGCTGCGCCCCGGGGCCATCGTCGTCGGCAAGCTCCTGTCGGCCCTCGCCTTCGTGGTCCTCATGATCCTGGCGGGGATCCCGGTCTCGGCGCTGGTGCTGATGTACGGCGGGGTGTTGGTGGAGGACATCGTCCGCGCGCAGGTCGTGCTGTTCGTGTCGGCGATCGGCTTCGGCGTCATCGGCCTCTTCTGCAGCGCACTCTTCAAGCGCACGCAGAGCGCCACCGTGATCGCCTATTCGACCGTCCTCTTCCTCACCGTGGGAACCTTCTTCATCTGGCGCCTGTGGACCGCGACCCTGACCGGAATGACCGACGGCGCATTCGGCCTCCCCAACCGGGCACCCGAACAGCTCCTCTATCTGAACCCCGCCGTCGCCATGGTCGAGATCGTGGCGGACACCGAGATCACGACGGGCGACATGGGCAAGATCATGGCCGAGATCCGCGGCACCGCCGGCATCCAGTGCGAGGAGGGCCTCTGCTTCACGATCACCGATGGAGTGCCGACGGACGTCAAGCCCGGCTTCGATGGCGCTGGCGTCAACGGCGACTGTGCGGCGAACGAGCGCTGCGCACAGCCCGGCGTCCAGGCCGTCTTCGACCCGCAACCCGCCGAGACCGGCCACTTCTGGCCGCGCTTCGCACTCACCTTTGCCGGCCTTTCGCTGCTGCTGACCCTCGCCTCCATGCGTCTCGTCGTTCCCGCGGGCCTGGGTTTCCGGCTGCCTCGTCGCCGGCTCCGCGCGGCCCCGGAGCGTGACCTGTGACCGATCGATCGCTGGCCGCCAGGATCGCCGACCGACTCGGCTCCGATGCGCTGCGGCGCCTCCGCTCGCTCCGGCGACGCCTCTGGCTGCGCCGCAGCGTGCGGGTCGCGGGGATCGCCCTGGCTGCAGCGCTTGGCGGTATCGCCCTGGTACAGCTCGTCGCCCGCACCGTCGCCCTGGAGATCGCGCCGTGGCTGATGGCCGCGGTTGCGGCCGTGGCACTCGTCGCCTGGGCCGTCGTCTCGTGGCGATTGCGGCCGTCGCTGACCGACGCGGCTCGTGGCGCGGACGCGGAGCTTGCCCTCCGCGAGCGCCTGGGGACCGCCCTGGAGCTGATCTCCGAACCGGATCCCGAGGACCCGCTCGCCGCCGAGCTCGCGGCTCGCCAGATCGCCGACGCTCGCACCCGGCTCGCGAGTGCCGACCTCCGCGCTGCTTTTCGACCCCGGATCGCCCGCCGCCCGTCCGCAGGCAGCGGGGTCGCACTGGCCCTGCTGGTGGTGCTCATCGCCTGGCCCAATCCGCAGGACGCGCTGCTGCGTGATCGGCAGGCGGCTCGCGACGCGAGCCGCGACGTGGCGCAGCGCATCGAGGAGGTCGCGCGGGAGGCCGAGGAGCAGGGCGCCGACACGCCGGACCCACGCCGGGATGCCCTGGTGGAGCAGCTGCGCCGGCTGGCGCGCCAGCTTCGCGATGGAGGCGATGACCGGCAGGACGTGCTTGCCAAGATCGGCGCCGTCCAGGAGCAGCTGGCACGTCTGACGGATCCGCAGGCAGCGCTCAAGGATGCGGGCCTCACTCAGCTGGCCCAGCAGATCTCGAAGGCGGCGACCGGCAAGGAGGACGCCAACGAGGAGGGCGATCCGGAGCAGGCGGCGAAGGACCTCGAGGCTCTCACGGACCAGGTCAAGCAGATGAGCAGCGCACAGGCCGCCGCGCGCGCTGAAGCCCTTCAGCGAGCCGCGCAGGGAGCCGCCGGAACCCAGCCGGAGGTCGCCAAGCGCCTGGCCGAGGCGGCGGATGCACTCGACAAGGCGGCGCGCACCGGCAGTCCACAGGATCAGCAGGCCGCAGAGGATGCGCTGCAGCGCGCCGCGGATGCCTTGCGCCAATCTGAGCAGGACCGACAGCTGCAGCGCAGTGTGGCGCGCGCCCAGTCCGCCCTCCAGGACGGCGCGCGGCAGGTTGCCCGTGCAGGCCAGCCTCAGCCTGGCGCATCGGGCCAGCCTGGCGCATCGGGCCAGCCGGGCGGATCGGGCCAGCCGGGCGCGTCCGGCCAGCCAGGCGGCCAACCGGGTGGCAGCGGACAGCCGGGCGCTTCAGGGCAGCCAGGTGGGCAACCCGGCGCGTCCGGCCAGCCAGGCGGGCAACCGGGTGGTCAGCCGGGCGGGCAACCGGGTGGTCAGCCGGGCAGCCAGCCGGGAACGGGGGGCCAGCTCGGCAGCGGTGGTGGCACGACCGTGCGCCGTATCCCGGGCGGCGGCGTGCGCATCGGCGGCTTCGATGGACCGAGCCAGGGCAACAAGGACTACACGGTGTCGGGGCTCGACGGCCTGTTCGTGCCGTTCGACCGGATCGGCCTGCCAGGTGACCCGAGCTACATCGCCGGGCAGGGCGGGGACGGCGGGCAGGACCAGACGGGCAGCGGCAGCGGGGTCGGCTTCGACAATGACTCGGTGGTCCCCTACCGGTCCGTGCTCGACCTGTTCCGCAACTTCGCCAACTTCCAGCTCGATCGCCAGCAAGTCCCGATCACCCTGAAGGATCTGGTGCGCGACTACTTTTCCCGCCTCGAACCCACGGAGTGAATGGACCGATGACCGAGCAGACCACCGTCTCGCCCCCTGAGCCGATCACGCCGGAGCGCTTCAGCGAGCTGGCAACGGCCATCGAAACCGAGGTCGGCCGCTTCATCGTCGGGCAGAACCAGCTGGTGCGGCAGACGCTGATCAGCCTGCTCGCCGCCAGCCACGCCCTGCTGGAAGGTGTGCCAGGACTGGGCAAGACGATGCTGGTGCGGACGATCTCCGAGGCGCTCGACCTGGGCTTCTCGCGGATCCAGTTCACCCCGGACCTGATGCCCGCCGACATCGTGGGCACCAACATCATCGTGGAGGAGGGAGGCGAGCGTCGCTTCCGCTTCCAGCAGGGACCGATCTTCAGCAACCTGGTGCTGGCCGATGAGATCAATCGGGCCACCCCCAAGACCCAGAGCGCGCTGCTGGAGGCGATGCAGGAGCATCGGGTCACCGTCGCCAAGCAGCAGTACACGCTGTCGGAGCCGTTCTTCGTGCTGGCCACCCAGAACCCGCTCGAGATGGAAGGGACCTATCCCCTGCCGGAGGCCCAGCTCGATCGCTTCTTCTTCAAGGTCGACGTCCCCTTCCCGACCGAGGCGGAGCTGATGGAGATCCTGGCGCGCACGACCGGGGCGGAGCGGATCACCGTTCACCAGGCCGCGTCGGGGGCCGACATCCTCGCCATGCAGGCGCTGGCGCGCGACGTCCCGATCGCCAGCCACGTGATGGCCTACGCGGTGCGCATCCTGCGCGCCACCCATCCCGACAGCGAGACCCCGCCGGACCTGGTGCGCAGATACGTGCGCTACGGAGGCTCGCCCCGCGGCGCGCAGGCCATGGTGCTGGGGGCCAAGATCCATGCCCTGCTGGATGGCCGCTTCAACGTGGCCTTCAGCGACGTGCAGGCTGTTGCGGCGCCGGCCCTACGCCATCGGATCATCCTCAACTTCGAGGGTGAGGCCGAGGGGATCAACAGCGACAGCGTGGTCCGCGCCATCATCGCCGAGACGCCCACCGAATCGGTCGAGTAGCCGGGCATGACCGCGCCGGTCGCGCACGCCGCGGAGGCCGGTGCAGGCGCCGATCTCCTCTTCGACGAGGCATTTCTGCGCCGCCTCGGGCAGCTCGAGCTTGCATCGCGGCGCCTGACCGCGGGCCGCATGAAGGGCGAGCGACGCTCGGTGCGCCGCGGCCAGAGCGTCGAGTTCGCCGACTATCGCAACTACAGCGCCGGCGACGACCTGCGGCAGCTCGACTGGAACGTGTACGCGCGCCTCGAGCGGCTCTTCATCAAGCTTTTCGTCGAGGAGGAGGACGTCACCGTCCACGTCCTGGTCGACGCCAGCCGCAGCATGGACTTCGGTGAGCCGAACAAGCTGACCTTCGCTCGTCGCGCGGCGGGAGCGCTCGCGTATCTGGGGCTGGCCCACCTCGACCGGGTCAGCATCGCCTTCCTGGGCGAGGGACGTGCGGTCAGCCTGCGTCCGCTGCGCGGCAAGGCGCGGGTGTTCGAGGTCTTTCGCTTCCTCTCGGAGCCGCGCCCCGAGCGGCTCACCGGCCTCGCCGCCGCGGCCCGCGACTACGCCAGCCGGATCCGGGGCCGTGGGCCGCTGATCCTGGTCAGCGACCTGCTCGACCCGGGCTACCTCGACGCGCTGCGCGACCTGGCCGGGACACGCTGCCAGCTGTCCGTGCTGCACGTGCTGGCGCCGGAGGAGCTCGATCCCGACGTCCCGCCGGATGCGCGGCTGGTCGACAACGAGACCGGCCACGGGATCGAGGTGACCGGCGACGACGACCTCGTCGACCGCTACCGCACTCGGCTGGGCGAGTGGCAGGAGGAGATCGCAGCCTTCTGCGCGCGGCGTGGCGGCGCCTACGTCAGCGTCCCCTCCGACCTGGACCTGGCCGACCTCCTGTTCGACGTCCTTCGACGCCGGAGAGTGATCGAATGACCACAACTTCGCTGTGATCGCCCCGCTGGCCCTCATCGGCCTGGTCAGCCTGCCCATCATCGTCGCGTACTACATGCTGCGGCTGCGACGCCGGGACGTGCCGGTCGGCAGCACCTTTCTGTGGCAGCAGCTGGTGCGCGACGTGGAGGCCAACGCGCCGTGGCAGCGGCTGCGCTTCAGCTGGCTGCTGATCGTCCAGCTGCTGATCGCGCTGCTGATGGTGATCGCCGCTGCACGTCCGTTCCTTACAGTCAGCTCGGACCTTGCCGCCAACGTGGTGCTGATCGTGGATACCTCGGCCTCGATGGGCACCGTCGAGGACGGCACCTCGCGCATCGCCGCAGCGCAAGTCGCGGCGCGACGCGTGATCGGGCAGCTGTCGGAGGGTGGCCACGTGACGGTGGTGACGGCCGATGACTCGGCCCACGTCCTGGTGAGCGACACGGACGACCGAGCCGCGGCGCTCGCGGCCGTCGACGGGATCGTCGCCACCCAGGTGCCGGGCGACCTGACCGATGCCTTCGCGCTCGCCTCGGCGCTCGCCGCTCGCGACTCCGACTCCACCGTGGTGGTGGTGACCGATGCGAATGCCGACCGCCTTCCGCGCGTCGGGATCGGCGCACCGGTGCAGGTGAAGCGCGTCGGCACGACCGACGGCAACCAGGCCGTGGCGGCCCTGTCGCTCCTTCGCCGCTCGGGCGGGGCGCAGCTCGACCTGTTCGTGGCGGTCAGCAACCCATCGGCCTCGGACGTGACGCGGCGCCTGGAGATCTACGCGGACGACGTCCTCGTGGACGCGCGCGACCTCGCCATCCCCGCCGAGCAGCGCTCCGAGGCCCTGATCAGCAGCGTCCCCCAGGGCGCCAGGGTGGTCGAGGCGCGGCTCGCCGGCGATGACGCGTTGGCGGTCGACGATCGGGCCTTTGCGCTCGTCCCCTCCGCGGCCGCCGTGCGTGCGCTCCTGGTCGGCCCCGGCAACACATACCTCGAGAATGCGCTCGCCCTGCTCCCGCGCCTCGAGCTCTATGCCGTCGGCGCCGGCGGCTACGTGGATGCGCTGGACGCCGCCGCCGAGGCGGGCAAGCCCTATGGCATCGTCATCTTCGACCGCACCGTGCCGGCCCAACCGCCCACCGTCCCGGCGTTGTACGTGGGGCCGGCCGCCGGGAGCGCCTTCGGCACCGTTGGCCGCGTGCTCGACGGCCCAGCCCTCGACCGCACCGACCCCGCCGATCCCCTGCTGCGATTCGTCGACCTCTCGACGCTGCACATCGGTCGCGCGCGTGCCGTCACCCTGGCTGACGGGATGCGCCCGGTGGTGGAGAGCGTCCGCGGCGAGCCGCTGGTCGCGATCGGTCGCGTGAACGGACTGGGTGTCGGGCTTCTGTCATTCGCCCTCGGCGACAGTGACCTGCCGCTCCAGGTCGCGTTCCCGCTCCTCATGAGCAACCTGGTGGACGCGCTGTTGCCGTCGACCGACGGCATCTTGCCTCCGTCGGTCGAGCTCGGCCAGCCGATCGCCGTCAGCATCGATCCCGCCATCCGGCGGGTTGCCGCCGTGACCGTTGCGAGCGGGGAACAGCTGGAGCTGGAGGTCGTCGGGGGGCGGGTGACCGTGCCGGGGCCGCGGGTGACCGGCCTGGTCGACCTGCAGGTGGTCGACGACGGAAGCGGCACCGGTGGCGTTTCGCTGGGCAGGACGGCCGCGAACCTCTTCAATCCGGGTGAGTCGCGCGTGACCCCCGGTGACCCGGCTCGGATTCGCGATCTCGGCCAGGTCGGCCCCTCCCCGGGCGACGATGGGCTGACCGCACGATCCGAGTGGTGGTGGCCGCTTGCCCTGGCGGGGCTCGTCCTGCTGCTGGTCGAGTGGCTCCTCTTCCATCGCCCGACCCGCCGCGCCGTGGCGCGGATCCTGCGCCGCGGTCGGCCGCCGGCCGCGGCACGATCGAGCAGCTCGAGCATGGCAGGCAGCCCGCGATGATCCCGGTCGCGTTCACCGACCCAATCTGGCTGTGGCTGCTGCTGCCGGCCGCAGCGCTGGTGATCGGCGGCTGGTGGGCCGCGTCGCGCACGCTGCCGCGCGCCCGCAGGGTCGCCTCGCTCATCATCCGCCTGACCCTGGTCGGCTGTGTCGTGGCGTCCCTGGCCGGAGCGCGCCTTGCGCTGCCGTCCGACCGGCTGTCGGTTGTCTTCCTGGTCGACGCATCGGCCTCGATGCTGGACGCCAGCCGCGAGGAGCTGCTGGCGTTTGCCAAGAAAGGCGTGACCCAGATCCCCGAGGGCGACACGGCAGGGGTCGTGGTCTTCGGGGCCAACGCCCTTGTTGATCGGCTGCCGTCGAACCTCGACGAGCTGCAAGCGCCGGGGTCGGTGCCGGTTGTCAGCGCGACCGATATCGCCGCAGCGGTCCGGCTCGGGACCGCCATCTTCCCCGCCGGCACGCAGCAGCGGCTGGTCCTCCTCTCCGATGGAAATGACACGAGCGGCCAGGCGGAGGAGGCGATCCTCTCGGCCGCACAGCACGGCGTGCGCCTCGACGTGGTGCTGCCGGGTGGCGAGACGTACCCCGAAGCGCTGGTGGATGGCGTGGATGCTCCTTCCGGGGCGCGCGTCGGAGAGACCATCGAGTTGAGCGTGCGTGTGCGCTCCACGGTCGCAACTGCCGTGACGCTGCGCCTGCTCGCCGACGGGGCAACCGTCGCCACTCGCCAGCTCTCACTCAAGCCCGGCACCATCAGCCTCTCGTTCATCGTGAAGGCGGAGGAGCCCGGCTTCCACGTCTTCCGGGCGGTGATCGAGCCGCGCTCGGACCATTTCACCGAGAACAACGCGGCCGATGCCTACGTGCTGGTCACCGGCGAGCCGCAGGTGCTGGTCGCCACCGACGACCCGGTTCGCGCCACCGACCTGGTCGACGCCCTGACCACTGCACGCCAGCAGGTGACGGTTGTGCCCGCCGGCGGCGTCCCATCGTCGATCGCGACACTTGCCGGCTACGACGCGGTCGTGCTCGACAACGTCTCGGCAGCCCAGCTGGGGGCCACCGCCATGGCCAGCCTGCAGGTCTACGTGCGCGACCTGGGCAAGGGGCTGGTGATGCTCGGCGGCCGGAGCAGCTACGGAGCAGGCGGCTATCTCAACTCCGTCCTCGAGGACGTGCTGCCGGTGTACATGACCGTCCGCGATCGGCAGCGTTCACCGGATGTGGCACTGGTGGCGGTGATCGACAAGAGCGGCAGCATGGCCGACTGCCACTGCACCAGCGACAACCGCGGCACGGCCACCAGCGGGACGCGCGGCTTCGAGAAGGTGGACATCGCCAAAGAGGCGATCCTGCGCGCCGCGGATGCGCTCTCTCCCACCGACCAGCTGGGGGTGGTGGCCTTTGACGAGGGCGCGCACTGGGCCGTGCGTACCGGCCCGATCGACCACATCGGCCTCCAGAACTCGCTCGGCTTCAAGGCAGACGGGCAGACCAACATCTACGCCGGCCTCAAGGCGGCCTACGACGACCTGATCCGGAACCCGGCCAAGCTGCGCCACATCATCCTGATCACCGATGGCTGGAGCCAGTCCGGCGCCTATGACGCCCTGCTGGCCGACATGAAGAAGGCGGGGATCACCCTCTCCACGATCGGCACCGGCGGCGGCTCGGCGGCCATCCTGCGCCGATTGGCCGAGCAGTCCGGCGGGCGCTACTACGAGGCCGATGACGCGACCCGCATCCCCGACATCTTCCTGAAGGAGACGATCCGGACCGCCGGAGAGCAGATCGTCGAGGAGCCGTTCCAGCCGGTCCCCTCCTCGCCGTCCGAGATCCTGCGCGGCCTCGACCCGGGACGTCTCCCGTCGCTCCTCGGCTACAACGCGACCACCGCCAAGGGGACCGCCACGGTGGCGTTGCTCACAGGCCGCGACGATCCGCTGCTTGCGCAATGGCAGTACGGCCTGGGGCGCTCGGTGGCATGGACCAGCGACGTGCGGCAGCAGTGGGCAACGCAGTGGATCGGCACGGAGGCGTTCGGAACGATGACCGCGCAGCTCGTGGCCTGGACCCTTCCCCCGCGGGACGAGCAGGGGATCGACGTGCAGTTCTCGCCCGGACGCGACGGCGAGCTGAACGTCGAGGTCACCTCCCTCGACGACGATGGGGCTCCGCGCAACTTCTATCGCACCGTGCTGCGCATGGTGGCGCCTGACCTGGCACCGCTGCAGAGCACGCTGACCCAGGTTGGCCCCGGCCGCTACGCCGGCACGGTGCGCGCCGATCAGCCCGGCGCCTACCTCGTGCGGGTGGCCCAGACCCGCGACGGGGCGGACTCGGCCAACCGCACCCTTGGCGTCGTCTCACCCGCGGCGGAGGAGTTCCGGCGCCTTGGCGTGGACAGCGAGGCATTGGGCCGCTATGCCGGCGCCGGGCAGGGGCGGCAGATCCAGCTCGACCCGTCGGATCCCGAGATCGTCCGGCAGGTCTGGACACATGACATCGCGGCGGCGGCCTTCCCGACCCCGATCTGGCCGTGGCTCCTGCTGCTGGCCATGATCCTGGTGCCGATCGACGTCGGCGTGCGCCGGGTCGCCCTGACGCGTGGCGACTTCGTCCGCGCCCGGACCTGGGTCGCTCGCGGCGTGGGCCTGGCCAAGCCGGCGCCGGAGGTGGTGCCGGGGCTGGCCGAGCTGCGCGCGGCCAGGGGGAGAAGCCAGCGGCGCGCCGACCGATCCGTGCGCCGCAAGGCCGAACCTCCGCCGGCGCAGGCACCCGGCGAGGCTGCATCTGCCGCGACGCCGGCCACACCGGCCACGCCAGCGGAGCCGGGCGAGCCGGATGCCGGTCCGGCCGCCGAGACGCTCGCCGAGCGGCTCGCCCGCAGGCGCCGCGGAGGTTAGGAGCGGCCCAGGCTGGGCGCACGCGTCGTCCGCCGAGGATACCCCGCCAGTTCCCCTCTGGCATGATTGCCGCCCATGCCCGACGCCCCGCCCGTGCTCTGGACGCCCCCGGCCGACGCGCGCGCCACGTCGCGGATCGGCCGCTTCCTGGACTGGCTCGAGCGTGAGCGCGGCCTGCGGTTCGCCGACTACGACGCCCTGTGGCGCTGGTCCGTGGACGATCTCGACGGGTTCTGGTCGGCCGTGGTCGAGCATCTCGGAGTGACCTCCTCGACGCCCATGGGGCCGGCGCTGGCGCGCGCCGCGATGCCCGGCGCGCGCTGGTTCCCCGGGGCCCGCCTGAACTGGGCGGAGCACGCGCTCCGCCTCAACGGCCGCCGGCCGGAGGACGTGATCCTCGTAGCGCGCTCGCAGAGCCGGGAGCAGATCACGCTGACAGGCGACGAGCTGCGCGATCTCGTGGCGCGCCTGCGAGCGGGCCTGCAGCGGCTGGGCGTGGGTCCGGGAGACCGCGTGGCGGCTTTTCTGCCGAACGTCCCCGAGGCGGTGGCGGCGCTGCTGGCCACCGCCAGCCTGGGTGCCATCTGGTCGTCGTGCGCGCCGGAGTTCGGTACCCGCAGCGTGATCGATCGCTTCGGACAGATCGAGCCGGCGGTGCTGCTCAGTATCAACGGCTATCGGTACGGCGATCGGGAGGTCGACAAGACCGATGAGGTCGCCGCCATTCGCGCCGCGCTGCCCTCCCTGCGCGCCACCGTGGAGCTTCCCTACCTCGACACGGTGCCGCGCATCCGGGGTGCGGTGGCCTGGCACGAGCTGATCGCGGATGCGGGTGGGCTCGACTTCGCCCAGGTCCCGTTCGACCACCCCCTGTTCGTCCTCTACAGCTCGGGCACGACCGGGCTGCCCAAGCCGATCGTCCACGGCCACGGCGGGATCCTCCTGGAGCACCTGAAGATCCACGCGCTGCAGCACGACCTGGGGCCGGACGACCGCTTCTTCTGGTTCACGACCACCGGCTGGATGATGTGGCCCTACCTGGTATCCGGCCTGCTGGCGGGCGCCACCATCGTCCTGTACGACGGCTCGCCTGGCCACCCCGACATGTCCGCCCTGTGGCGGCTGGCCGCCGAGGAGAAGGTCACGTACTTCGGCGCCAGCGCGCCGTACCTCATGGGCTGCCGTCGAGAAGGGCTGCAGCCGGCGCGCGACCACGACCTGTCGCGGGTGCGGGCCATCGGCTCCACCGGCGCTCCCCTGCCGGCCGACGGCTTCCGCTGGGTGTACGAGGCGTTCGGGCCATCGGTCCACCTGGAGTCCGTGTCGGGCGGGACCGACCTGTGCACCGCGTTCGTCGGCGCCAGCCCGCTCGTCCCGGTCTGGGAGGGCGAGATCAGCTGCCGCCATCTGGGCTCACCGATCGAGGCCTACGCCCCGGATGGTCGCCCCCTGGTTGGTGAGCAGGGTGAGCTGGTGATCACCGGCCCCATGCCGTCCATGCCGGTGAGCTTCTGGAACGACCCGGACGGGTCGCGCTATCGGTCCGCCTATTTCGAGGTGTTCCCCGGCGTGTGGCGCCACGGGGACTGGATCACGATCACCGAGCGCGGCTCATGCGTCATCAGCGGCCGTTCCGACGCCACGCTCAACCGCGGCGGGGTGCGGATCGGGACCGCCGAGTTCTACGCCGTGGTGGAGGCCATTCCCGAGGTGGCGGACTCGGTGGTCGTCCACCTGGAGGAGACCGATGAGCTCCTGCTGTTCGTCGCGCTGCGGGCGGGGGCCGTCCTGGACGGACCCCTTGCGCGCCGCCTCCGCGAGGAACTGCGCGACAACCTGTCCCCCCGCCACGTGCCGGACCGCATCGTGGCCGTACCGGGAGTGCCGCGCACGTTGTCGGGCAAGAAGCTCGAGGTCCCGATCAAGCGCATCCTGAGCGGGACGCCGCCCGAGGCCGCTGTCTCACGGGGCTCGCTGTCCAATCCCGAGGCCCTGGACGCATTCGCCGACCTGGCCCGAAGACGTCCGTAACGGGACGGCGGTCGCCCCCCGACGTCAACCGCGTGCCTCGAGCTCTGGGGTCGCGCGGCGTAGCCCCGCCGGGTCCTGGAGACGGCGCCGGAGATCGTCCAGGAATCGTGCGGCCAGCTCACCGTCGACCAGCCGATGGTCCGCGGTCAGCGTCAGCCGCATGATCCAGCCAATGCCCAGGCCGTCTCCGATGACAACCGGCTCGCGAGCCGCGCTCCCAACAGCAAGGATCGCGGACTCGCCCGGGTTGATGATGGCGGCGAAGTGCTCCACGCCGTGCATCCCGAGATTCGAGATCGTGAGCGTGCTGCCGCTCATCTGGTCCAGCGGCAGCCTTCCCTCGCGAGCCGCCCCGGCCAGCGAGGCCGCGCGCTGGTGGATCTCATCGAGGCTCAGGTGGTCCGCGTCGCGCACAACCACGACAACCAGCCCATTCGGCACCGAAACGGCCAGGCCCAGGTGCACGCGCCGCCGCAACCACATCGATTGCCCGTCGGTGCGCGAGTTGACCACCGGCATCTCGACCAGGCTGCGCGCGGCAGCGACCATCACGAAGTCGGTGACGGTCAGCGGCGTCCCGGCCGCTTTCAGCTCGTCCCGCATCTCGACCAGGCGCGTCACGTCGACCGCCACCGTCACCGCGAACTGCGGCGCGGTCCTCGCGCTGTCGCTCATCCGCTGGGCGATGACCTGCCGCATGCGTGACAGTGGCTGCCGCTCACCCTCGTCGTCGGCCGACGGTGGCGCCACGTCGGGCGGCTGTCGAGCGGTCGCGATCGGCACGCCAGGCGCGGTGGCCGCGGCGCGAATGTCGCGCTCGACAATGCGGCCGTCCGGGCCGCTGCCGACCAGCGTCCCCACATGGACGCCGAGCTCAGCGGCGAGCCGGCTGGCGCGAGGGCTGATCCGCGGCGCAGCTGGTGCGGCCACGTCCGCCTCGGGCGCCGGCTTGGGTGCCGATGCCGTGGCCGTCTCGGGCGCATGGGGCCCCGCAGGTGCCGAGGCGGGCTCGGGGATCTCCTCCCCGGGCTGACCGACGTAGGCACACACGCTGTTGACGGGCACCGTCTCGCCCTCCTCAACCAGGCGTCGCAGCAGGACGCCGTCGTCGAAGGCCTCGACCTCCATGACCGCCTTGTCGGTCTCGATCTCGAACAGGACGTCGCCCCTGGCGACGAGGTCGCCCTCGTTCTTGTGCCAGACGAGCAGGGTGCATTCCTCGGTCATCTGACCGGGGCGCGGCATGAGGATCGGGTGGACCATGTGACGGGATACCTGCTACACGATGTCCAGGACGGCGCGCACGATGTCACCGGCCCGAGGCAGGAAGGCCTCCTCGAGCCCGTGCGCCTGCGGCGAGATGCCGTTGGCCGCACCGATGCGACCCACCGGGCCGTCGAGGTCGTCGAACGCCTCGGCCTGCACGCGGGCCACGATCTCGTTGACGAAGCTGCCCATCAGCACAGCCTGGCTGGCCACCACGCAGCGGCCGGTCTTGCGGACCGACGTCAGGACGCTGTCCATGTCGAGCGGCACCAGGCTGCGCAGGTCGATCACCTCGGCCGACAGGCCGTGCTCGGCGTGCAGCACCTCGGCCGCCGCCAGCGCATCGAGGACGGCGGGGCCCCAGGCAACCACGGAGGCATCGGTCCCCTCCCGCGCCACGCGGGCACGGCCGATCTCGACCAGGTGGTCGTCCGCCTCCGGCGCCGGGCCCTTCGTCGGATACAGGCCCTGGCTCTCGACGAAAAGGACGGGGTTGTTCGTGCGGATCGCAGCCTTGAGCAGGCCCTTGGCGTCGGCCGGCGTGGCCGGGTAGAGGACGTACAGGCCGGGGATGTGGGTGAAGATGCTCTCCAGCGACTGGGAGTGCTGGCCGCCGTATCCCTTGCCGGCTCCCACCGAGGCGCGGATGACGAGCGGCACCTCGATCTGCGCCCCGCTCATGTAGTGCCACTTGCCGGCCTGGTTGGCAATCTGGTCGGACGCCATCAGGGCGAAGTCCATGTACATCAGCTCGACCACTGGCCGGGTGCCCACGATCGCCGCCCCCACCGCGGTGCCGCAGATGCACGCCTCGGAGATTGGCGTGTTGAACACCCGCTCGCGCCCGAACGTCTCCAGCAACCCCTTGGTGAGCTTGAACGCACCGCCATAGTCGGCGATGTCCTCGCCGTAGACGATGACCCGGCGATCGCGCAGCATCTCCTCGACCAGCGCCTCACGGATGGCGTCCCGGTAGCTGATCGTCCCGGCCTCATCCCGGGGCGCCGCGGGCGGTTCCGCGTACAGCGGCACCTCCTGCTGATCGACCGGCACGACGTCGGCGGCGGTGTCGGTGTACAAGTAACGCAGCAGATCAGCCGGATCGGGATCGGTCGCCTCGGCGGCGCGGCGAGCGGCGCGCGCGTTGCGCTCGCGCGCCTCCCCTTCCAGGCGTTCCAGCGCCGCGTCGTCCGCGACGCCGGCCTCGACGATCTGCCGCCTGAGGCGCTCGATCGGATCGATGGCGCGCCAGGCCGACTCCTCGTCTCGCGTCCGGTACTCGTTGCGCGGGTCGGAGAGGGAGTGCCCGTAGTACCGGTAGGTGCTCGCCTCGACCAGGACGGGCCCCTCGCCGGCGCGGCAGCGCTCGGCGGCACGGCGCATCGCGTCCCAGACAGCCAGCACGTCCATGCCGTTCACCACCTCGGCGTGCATGTTGTTCTCGGCGAAGCCGGCCCCGCGCCGCGCCAGGTGGCGGATGCCCATCACCTCCTCATCGGTCCTATGGGTCATGCCGTAGTGGTTGTTCTGGATCAGGTACACGATGGGCAGTCCGTACCGATGGTCGCCGGCCAGGTGGTTGGTCCACTGGTGCTGCGTCGCCCAGTTCAGCGACTCGAGCACCACGCCGTTGGCATATGCCCCGTCACCCGCCATACAGCACACCACGCGGTCCGAGCGCTGGTAGCGGAAGGCCATGGCCGCGCCGGTGGCGATCGGCACGCTGCCGCCCACGATCGCGTTGGCGCCCAGGTGACCGGTAGCGAAGTCGCCGATGTGCATGCCCCCGCCGCGCCCTCGGCAGTAGCCCTCCTCCTTGCCGAACAGCTCGGCGATGACCCGGTAGACGTGCTCCTCCAGCGCCGTGCCCAGAAGGGCGTCATCGGCCACGGCCGTGCCGTCCGGCACGCGGGCGCGCAGTTGTGGCGCGTCCATGCGGCGGATGGCGGCGAAGCCCTTGGCGATGGCGTCGCCGTGCCCGCGGTGCGAGCTGGTGATGGCGTCGGCTGGGCGGAGGGCTGCGGCCGCGCCGACCGCGGTCGCCTCCTGCCCGATCGAGACGTGCGTCGGACCGCGGTAGTCGTAGCCGGGCAGCGGGTCGTAGCCGCCTGAGCGGAGGCGGACGATCATCTCCTCCAACTCACGGATGGCCAGCATGTCGTCCAGCAGCGCGAGGGCTGCCGGCGCGGCCAGGGTTCCCGAGGCGAGCTCGCTCGCCACGTCACCGCCATAGCCGAACCCGATGACCGTGCCGCACGGCTCCTCGAACGCGTCGAGGTCGGGGCGCGTGTCACTGCGATAGGTTGGCTCGCGGAGCGGGGTCACCATGCTGCAGCCTCCAGGTCAGTCCCTCGATAATCGAGCATAGGGTCGGCAGGATCGGGGTTCAACGCGCGGTCGGGCGCGTGGTCGGTGGGAATCACCACGCTGCGCGCGCGATCGAACGGTTCCTCGTCGAGCTGGACCAGCGTCATCCTTAGCCGCGCGTCCTCCGGCATGCGCGGATTCCCGCAGGCGTTGGAGTCGACCGCCAGCAGACGGCCTCCCTGCATGACGCGAATGCCGTACGGTCCCGGGCTGTGTCCAAAGACGACGCGCTCGATCCCCGTGGCGCGGAAGCGTTCGAAGGCTCCCGAGCCCCACGGCGTCTCGTAGAACTCGGCGCGCACCCACAGGTGCGCATCGGTCGTCAGTCCCAGCTCGTCCAGCGCGGCGCCGGGCGGCAGCCCGCCATGCACGAACACCACGTCGTGCCAGCGCACCGCCTGCGGCAGGGTGGCGAGCCATGCGAAGAGGCCGGGTGCCAGCGCCTCGACGCCCGCCAGCGCGGCGTCGTCCTGGAGCGGGTCCGGCGGGGCGCAGCCGAACGACTGCAGGGTGGCGTGTCCGCCGTAGGCGAGCCAGACCGGCAGCCACTGGTGGCGCCCGCGGGAGAGGTGCAGCACCATCTCCTCGTGGTTGCCACGGATGAAGATCGCGCGACCGGCGGCGGCCGCGGCCTCGGGCTCGAGGCGCCGCAGCAGGGCGAGGACGCGCTGGCTGTCGGCGCCGCGGTCGAGGTAGTCGCCGCAGCCGAGCAGAGCGGTGCGCGGCGGCGCCACCCAACGCAGCGAACGGTCAAGCAGCCCAGCCTCGATGAGCGCAGCCTCCAGCCCGGTCGCGACGCCGTGCGGATCCGAGAAGGTCCAGACCGTCCAGTCGTCCGGCACGTGGGAGATCCGCTCGCCGGTCATCGATGAGGGGAGGCGGGGCCAGTCGCGACCGATGGACAGGCGCTGCGTGCGGTCGCCGTGGACGGCCGGCGGTGGGTGCCGCGATACAATTCGCCGGCGACCCGCCGGCGTTTGCCCGCAAGGGTCGAATTCGGAGGTCGGCCGATGGCAGAGCAGGGCGCCCTGTCGCGCAGCGTGCTCGCGGACGAAGTGAAGGATCGGCTCCTGCAGGACATCCTCTCCGGCCGATACCCGCCCCACGCGCGCATCGTGGAGACGACGGTCGCCAAGGAGCTCGGCATCAGCCAGGCGCCGGTCCGCGAGGCGCTCCGCGGGCTGGAGGCGACGGGGATCGTCGAGATCCTGCCGTTCCGCGGTGCCCGCGTCCGCAGGCCCACGACGGCCGAGCTGCTCGAGGCGATCAACGTCCGCGCCGAGCTCGAGACGCTTGGTGCCCGGCTCGCCGTGCCGCGCATGAGCGAATCGGACCTTGCCGAGCTGCTGGCTCACGGCGAGGAGCTGCGACGGGCCGCCGCGTCCGGCGATGCGCACGCCCTTGCGCTGGCGGACGCCGGGTTCCATGGCCACATCATCGCCCTGAGTGGCAATGCCACCTTGCGCCGTGTCTGGCAGTCACTCGAGCCGTTCTCGCGCACGTACATCACGGCCGCCATTCCGGGCGTGGACGTGCATTGGACGGCCGCTCTCCACTGGCCGATCCTGGACGCGCTGCGCCTGCGCGACCCGGAGCTGGTGGCGGATGCCCTGCGTCAGCACTTCGACAAGGCGGGGTCGAAGATCAATGCCGGCTGGCCGAGCGCGCTGCCGGAGTCGACCGACGGGAATGCGGAGGCCGGTCCCGCACGCGCCTGACGCCGGTCATTCATGCGCGTCAGCTGTCGGCCCATTGCATGGCGCGAACCTGGTCCGCCACCTTCGCGGCCGACAGGCCGTAGAGGTCCAGCAGGACGTCGTTGGGCGCCGACACGGTGTACGTGTCCTGGAGACCGATCCGCCGCAGTGGCGTCGGACGTTGCTCGGCCAGCACTTCGGCCACCGCGCCCCCCAGGCCGCCGATGACGGTGTGCTCCTCGACGGACACCAGCCGCCCGGTGCGATCGGCGGCCGCCACGATCGCAGCAGCGTCGAGCGGCTTGAGGGTGGGGAGGTGGAGCACTGCCGCGTCGATGCCGTCCGCGGCGAGGAGATCGGCGGCATCTACCAGGCGCGGGGTCTGGGCTCCCGTGCCGATGAGCGTCAGGTCGCCTCCACGACGCACCTCGACGGCCGCTCCCACTCGGAAGGCGTAGGCGTCATCGAACAGGCGCTGGGTAGCGTCGCGAACGATCCGCACGTAGACCGGGCCGTCATAGCCCGCCGCCCAGCGGATGACCTGCGCCGCCTCCACGTCATCGGCCGGGGAGACGGTGACCATGCCCGGCATGGCTCGCATGATCGAGATGTCGTCCACGATTTGGTGCGTCTTGCCGGCCATGCCCGTGAACAGGCCGGCATAGCCGGCCGTCAGCTTCACGTTGAGCCCCGTCTGCGCGATCAGCACCCGGACCTGGTCGAGCGGCCGCACCACGGCGAACGAGACGAACGTGCTGATGAACGGGATGAGGCCCATGGTCGCCAGGCCCGCGGCCACGCCGATCATGTTCTGCTCGGCGATTCCCATCTGCAGAAAGCGGTCGCGATGGGCGTGCTCGAAGATGTCGGCCTTGGTGGAGCTTCCCAGGTCGCCGTCGAGCATGACGATGCGCGGGTCGTCGTCGGCGAGCTGCGCAACCGTCTCGCCGAACACCTCACGCATGGCGCGGCCCATCGGCAGGCTCATGCCCCTGCCTCGCCCAGCTCGCCCATCGCCGCCGCGAACTCCTCGGGCTTGATTGGCTTGCTATGCCAGCGGTAGTCGCCCTCCATGAACGACACGCCGCGTCCCTTGACGGTGTGGGCAACCACCACCGTCGGCCGGGTCGTTCGATCCACGGCCGCTTCCAGGCTGGCCACCACGGCGGCCATGTCGTGCCCATCCGTCTCGAGCACGCGCCAGCCGAAGGCCCGCCACTTGGCAACCAGCTCTCCCGGCTCCTCGGGCGGCAGCCGGACATCGGACGTCTCGCCGGGCCAGCCGTACTGCTGCAGCTTGTTGTGGTCCACGATGGCGATCAGGTTGTCCACTCCGTAGCGCGCCGCCACGAACGCGGCCTCCCAGACCTGGCCCTCCTGGCATTCCCCGTCTCCGAGGAGCACAAAGGTACGCACGTCGCGCTGCGCGAAGCGTGCGCCCAGGGCCATGCCCAACCCCGCGGAGAGGCCCATGCCCAGCGAACCGGTGGACATGTCGATGCCGGGCAGCAGCCGCATGTCGGGGTGACCCTGCAGCCGCGATCCGAGCGAGTCGAAGGTGCGCAGCTCGTCCACCGGGAGGTAGCCGCGCAGGGCCATGGCCGCGTACTGGACCAGCGAGGAGTGGCCCTTGGACAGGATGAACCGATCGCGATCGGGCCAGTCCGGCTCGTCTGGTCGAATGCGCAGCACCCGGAAATAGAGGGCGGCCAGGATGTCGGCGGCCGACAGCGGTCCTCCAATGTGGCCCACCTGCGCGTGGTTGACGGTGCGGATGATCTCGACGCGGATCCGCCGCGCCATCTCGCTCAGCTGCGCGATCACCGGGCTGTCCGTGGTTCCGACGCCCCGGGCGGTCGTCACCCACCCCCTCCGCGCTCGTACGAGCCGGGCACCACCGGCGGCGAGAAGAGGCAGACGAGCTCCAGGGGCTCGGGTCCGTCCGACTCGGTGGCGTGGAAGGTGCCGACCGGGATGAAGACCGATACGCCCGGCTCGAGCTCCGCGGTCGCCTCTGGCGTCACCAACCGGCCCCGACCGGCGATAACGTAGATCGTCTCCTCTTCGGCAGCGTGAACGTGTCCCTCCGGCTTCGAGCCGGGAGGGAAGATCGCCACGCCCACCGACACGTTGCGCGCGGGGCTGTTATGCGGCGCGATGTACGTGTACCAGTCCCGTCCGGGGAGCGGGAGGTGCTGAGCCTCTCCGCGGGTGACGCGCTTGATCACGCGGGCACCATGAGGATCCGCGGCCCTGGTGCGGTGGTGGTCGTGCGCGTTTCGGTGGTCACGTAACGGTTCTCCTCGGCGTGCTTCCCCTGCCGACGTCAGGATGCGCGCGGATCAGGGTCCGGCAGGACGAGGTCACGGACCGCGCCCATGAGGTCGTGGTACGACTTGATGAATGCGCGCAGGGTCCGTGCCGACGCGCCGAAGGCCTCGAACTCGTCGGGCGTCATGCCGTCCGGCTCGTAGGCCCGCCGGAAGTCGGGGACCCGCGCGGCCAGCTCGTCGACGATCGCCGGGTCGACGGGGACCTGCATGCGCGGCTCGGGGCGGATCCCGCTGCGATTGAAGCGAACCTGCCAGGCGTGGGGCATGGTCATGGCAACATCGCCGCCCACCAGCTCCGTCCAGTGCAGTCGGTGGCGGTAGGCGGCGGCCAGCAGGCGGGGGCGATAGCCGCGCTCCTGGAAGAGCGCATACGCTCGCTTGAAGACGGCGATGCCGGCCCAGTTCGGAGCCCCTGGATCGAGTGCGATGTCGTCGCGCTCGACGAGGACCTTCACCCAGTCGTCCAGGCGGCCGATCATGAGCGTGCAGATCGGGGTCAGAGAGCTCGTGTCGTGGCCGGCCCGCTCGCGCCGCTCCAGTCCGCGCCCGACCGCCTCGGCGACCGCGATCGCCTGCGGGAGCGTGAAGTTGACGGTGGCGTTGATGTTGATGCCGTGGAAGGTCGCCTCCTCGATGCCGACCATCCCCGCCGCGGTGGCGGGAAACTTCACCAGGAGGTTCGGCGCCAGCCCGTCGAAGCGGAGCGCCTGCTCCAGCATCCGCTCCGGATCGCGATAGTTGGCCGGGTTGAGCTGCACGGAAAGCCGCCCCTTGCGGCCCCCCTCGCGCTCGAAAACGGGCTGCAGCACAGCGGCCCCGCGGGCAACCATCTCCTCGACCAGGGCCCACGTCAGGTCCACTTCGCTCCACGTCGAATGGGTCGCGGCGAGCTCGTGGACGCGGGGTACCCAGTGCGACGCCTCCTTCCTGAGGACCTCGTGTACGATGGTCGGGTTCGATGTCGCACCGGTCGCTCCGCGCTCCACGGCGTAGGCAAGCTCGTCAACGGCGCACGAGTCGTTCCAGTAGTCAGTCGGCGTGTCCTGGACCATGCGGAGAAGAGGGCTTTCGGTGGCCGCCAGCGTCATAGACGTCCCTCCGGATCTGTTTCACCTGCGAGCGAATGCCATGTTCCGGTGCGCCGCTAATCATCGATTATCGATGCCCAACTGGCAACAGGGCCATCCGGCCCGCTTCCCGGTGACGAAGAGCACAGGCGACGCCGCTTGACGCGCTTACGCTGGTTCCATATCGTCATTCCATCGACAATCGATTATCGAGGAGCACCCGGCGGCGCGGTGCGCACCGGCGGCAATCCGCTATGAGAGGTGGAGCATTGCCGATCGCGAGATAGCCGGGCCGCCCAGTTCCAATGGGCGCGCCCACGACGCGCTGCACGCAAAGGACCAGGGCGAGGCGCCCCCCGGCAGTGGCGAAGGAGATACAGGTAAACGATCGACCGGCACGCATCCGGCCGTCCGCCCCATGCCGGCGCTCACGAATCAGCCGCGCGCCACGCCATACGCCTTCGGCCGAGCCAGGACGGGCTCACCGCCACGGGCCGGCTCAACGTCGCAACGTCACGCAACCCTGACCTCGGCGGGTCCCGGCCGGTCGGAGCCGAGAGCAGACCACACCTGGAGGTGACCTCGGTGGCGATCAAGGAAGAAGTCCTCGGCCAGTTCCTCGGGAACGAAGAGTTCCCGGTGACCTGGGAATCCGAGACGGAGAGCGAGCTCTTCTGGGTCTACGACGACCTTCACTGCCCCCATCCATTGAGCCCGATGTACTTCGACATCGGCGGGTGGTGGCTCACCTGTGACCACATGTTCCGCCGCTTCGGGACGCCGTTCGCCTGCGACTGGCTGGCCAAGAACGTCAACGGCTACCTGTACACCGCTGCCATTCCGGCCGATCCCGAGTACGCCATCGACGCCATGGAATACCAGGCGCGCTACGTCGCACGAACGCCCCACATGGCCGGCTACCCGGAGAAGATCGGTGTCTACCTGAACAAGGTGCTGCCCGTCTACGGGCTTCAATTCGCCGATTGGTGGCGCGATCGGCTGGTGCCGGAGATGGACCGCAACTTCGCCTATCTCGAGAGCCGGCTGGACGAGGCCGACAACATGTCGCTCGCCGAGCTGGCCTGCCTGCTCGAGGACGCGATCGACATCCACGATCGGCACTGGAAGATCCACTGGATGCTGAACTTCGCCCAGCTGTCGGCCACGCTCAACCTGCGGGCGGTGATGGAGAGGACGCACGGCAAGATCGACGAGGCGCTGCTCGGCCGGCTGCAGAACTCGGCCAAGGACCGCAACTGGGACTCGATCGAGGCGCTGTGGAGGATGAAGGAGGAGGCCAGGGCGGATTCGGAGCTGGCAGCTGCCTTCCGGCACGAGACGGCCGGTGACATCCGGACGGCCCTCGAGGCCTCGAACCATGGCCGCCGCTTCATCGCCGAACGCGTCGAGCGCTACCAGAAGGAGTTCGGCTGGCATGCGGTGTGGAGCCACGAGTTCATCTTCCCGACTGTCCGGGAGCAGATGGAGCCCGTCCTGGAGCTGATCCGCGGCTACATGGAGACCGACTACGACTACCCAAAGACGATCAAGGCGGTCGCGGACGACATCGATGCCGCGGCGAAGGAGATCCTGCAGGGCCTCGAGGGCGAGGCGCTCGAGGAGATGCGCGCCGCCAACGACATCAACCTGCGGATGGCGCCGCTCACGCCGGATCACCACTTCTACATCGACCAGGGAGCCAATGCGCACGTGCGCCTGGTCCTGGTCGCCATCGGCAAGAAGCTGGTCGCCGACGGCGTCCTCGACCAGCCAGACGACGTGATCATGCTTCGCTACAACGAGCTGCGCGTGCTCCTGGGCGACGCATCGGTGCTGGACGGTCGCCCCATCGTGGCGCAGCGTCGCGCGGAGCGGGAGGCGTCGTACCTGAAGCGGCCGAAGGACTGGATCGGCACCGTCACGCAGTCCCAGCTCGACTTCCCGTACCTGAACCTGTGGGGCTTCCCGGACAAGTTCTACCGCAAGGAGTCGACCGTGGCAGGGGAGGTCACCGGCATCGGCGGCTCGCCG
This sequence comes from Chloroflexota bacterium, assembly GCA_040902225.1. Classification (NCBI taxonomy): domain Bacteria; kingdom Bacillati; phylum Chloroflexota; species Chloroflexota bacterium. The sequence continues at coordinate 57,041 of JBBDXT010000002.1, forward strand.
GGCGTGGTCGAGGGGATCGCGCGCGTGGTGCTCACCGAGGACCAGTTCGACGAGGTCCGCGCCGGCGACATCCTGGTCTGCCAGATGACGAACCCGGCGTGGGTCGTCCTGTTCACGAAGATCGTGGGTCTGGTGACCGATGCCGGTGGCACGGTTTCGCATCCGGCGGTCCTGTCGCGTGAGTTCGGCATCCCGGCCGTGATCGGCTCGTCGGTTGCGACACAGCAGATCAAGTCGGGCGACCGGATCCGGGTCGACGGAACGCGGGGCGTGGTCGAGATCCTCGAGACGACGGGCCCCAAGGCTCCCGCGCCAGAAGCCGAGTTCGTGGCCTGACCGGCACGCCTCGATGTCCCGAGAGGCCTCGGTCTCGCGCTTGGTGCTGAGCGAACAGGTCAAGGATCGCCTCCTCCAGGCGATCCTTGACGGACGCTTCCCGCCCGGCGCCCGGATCGTCGAGACGCGCGTCGCGCGCGAGCTCGGCATCAGCCAGGCGCCGGTGCGGGAGGCTCTGCGCGACCTTCAGGCGCTCGGGCTGGTCGAGGCGTCGGCCTTCCGGGGCGCCCGTGTTCGACGGCCCAGCGCTGAGGAGCTGCTGGAGGCGTTCGTGGTCCGATCGCAGCTCGAGTCGCTCGCCGCACGACTGGCAGTCACGACCATCACCGACCGCGACGTCGACCAGCTGACCGGGTACCTCGGCGAGATGCGCCGTGCCGCCCGTGCAGATGATGCTCGCGCCGAGGCGATGGCCGACGCGATGTTCCACGGCCGCCTCATAGAGCTGTCCGGCAACGCCACGCTGCAGCGCGTGTGGCGCCAGCTTGAGCCGGTGTCGCACACCTACATCACGCTGGTCATTCCGGGAGCCGATCGACATCTGATCGCGGATGTCCACCAACCGGTCCTGGACGCGCTCCGCCATCGCGACGCCGCGGGCGCCACGGACGCGCTCGACCGGCACTACCTGTTCCTGGGTGCCATGCTGACCGAGCTGTGGACGGCCGCTCCCACGACGCACGACCCACTCCTGACCGAAAGGACACGATGAACGTAGTGCCGACCGACGCCTCTCTCCATCTCTCGGAGGAGCTCACCTGCGGGACGGCCCGCCTTCGCATCGACATCGTCGGCGATGAGCCGCGCGACCATATCCTGGAGGACATGAACTTCCTCAATTACCGCCTGGCGGACGTCCACTACGCCGCACAGGTCTCCCTGCCCGAAGCCGATGTCATCTGGCGGGTGGACGGCGACAGGGCGATCGCCTACGACGACAGGCAGATGACGTTCACCGGCAGCTGGCCGGCCGGACCTCTGCAGAAGGTCGTGGTTGCCATGCTCGCGCTGCGCATGGAGGCGGGAGGTCTGCACCCGTTCCATGCGTCCGCAGTCCGCTACCGCGACCGCACGATCATGTTCCTGGGTGGCGAGTCGAACCACGGCAAGAGCATGGGACAGATCGAGGCGTGCCGCCGCGGCGGCCTGCTGGTCTCCACCGAGACGACGGTCGTGGATGAGGACGGGATGGCGGTGATGGGCTCGAAGGACGTCTTCATCAAGAAGCGAGCGGAGGGAACCGAACGGGCCGACAAGGCCGCTCCGAACCGCGGCGTGGAGATCTTCTTCGGCGACATGCCCAGCTGGGAGGCATACGAATCGCCAACGAACGTCGACGTGGTGATCGTGCCCGCCATCGACGGCAACTTCGACCCCAGCCTGGTCGAGATGATCCCGTTTGAACGCCAGTTCCAGACGCTCCACTCGCTGCAGAACTACCTCTTGCTCAACGAGCTGCTGGCTCCGGGCTGGCCGATGCCGATCATCGACAACGAGGCGCTGCGCCTCGCTCGTGCCGCCTTCGTCGCACGCTTCGCCGAGCGTCCGTACTACTTCGTCCGCGCTGCGAACCCGCAGGTGCTGATGGACGAGGTGGACCGGGTTCTGTAGGAAGGCGCGCGCCCCACCATGCACCCGTTCCGCTACGCACGCCCGAGCAGCCTGGCAGAGGCTGTCGCGCTGCTTGACGAGCACGGTCCCCAGGCCCAGATCATCGCCGGCGGCACGGACCTGGTCATCGGGCTGCGGGACCGCACCCTCGAGCCGGACGTCGTGATCGACCTCAAGCGCATCCCCGACCTCGAGCCGCGCATCCGTCTCGTCGACGGTCGCCTGGTCATCAGCGCCGGGACGGTGATGAGCGACATCGAGTCGGACGCGACGATCGCCGAGCTGTTCACGGCCCTGGCCGAGTCGGCGGCCGTGGTCGGTTCGGTGCAGATCCGCAACCGGGCCACCCTGGCCGGCAACATCTGCAACGCGTCACCGGCCGCGGATACCGCGCCGCCCCTGCTCGTCCACCGGGCCGAGGTGGTGGCGTTCGGCCCCCGTGGCGCGCGCCGCATCCCGATCCGCGAATTCTTCGTCCGCTCGCGCCAGACGACCCTGCAGCGCGGCGAGCTGGTGACCGCGGTGGAGCTGCCGCTCCCGGACCGACGGACGGGCGACAGCTACGTGCGTCTGACGCGCCGACGGGGCACCGACCTGGCCTCGATCACGATGTGCTGCGCCGTGGACGCATCGGGCTCGACGCGCCTGGCCTACGGCAGCGTGGGGCCCAAGCCGCTCGTCTTCGCCGACGAGAGCGGCGTGCTGGCCGACCCGGCCGCGCCGGACGAAGCCAAGGCGCCCATCCTGGAGACAATGCTGGCCGAGGCATCTCCATCCGCCGGGTCGGTCCGCGCCAGCCCGGAGTATCGCCTGGCCATGCTGCCCGTGCTCGCCATGCGGGCGTTGCACACCGCTCTGGGCCGGCTCGGCGGAGGGCAGGTGCGGTGAGCGAGCGGCTTCCGATCGACGTCGGCATCAACGGGCGCCCCCAGCACCTCGACGTTGCCGCGCACCACACGCTGCTGGAGGTCCTGCGCGATCAGCTGGGACTCACCGGGTCGAAGGAGTGCTGCGTGGTCGGCGAGTGCGGCGCCTGCACGGTCATCGTCGATGGGCGCACCGTGAACTCCTGCCTCATGCTCGCCGTCGAGGCGGATGGACACGACATCCGCACCGTCGAGGGCCTCGCGCGCGGGCCAGAGCTGAGCGAGCTGCAGCAGGCGTTCCTCGACCGGGGCGCCACCCAATGCGGTTTCTGCATCCCGGGTCAGCTGATGTCGGCCGAGGCGCTGCTGGAGCGCAACGCGGACCCGACCGTGGACGAGATCCACGAGGCGCTGGCCGGCAACCTGTGCCGCTGCGCCGCATACGAGCAGATCACCGATGCCGTCCTGGCCGCCGCCGAGGCACGACACCGATGACCGGAATCGTCGGCCAGTCGCCGCGGCGCGGAGGTGGGCATGGACGGGTGACCGGGCTGCAGCAATACGTCGCGGACATCCATCTGCCGGACATGCTCCACGCCCGGTTGGTCACCCTCGACACGGCCCACGCGCGCATCGTCTCGATCGATCCGGCGGAGTCGCGACGCGTGCCCGGCGTCCACCTGGTGCTCACCGCCGCCGATCTGCCACAGCCAGTGCCCCGCTTCGGTCCGCAATTCGCCGACCGGCCGGTGATCGCGGTCGACGAGGTGAAGTACCACGGCGAGCCGGTGGCGGCGATCGCCGCCGAGAGCAAGGATGCGGCCGAGGAGGCGGCACGGCTGGTGCGGGTCGAGGTCGAGGAGCTGCCAGCGGTGTTCACCATCGCCGCCGCCCTGGCGCCGGACGCCCCGCTCGTCCAGGATCCGTCGCTGCGCCCCAACGATCCGCTGGCGGGCACCAACCTGCTGCGTGAGCACCGGTATGCATGGGGTGACGTGAACACCGCGCAGGCTGACCTCGTCGTAGAGGACACCTACACCTTCCCGATGGTCACCCACTTCGCGATCGAGCCGCATGGCTTCATCGCGGCCCCCGACGGCGACGGCATCGCCATCTGGAGCTCGATTCAGCATCCGTTCTGGCTGCAGCGGACAATCGCCAAGATCCTGGGGCTGCCGCTCTCCAAGGTGCGCGTGCTGGCGCCCGATCCGGGCGGGGCGTTCGGGGGCAAGCAGCACGCCAAGTTCGAGCCGCTGGTCGCGTTCATGGCCCTCCGCACCGGGCGCCCGGTGCGCCTCATCCTCAGCCTGGAGGAGACGTTCCAGGCGGTGCGGCGCAACTCGTCCGAGATCCGCGTGCGCACGGGCTTCCGCACCGACGGCACCGTGACCTTCCGCGAGATCGAGGCCAACTACCTGCTGGGGGCCTACGCGGATATCTCCGATCGCGTGGTGGGCAAGGGTGCATACCCGGGCAACGGCCCGTATCGCGTGCCGGCCTCGCAGATCGTGGCGCGCTCCATCCTGTCGCACACCCCGCCATCCACCGCGTTCCGCGGCTTCGGCGCACCGCAGGTCAACTGGGCGGTGGAGTCCAACCTTGACGAAGCTGCGCGGCAGCTCGGTATCGACGGGCTGGAGATCCGGCTGCGCAACCTCGCCCGCCAGGGCGAGCGGTTCATCCCCACTGACCTGCCCGCCGACGGGGATTGGCAGCAGGCAGTCCGCCGCGCCGCCGAGCTCATCGGCTGGGCGGATCCCGTCGCGGCGGGCCGTGGCCGCGGCATCGCGGTCGGCATCAAGCTGGGACCTACGACCGGGCTGTCGTATGCCACCGTCCGGTTCCTGGGCGACGGGAGCCTGCTGGTCTATACCGGCACCTCGGACATGGGGCAGGGGGCGCGCACGATCTTCGCGCAGATCGCCGCCCAGGAGTTGGGCGTCCCAATGGAGCGGATCAACGTCATCACCGGCGACACCTTCGCGGTGCCATACGACCAGCAGACGTCCGCCAGCCGATCCAGCGTGCTGATGGGCAATGCCGTCCTGGACGCCTGCCACCAGATCCAGCGCCAGCTGGCGACCATGGCGGCCCGCCTGCACGACGTCGACCCGGCGGCGGTCCTCGTCGCGAGCGGGACGGCCAGCGTGTCGGGACGGGAGATTCCGCTGGTCGAGATCCTCATCGAGGGCCTTGGCCGGCTCGGCGGCGAGCTCATCGGCAACGGCATGGCGCGCAAGGAGGGCGAGCCGGGCCATCCGCTGGGTGGATCGGCTGCCTTCTACGAATTCAACTGCACGGCGATCGAGGCCGAGGTCGACCCCGAGACCGGCGAGATCCTGCTGCATCGCCATGTGACCGTGTCGGACGTCGGCAAGGCCCTCAACCCGCTCCAGGTCCGGATGCAGGACGAGGGCGCCGCGATCATGGGGCTCGGTCACACGCTCATGGAGCACTACATCTTCGACGATGCCGGGCGGGTCAGAAACCTGGGCGCCATCGACTACCGCATCCCCACCAGCAAGGATCTGCCGCTCGAGATGGTGAGCGACATGGTGGAGAACGAGGACGGGCCGGGACCGTACGGCGCGAAGGGCATGAGCGAGGGCGCGCTGCTGTGCGTCGCCGCAGCGGTCGCAGCGGCGGTCCACGGCGCAACCGGCGTCGTCATTCGCGACCTGCCGCTCACGCCGCAACGGGTCTGGGAAGCACTCGAGGAGCGGCGAGGGGCGCCGGAGAGGGAGGTCGCGTCATGACCGCAGCCGACATCGGTCCGGTGGCCAGGCTGCCAGCCGATCAGCTTGTCCGCGCCGCCCGCCTGGTGCGGAGCGGCCGCATGCTCTCGCTGGCCGCTGTGCGCTATCCGGGCATGCCGCTCTTCCCGGGACACCCGCCCTTCCAGGTCCTCAACTACCGCACGCCGCGCGGCATTCGGGTCGCCGGGGCCCAGCCCTGGGGGCCTGTGAACGATGCGGGGTTGGGGTACATGGCCGAGTACGTCATGGCCACCAGCCACTCGGGGGCGCACATCGACGCGCTGGCCCACATGACGGTCGGCGACGATATGCACTGGTATGGTGGCAGCGCCGACGCGCACCTGGGTGACTCCGGCCCAACATTGAACGACGCGTCGAGCCTGCCGCCATTCTTCACCCGTGGCGTCCTGTTGGATGCGGCCGCGCATCGCGGGGTCGCCTGCCTGCCCAAGGGATCAGCGATCGACGCGACTGAGCTGGAGGCGATTGCCTCGGCCCAGCGGGTATCGGTCGAGCGGTGGGACGTGGTCGTCATTCGCACCGGGTACATGAGCCTTTGGCCGGACGCCGATGCCATGGCCGAACACAAGACCCCGGGGCCCGATCTGTCGGCCGCGCAATGGCTGCTCGAACGCGGCGTGATCGCCACCGGGACCGATACCGAGACCTACGAGGTCCAGCCGGCGCCCGACCCCGGGCCGACCGGCAATCCGCAGCCGGTCCACACGCTGCTCCTCATCGAGAACGGCATCTACCTGATGGAGAGCCTCGATCTCGAGGCGCTGGCACGCGAGCACATGTACGAGTTCCTGTTCGTCGCCCTGCCGCTGAAGATCCGAGGCGCCACCGGATCAATGGTGGACCCCGTGGCCGTCGTCTAGGCCCTTGCCCGAAAGGATGCTGGCGTGACTTACCTCTACCCGTTCGACCATCCGCATGCCCTGCCGTTGCCGGACCTGAACAGGCTGATCGGCAGCAAGGCGGCCGGCCTGAGCACGATGGTCACCGCGCTGAGGCTGCCGGTCCCGCCGGGATTCACCATCGCTACCACCGCCTGCACCGACTTCCTGGCCGGCGGCTGGCCCGACGGCCTGGAGGAGGAGGTACGGGCGCAGATGCGGCGCGTCGAGCAGGCCGTGGACCGGCGGTTCGGCGCGGCCGACGATCCGCTGCTCGTGAGCGTGCGCTCTGGTGCCCCGGCGTCGATGCCGGGCATGATGGACACCATCCTCAACCTGGGCCTCAACCAGGTCACGATGGCCGGACTGGCGCGCGCGGCGGGCGACCCAGCGTTCGCCGCCGGCTGCCTTGCCCGCTTCACGACGATGTATCGCGCAATCGTTGGGGAGAACGAGGTGCCGGTTGATCCATGGGACCAGCTGCGCGCCGCCATCGCTGCCGTCTTCGCCTCGTGGAACAGCGAACGTGCGAGCAGCTACCGGCGGCACGAGGGAATCCCTGACCATCTCGGTACTGCGGTCACCGTGCAGGCGATGGTCTTCGGCAACCTGGGGGCCGATTCCGGCACCGGCGTGCTGTTCACCCGCAACCCCGCCACCGGCGAGGCGACCTTCTACGGCGACGTCATGTTTAACGCGCAGGGCGAAGACGTGGTTGCCGGCGACCATCGCACCGAGCCGATCAGCGTGCTCGACGATCGCATGCCCGACGTCGCCCGCCAGCTGCGCGGACACGCCATCGCGTTGGAGCGCCATTTCGCCGACCTGTGCGACATCGAGTTCACGATCGAACGCGGCCGGTTGTGGATGCTGCAGGTGCGGGTCGGCAAGCGCAGCCCGCAGGCCGCGCTGCGCATCGCGGTCGACATGGCCGAGGATCCGAATTTCCCGGTCACGCGAGCCGAGGCGGTGCAGCGCGTGCTGCCCCTGCTGGGCGACCCACCCCGCCTGCAGGTCGAGCACCCAAGCGGGGTCGAGGCGGTGGCTGCCGGGTTGGGCGCATCTCCGGGGATCGCGTGCGGCGAGATCGTTATCTCGGCCGACGATGCGGTTGCGGCCGCTGAGGCTGGGCGCCGCGTCATCTTGGTTCGGGCCGAAACGTCTCCCGATGACGTGCACGGCATGGCCAAGTCGGCGGGCATCCTTACCGCCAGCGGGGGCCTGGCCAGCCACGCGGCGGTCGTCGCGCGTGGCTGGGGCCTTCCGGCCGTGGTCGGGGCTGAGGCGGTGCGCATCACGGCCGGCGAGGTCCGCATCGGCGATCGCGCGTTCGCGGTCGGCGACACGATCACCATCGACGGCAGCAGCGGCGAGGTGTTCGCCGGCGAGGTGGCCGGCGCGCAGGAGGTGGTTGCGGAGGCCGCGATCCTGCAGGCCTGGGCGCGTGAGCTGGGCCTTGGGATCCAGCTCGCGGAGGGAGGAGCTTCGGCGCCGGCGGTAAGCGGATCCCTCGTGCGTGAGGACGTGTTGCGAACGCTGCTCATCAAGGCCTACGCCACTCCGGAGGTGCTTGCCGCCTGCATGTTCTCGACGCCCGAGCAGGCGGCCGACTTGCTCGATCGCCTGGTGGCCGATGGCCTGCTCGAAATCTCGGCTGGCGCCTTTCGGCTGACCGCCGACGGCAAGGCCGCGGCCGCGGAGCTGGTGGCCGACGACGGCGAGCGCTGGGGAGCCGACGAGGCTGTCGCGGCGCTCGATGCCTTCCTGAGGCTCGACGGCCGGGTGAAGGAGGCGGTGACCGCTTGGCAGATGCGCGACGTGGACGGCGCGCAGACGTTGAATGACCACAGTGACGCCGCGTACGACCGCAGCGTGCTCGATCGGCTTGCCGCGTTGCATACCGACGTCGTCGCATGGCTCCACCCGCTCACCACGCGCCTCGACCGGCTGGCCGCGTATGAAGCCCGCCTTCAGCGCGCCGCGGACTGCGCGCGCGACGGCGATACCGCCTACATCGCATCACCCCGCGTGGACAGCTACCACAGCGTCTGGTTCGAGCTTCACGAGGACCTCATCCGGCTCGCCGGCCGGACGCGAACTGACGAAGTGGCGGCGGGACGGGCCTAGCCGGCGGACTCCCCCCTCAGGGAGCGACGATGATCTTGATGGCCCCGCTGGATCGGTCGTTGAAGGTCGCAATCGCCTCCCCGTAGCGGCTCAGGGGGAAGCGATGCGTGATCATCTCGCTGACGCGCATCCGCCCCTGCTCCACGTGGGGCATCACGCGGCGCATCTCTCCCGCCGAGGCGCGGGAGCCGACCAGCTCCAGTTCATCGAGCACGAGCTTCTGCACGTCGATCTCGGCCGACGCGGTCGGGATGCCCACGGCGGCACAACGGCCGCCGCGGCGCAGCATGGCCATCGCCCACGCCATGGTCTGCGGCACGCCGGCGCATTCGAGCACGACGTCCGCGCCCAGGCCACCGGTCATGTCGCGCACGGCCGGCACCGGAACGCCGGCGTCGGAGTCGATGGTCTCGAAGCCAAGGCCCGCCGCCTTCGCCAGCCGCTGGCCGCGACCTACCACGATCACCCGCGCGGCGCCGCGAATGAGCGCCGCATCGCCCGCCAGCAGGCCGATGGCGCCGGCACCGGTGATGGCGACTGTGTCGCCCGGGCTCACCAGGCCGCGATTCGCCACGTGCAGCGCGATGGAGGCGGGATCGATCAGCGCCCCCTGCTCGAAGGTCAGCGCGTCGGGCAGGCGGAAGACGCACTTCACGCCGTGGACCACGTAGGTCGCGTCGGCCCCCTGGTAGTTGTGCCCGTACTGGCGGTGCAGCCCCTGCTTGCCGTAGTTCTCGCACAGGTTGTAGTGGCCCTCGACGCACTTCTGGCAGACACCACAGGCGTCGTGCGAGGTGCCGGCCACGCGATCGCCGACCTTCCAGCCCAGCCGGTCGGCGTCCGACCCCAGCGCCGCGACCTCCCCCGCCCACTCATGGCCCGGGATGAAGGGAAAGGCAGGCGGCCAGAAACCCGGATAGTCGCCGTGGATCAGGTGCGCATCGGTCCCGCAGATGGAGACCGCCCGAACACGCGCCAGGACCTCATTGGGTCCGGGCTCGGGGACCGGCACCTCCTGGATCTCGAAGCGCTCGGGCGCGAGCACGACGAGCGCTTCCATGGTGGATGCCACGACGGTCTCCTTCCGGTGGGCCGAGGTCACGCCTCGGCAGCTCCTCAGCGGCCTGCCGGGACGGCGGTCAGCTTGTCGTAGAGCGATCCGGCGTTCAGCGTCTGGATGTGCTCCATCATGTAGCCCTGGCCGACGTCGACCGGGTAGCGATCGGCGAAGTTCACCCGTGCGATCGTCTCCTCGCGTGTCCAGCCCTTGGCAACGGCGGCGGCGACGGCCGCCTTCCATTCGAGCAGCACCGAGCGCTGCGTGTCGAGGTAGCGGGTGGTGGTGACCGGGCCGTGCCCTGGCACGAGGTGGTCCACGTCCAGCGCCTTGATCCGATCCAGCGCCTCGAGCCATTGCTCCACGTTCGAGGTCATGAGCCAGGTCTGGCACTCGTTGAAGACGGTGTCACCGGTGAAGACGACGCGCTCCTCCGGCACGTGGACGGCGAGCTGGCCGGGCGTGTGACCCGGCGTGTGGAGCAGCCGGAAGGTGTGGTCGCCGACCCGCAGGGTCACGTCGCCGGTGAACACGATCGTGCCCTTGTTCGGATCGGCATAGTAGGCGTCCCGCTCCGGGAACAGGGTGGCGCCATCGGGGTCATCGGTTGGGATGGCCTCCCTGGCGTACTCGAACGGGTCCAGGTCCCGACCGGGAACCATGAAGTTGTCGTACAGGCCCTGGTGGTTGACGACCGTGCCGGCGCCCTTGAAGAAGTAGTTGCCGAAGATGTGGTCGACGTGGTGCTCGGTGTTGATCAGATACCGGATCGGCCCCTTTGACTCCGCCTCCCGGCGCATCGCCACCGCCCGGGTGGGCAGCTGCGGCGTGTCGATGACGACGACGCCATCGGTGGTGGTCACGTAGCTCGGATTGCAGCCGCGCTGGGTCGTGTCGGTGCAGACGTTGTCCGTCACGCGCTCCATGTGCCAGCTCCTCGTTGTTACTGCGTGGCGGTCAGCCCGCCATCGATGCCCAGGATCTGCCCCGTCACGAAGGCCGAGGCATCCGAGCAGAAGAAGATCGCCGCCCCTACCAGATCATCCGTGCCGCCAACGCGGCCGAGCGGAATGCGCTTCACGATGTTGGCCTTGAACTCCGGATCGCCGAGCAGCATGGCGACCTGGGGGGTGTCGACGAAGGTCGGCGAGATGGCGTTCACGGTGATCCCGTGCTTCGCCCATTCGGTCGCCCATTGCCGCGTGAGAGAGCTGATGGCGCCCTTGGCCGCGACGTACGCGGAGTAGCCGGCGTTGATGCCCAGCGCGGCACGCACCGAGCTGATGTTCAACACCCGACCGCCGTGCCCGGCCGCGATCATGGCCCTGACCGCGGCCTGCGTTGGCACCAGGGTGCTGCGGACGTTCAGGTCGTAGATCCAGTCCCACGCCTCGGCCGGGTACTGCTCTGCGTCGAAGAGCACCTTGCCGGCGCCGCCGCCCACGGCGTTCACGACGATGTCCACGCGGCCAAGCTGGTCCAGCACATGAGCCACCATCCGATTCGACTCGCCCGCGTTGGTCACGTCGGCCGCAAGCGCGAGGCAGGTCCCACCCTGCGCCCGAATCGGCGCCGCTGCCTCCTCCAGCCGCTCGCGCGAGCGGCCGACCACGGCGACCTGCGCCCCGGCGGCAGCGAGGGCCGCTGCGATGGCTGAGCCGATGGCTCCCCCGCCCCCCGGAATGAGGGCTACCCGCCCGTCGAGGCGAAAGGCGTCCAGCGGGTTCACAGCCTCTGGGTCACGGCGCTGCAGGGGCCAGAGCGGCGGGCCCATGGCTTATCATCGATTATCGAGGATAGGGATTGTCCTTTATCCAGTCAACTCGAATCCGTCCCCTGGTCGACGGGCCGTTCAGCCCCCGTGCCGGTGACGAAGAGCACGGGATTTCGGAGTCTTGACTGGCCTAACAGGAGCGCCTATCGTCGATCGACAATCGATTATCGAGGACCCGAGCTGCCCCCGTCCCGAGCCAGTCGGGTCGATAGCCCGCAGCGTGGAGAGATGTCCTGTGCCGAGGCCGACACCCATCGGGATGGGGAGAGAGCAGGACGCTGGACGAACGACGACGAAACGTCCGTACGTGTGCACACCTAATGGCGTGACGCCACCCCGCCCCAGGCAAGGGTGACGGCTGATGGACTTCGTGATCCAGGCCCTGATCATCGGCGTCACCGAGCACGCACCGCTCGTGCTGGCGGCGATCGGCTTCGCGCTGCTCTACCGCCTCACCGGCCTTATCAACGTGGCGTATTCCGAGACGATCACGCTTGGCGCGTACTTCGGCGTGTGGGCCAACACGACCTTCGGCCTCGACTTCTTCACCGTCCTGGTGCCCGCGGGACTGATGGCCGGCCTCGTCAGCGTCGCGACATACCTGCTCATCTTCCGGGTGGCGAAGCAGCGCAAAGTGGGCGTGCTGGAGATGATCATCATCTCCTTCGGGCTGTCGATCTTCCTGCGGCATGGGCTGCAATTCGTCTTCGGCTACCCGGTGCGCTTCTTCGACGTACCGCCACCCGAGACCATCCGGATCCTCGGCGTGGGGGTGTCATCGTTCCGCCTCCTCGCCTTCGCCAGCCTCGTCGTGCTGGCACTGGCGATCTACTGGTTCATCCAGCGATCCCGCTACGGCCTCCAGATCCGCGCGCTTGCCAGCGACGAAGAGCTGGCGCAGGTGAGCGGGATTCGGCCGCTCGCCGTCACCACCCTCATCTGGTTCATCGCCGGCTTCGCCGGCGGGCTGGCGGGCGCGTTCTACGGCGTCGCGTCGTCCGTCGCGCCACTCCTCGGCTGGCGGCAGTTCCTCTTCGTCCTGCTCGTCGTCCTGGTCGGCGGCACCTGGGGGCTGCGCGGGGTCATTGCCGTGGGCGTGGCAACCGGCGTGGCGCTGGCCGCCATGTCGCTGCAGTTCGGCCAGGTGCTGTACGCCCAGCTGGCCCTGATCGTCGCCTTCCTGGTGATCCTGAAGTGGCGCGGGCGCCGGCTCACCGAGACGGCGAAGGTGTAATGACATGACCCTCGACTGGCTCGACGCGTTCCTCATCTCTGGCCTGTTCGAGGTCGTGATGGTGATCGGTCTCGGGCTGCTGCTCCATCTCGAGCTCGGATTGGCGCGGATCGCCAACTTCGGTGTCGTCGGCTTCTGGGGCGTGGGGATGTACGCCTTCGGCGTGCTCTACGTGCAGGTGGACTGGCCATTCGGCGATCCGCTGCAGTTCCTGGTCTGCGCGGCCATCGCGACGATCGTCGCGGGGCTCTGCGGCCTCCTGGTCGGATGGCTGATCGCCGACCTCGACACCGACGGGGTGCTGGTCGGGACGCTCGGGTTCGCCGCAGCCGTGCTCATCCTGGCGACCACGCAGCAGGACCTCACCGGCGGCGCGCTGGGAATGGGCGGTCTTCGGTTCCCCTACGACATCGGCAGCGTCAAGGCCAACGAGCTGCTGTGGCTGGTCATCACCGCCGTCGTGGTCGTCGCGATCCTCGTCTTCGTGTGGCGGGTGCACCGCTCGCCGTACGGGCGCCTGCTAATCGCGGTCGGCAGCAACGAGCCGCTGGCGCGCAGCCTGGGGAAGCCGACCTACCGCGCAAAGGTCTGGCTGTTCGCCATCGCGTCGGCCGGGATGGGGCTGCTCGGCGCCATGTACGGGGTAAATGTGCGCTTCCTGGAGATCTCCAACCTCGGCGTGGATATCACCCTCGCCGCCATGGTGGGGCTGGTGCTGGGAGGCACACTGCGGGTTTGGGGGGCAGTCGTCGGGGTGGTTCTCAGCGTGGGCCTGTTCGACATCGTGATCCAGTCGTACATCCCCTTCCCCCGCGAGTGGTACACGCAGGCCATCCCCGTTCTTAGGGAGGCCGTATTTGGAGCCACCCTGATCGGCGTCCTGCTGTTCCGGCCGCTGGGCGTGCTCGGCGACATGCGGCGCGACAGGTTGATGAGGAAGATCCATGGTCGCTGACGTGGTTTCGGCCGGCGCGGTCACCCGTCCCCAGATCCGGATCCGGGGCGCCGTCAAGAGCTTCTCCGGTCGGGTCGTGGTCGACGTCGACGATCTCGTCCTGGGCGACCAGCCCATCGAGGGGCTCATCGGTCCGAACGGCGCCGGCAAGACGACCCTGATGCGCATGGTCATGCACTCGATCCCGCTCGACCGCGGCACGGTATCTCTCGTCACGAGCGGAGGCGCGGAGGTGGTGCTCTCGGAACTGCCGGCCTATCGGATGGCGCACCACGGCGTGGTCAAAAGCAACCAGGTCATCATGGACTTCGACAAGCTGACCATCTGGGATTCACTCCTGCTGGCAGTCACCGAGGAGTCGTACGAGCGGCCGCATCGCATCTTCAGCGAGCGGGTCGCATTCGCCCGCCACGAGGAGGATATGCGCAGGCTCCTGGACTACTTCGGGTTCACCGACGCCACGAGCTTCGCGAGGTCGGCAGGCCAGAAGAAGCTGCTGGACATCGTCCGCTGCCTGCTCCTCAGGCCCACGTTCCTGCTGCTCGACGAGCCGACGGCCGGCCTTCCCGAGGAGCTCACGGAGAAGGTGATGACCATCATCAGGGAGCTTGCCGCCGGCGGAACCGCGGTGATCATCGTGGAGCACGACCTCAACGTCATCTGGAACCTCTGCGACGAGGTCGCCTTCATGGCCGAGGGCAGCGTCATCTTGAAGGGCGACCCGCAGACCATTCGCGAGCACCGCACCGTCGTCGAGAAGTACCTCGGAGAGGGCCATGTCTGAGACGACCGGACCGATGGCTCTCGAGGCAGAGGGCCTGCGCAGCGGCTATGACGCGGTCACTGTTCTGAAGAGCCTCGATCTCACCGTCCGGAACGAGATCTTCGCCGTGCTCGGGGCCAACGGCGCAGGGAAGACCACGCTGCTGGCGACCCTGGCCCGCCTCATCCCGCTCATGGCGGGCACGATCCGCTTCCTGGGCGAGGATGTGTCCACGCTGCCGCCCTACGAGACGGCCAGCCGCGGCATGGGCTACGTGCCGCAGGAGAATGGCACCTTCCCGGACCTCACCGTCCTCGAGAACCTGAGCGTGGGCGGCATGATCGGCGAACGCTCGCGCGACGACCGGATGGCCGAGGTGTTCGAGCTGTTCCCCGACCTCCGGACCAAGCAGGCGCAGACGGCCGGGACCCTCAGCGGCGGCGAGTCGCGTATGGTGGCCTGCGGGCGGGCCCTCATGCAGGATCCGCGGCTCCTGCTCCTCGACGAGCCCACCGCGGGACTGTCCCCACTCTACGTCGACATGTTCTTCGAGAAAATCAGGGAGATCCACCAGACCCGCGGGGTCGCCATCATCCTGGCCGAGCAGAACGCCACGAAGGCGCTTGAGGTCGCGGACCGGGTGATGGTGCTGACCCTTGGCAAGGCGTACGCAGTGATGGACGCCGCAGACCTGACCACGGAGCAGCTCAAGGAGGCATACCGCATCTGATGACCCACCCATTGGCGCAGGACACAGGAGGAGGAACAGTGATTATCCGTAGCATCAGGCAGGGGCGAATAGTGGCCGTCCTCATGGCGCTCGCCCTCCTCGCCGCCGCGTGCGGCACCGGCACCTCGCCCGGGGCGTCGGCCGATGGCTCGACCGCGCCGGCGCCGTCGGTGTCGGACGAGCCGGTTGCGGTCTGCGAGCTGGCCTACTACACGGGCGAGTTCGGGGCCTTCGGCACGTCGCTCACGGAGGACGTGGTCTTCCCGGTCGAAGAGGTGATCAACCTCGACCCGCCCCTGGGCCGCTCGTGGGAGCTCTTCCACGAAGACCTCGGGACGGTCGGGGAGGCCCAGGCGGCACGTACCTGCCTCGAGCAGCACGGTGCCGAGATCGTTGTGAGCATGGCCCACGGCTACAGGACCTACCGCGACTTCATGATGGAGTGGTGGGAGGAGAATGACTCGCCACTTGTGCCGTCGGTCCACGGCGGCGCTGTCCCCGGTAACCTCGGAGGCAAGGCCGCAGAGCCGATCTTCCGGGCACAGGGCCTCGACGAGGCGCTGGGCATGTCCGGCATCCTGTACGCGGAGGAGATCGGGGCCGAGTCGGTCGTGGTCTTCGCCACCCAGGTCGAGGGCTTCCAATTGGCGGCGAACGCCGCCGAGAACGCCGCAGAGGCGGTGGGCATCGAGGTGCTCGCGCGCATCGACGTCCCTGCCGAGCAGCCCTCCTACGGGGCCGAGGCCCAGCGCATCGCCGCCCTGGCACCGGACGCCGTTATCGTCCAGGCCGGATCAGTAGAGTCTGCTTCGCTCATCAAGCAGGCGGCCGAGGCCGGCCTGTCGCTTAACTGGATCGGTGAGACCGGCTGGATCCAGACGGAGTTCATGAATACGCTGGGCGCCGCCGCGATCGCCTCGCAGGAGGCGATCGGCTTCGCGGCCTTCTCGTACAACGACACCACCCCGGCCTGGGAGTTCTTCTCCGAGCTGTGGGAGAGCACGGCCCACACCGCGCCAGAGGACGCGGACCCGACGGGCCTGTACCACTTCTCGACGTACGACCTCCTCATCCAGACGGCACTCGCCGTCGAGTACGGGGGCTCGTACCTGGCAAGTGACTGGGCGCCGGCGATGCACGAGGTCGGCGAGGCACCGGGAGAGGTGTGCTACACGTACGCCGATTGCCTGGCCCTCATCCGCGACGGCGAGGACATCGACTACGAGGGCATCACCGGCACCGGCACGTACACCGATGGCGGCGTGAACCACGTCGTCCAGGCGTACACCCCGTTCAATACGGACGGAACAGCCGGCACGCCCGTGATCCTCGATGCCGAGCGTGCGCTCGAGATCATCGAGCAGATCGCTGTTACGGCGGAGTGCACGCCCGAAGATCCACCCAACGAGTGTGAGTGGTAGCGGGCGAGAGCCCATCTGACGCGTTCACGTCGAAGGTGGTCGGACCTCCGGGTCCGGCCACCTTTCTGTCACATCGCGCGCACGCCGAGCAGGTTGCGGGCGATGACCATGCGCTGGATCTCGCTGGTTCCTTCGCCGATCTCGGTCAGCTTCGCGTCGCGCAGATAGCGCTCGACCCGATACTCGGTGATGTAGCCGTAGCCGCCGTGCACCTGCACGGCGTCGTTGGTCACCTGGCGCGCCACCTCGCTGGCGAAGAGCTTGGCCATGGCGGCCTCGGTCGAGTAGGGCTCGCCGCTGTCCTTCAGCCAGGCGGCGCGGTAGACCATCAGGCGCGCCGCGTCGATCTGGGTCGCCATGTCGGCGATCTTGAAGGCGATCCCCTGGAACGAGGCGATCGGCCGGCCGAACTGCTGCCGTTCCCTGGCGTACGCGGAGGCGGCCTCGTACGCGGCCTGGGCGAGGCCAAGGGCCATGGCGGCGATCCCGATTCGGCCCCCATCGAGGGTCTTCAGGAAGAGCCGATCCCCGTCGCCCTCCTCTCCCAGCAGGTTCTCGGCGGGGATCCGGCACTCGTCGAACAGCAGCTCGCCGGTGTTGCTCGCATGGAGGCCCATCTTCTCCTCCATGCGACCGATCGAGAAGCCCGGCGTGCCCGCCTCGACGATGAAGGCGCTGATCTTGCCGGAGTCCGCATTCCGATCCGTGACAGCGGTGACGATGTAGATCTCCGCCACTCCGGCATTGGTGATGAAGCGCTTGCTTCCGGTCAGCACCCAGCTGTCGCCATCGCGATGTGCCCGCGTCCGCGTCCCGCGCGAGTCCGAGCCGGCTCCCGCCTCGGTCAGCCCGTAGGCGCCCAGCTTGGCGCCACTTGCCAGCGGGCGCAAAAAGTGCTCCTTCTGCTCCGGCGTGCCGGCGGTGAATATTGGTGCGCAGCCGAGGCTGGTGTGCGCGCTGACGATGATCCCCACACTGCCGGACACGCGCGACAGCTCCTCGATGGTGATCGCGTAGGCCAGCGAGTCGAGCCCCGTGCCGCCGACCTCCTCGGGGTAGGGCACGCCGAGCAGCCCGAGTCCCGCTGCCTTGCGGATGATCTCGCTGGGGAACTCGCCCGCGCGCTCCATCTCATCGGCCACGGGAGCGATCTCGCGCTCGGCGAAGTCGCGAACGGTGCGCCGAATCTCGACATGCGGCGCTGAGAGGGCAAAGTCCATCGGTCGGGCGAGTCTAGCAGCCCGGCTCGTTGACACCGCCGCGCGGCACGGTCCTATACTCCGGTCTTGCCCGCAGGGCCACCTTCCCCGATCAGGATCCCGATATTCACACGAGGGACCCCGGTTGCCGCAGAGCGTCGACGTTCGGCTCGACCACATCACGAAGCGCTTCCACGAGGTCGTGGCGGTGGACGACCTGTCGCTGGAGGTCGTTCGGGGCGAGTTCTTCTCGCTGCTCGGCCCATCCGGCTGCGGCAAGACGACCACCCTGCGCATGATCGGCGGCTTCGAGGAGGCGACCTCCGGCACCATCTACCTCGGCGACGCCGATGTCACGGGCCTGCCGCCATTCAAGCGCGACGTGAACACGGTCTTCCAGAACTACGCGCTCTTCCCGCATCTGTCCGTCTTCGAGAACGTCGCGTTCGGACTCCGCCGGCGGAAGGTGGCCGCCAGCGAGATCGCAAACCAGGTCGGCGCGATGCTGGAGCTGGTCGAGCTGCCCGGCTACGAGGCTCGCAAGCCATCCCAGCTCTCGGGCGGGCAGCAGCAGCGGGTCGCGCTCGCGCGCGCGCTCATCAACCGCCCGCGCGTCCTGCTCCTCGATGAGCCGCTCGGCGCGCTCGACCTGAAGCTGCGCAAGCAGATGCAGCTCGAGCTGAAGCGGATCCAGACCGAGGTCGGGATCACCTTCATCTACGTCACCCATGACCAGGAAGAGGCGATGACCATGTCCGACCGGATCGCGGTCATGCGCGTCGGCCGGATCGAGCAGCTCGGCAACCCCGAGCAGCTGTACGAGCGGCCGCGCACCGCCTTCGTGGCCGGCTTCCTGGGCGTCTCGAACCTCCTCGAGGGCGACGTCGCCGGCGCCGACGGCTCGCTCGTGACCATCAAGCTTCGCGACGGGACGCTGCTGAGGGCCCCCGGCGAAGGCGTGCCGACCAGCGGACCGGTACGGCTCGGCGTCAGACCGGAGAAGCTGCGCGTCGATGCTCGCGCCGACGCCGGTGCCAGCAACGGCCTGAACGTGCTGAGCGGGACCGTCCTCGATGCCAGCTACATCGGGGTGAGCACCCAGTATCTCGTGCAGACGGCCGAGGGGCATCGGCTGACGGTGTATGCCCAGAACCTCGACACCGCGGGGGCCGGCGAACTGCTGGCCGGCGGCCAGCGGGTCCAAATGACCTGGAAGCCACAGCACACGTTCGTGATCAGCGGCCCGGCTGAGCATGTCGCCGGCGATCCGCACACGTCCGAAGAAGGAGAGACCGATGAGTGACCAGGAGCCCCGGAGTCAGATCGAGCTGACGATCGACAACCTGATGCGGAGGGACCTGATCAGCCGTCGGACCTTCATGCGCCGCGCCGGGCGAGGTGGTTTGGCGTTCGGCGCCGCGCTCACGCTGCCATCCCTTCTGGCTGCCTGCGCCACGCCGGGCTCGTCCGTCTCGAACAAGCTCGCCTGGCTCAACTGGGAGTTCTATATCGACGAGACCGAGGATGGCTCAAGCCACCCGAGCCTCGACGCATTCACCACGGAAACGGGGATTGAGGTCGAGTACGACGTTGGTCTGCTCGACAACGCCGATTTCCTGGCCAAGTATTCGCCAGACCTGCGCGCGGGCAACGCCACCGGGTGGGACATCATGTCGCCCGGCAGCTGGGTCGTGGAGCGCATGGCCCGCAATGGGTGGCTGGAGGAGCTCGATCACTCCAAGCTGCCCAACTGGACGGAGAACTGCGCGGACTACGCCAAGGGCCTGTGGGCCGACCCGGAAAACAAGTACAGCGTCTGGTGGCAGGGCGGGATCACCGGCATCGCCTACGACCCGGAGCTGACCGAGCGCGAGATCACCACCTTCGACGACCTGCTGGATCCGGCGTTCTCGGGGCGAGTCGGCGGCTTCAGTGACATGCGCGACATGTTCGGTCTGGCGCTCCTCTCGCTGGGCATCGAGCCGGCCAATGCGACCGTCGATGACGTGAAGAAGGCCCAGGAGAGGCTCCTCTCAGTGGAGAAGGGCCACTTCCGAGGCTGGTATGGCAACGAGTATTACGAACCACTGGCCGCCGGGGATCTGGCCATCAGCGTCGCCTGGTCGGGCGACATCAGCCAGATGAACTTCTACGACAACGACAAGGTGAAGTTCATCGTTCCCGACAGCGGCGGGATGCGCTGGAACGACAACCTCGTGATCCCCAAGGGTGCCGCCAACATCGAGGGTGCACACAAGCTGATCGACTACTACTACGGCATGGATGCTGCGGCCATGTTGTCGGAGTGGGTCGGCTACTTCTCTCCGGTGGCGGGAATCGAGGAGCGGGTCCTGGAAGACGCCGAGGCCGCCAGGGCGGACGACCCGGAGTGGGCCGACACGCTGACGGCGATCGCACCCACCCTGGTCCCGACTGAGGACCAGATCGCGGGGACCTACGTCGACAAGCAGCTGACCGAGGAAGAAGAGACCGAGTGGAACGACCTCTTTGAGGTTGTGCTCACGAACCTGGCCCCCGCGTAGTCCATCGCTGATAACGCCGGGGCGTTCGGTGCGCCGCGGGCTCGCGCCACTCTTCCTGCTCCTCCCCGGCGGAGGCTGGCTGGTCGTTTTCTTCGCCGTGCCGATGGCGCTCATGCTGGCCGTCTCGCTGCAGACCGGGACATTCGACACTGGCTACAAGCTGACCTGGAACTTCGGGATCTATCCTGAGGTCATTGCCCAGTACTGGGAGCTCTACTTCCGCTCGGCAACCTTCGCCCTGATCACTACCGCGCTGACCCTGGCCATCGGCTACCCGGTGGCGTACACCATCGCATTCCGGGGAGGACGCTTCAAGAACGCCCTCCTGCTGCTGGTGGTGCTGCCTTTCTTCGTGAGTTTCGTGATCCGCACCCTGAATTGGCGAATGATCCTGTCCGATAACGGCCTGGTGCTCGGCTTCCTCAAGGACCTGGGCCTGCTCCCGCCCGAGTACCACTTCCTTGCGACGCCGGAGGCGGTGATCCTGGGCCTGACCTACAACTTCCTGCCGTTCATGATTCTGCCTCTGTACGTTGCCCTCGAGAAGATTGACCGGCGCCTGATCGAAGCTGCCACCGACCTGTACGCCAGCCGCGCCCAGGCCTTCTGGCGGGTCACGTTCGTCCTGTCGCTGCCAGGAGTGGTGGCGGGATCGTTGCTGACCTTCATCCCCACGGTGGGTGACTTCATCACGGCCGAAGTGATCGGGTCCGGCAACCCCCAGGTCTTCATGGTCGGCAACATCATCCAGCGCAAGTTCCTCGACAGCCTCGACTACCCCGCTGCGGCGGCGCTGGCCTTCGTGCTGGTGGTGGCGGTGATGGGACTGGTGACGGTGTACACGAGGCTGCTCGGCAGCGACCGCCTGACCGGATGACAGGCACATGACGTCCGACGTTCGCTCGCACAGCACTCCATCCGTGCGTTCTCGCCTGGGGAACCTGGCGCTTCCCGCCTTCACCGGGCTGCTGTTCCTCTTCCTCTTCGCCCCGATCGCGGTGATGATCGTCTTCAGCTTCAACGATCCGGGTGGACGCCAGAACATCACCTGGCAGGGTTTCACCCTCCGGAACTACGTCGACCTGTGGGGCCGTTCGGTCATCACCAGCGCCATAACTGTCAGCCTCGCAGTGGCCGCCATCTCGACCCTCGTTGCGACCACCTTCGGCACCATGATCGGCCTGGCGCTGACGCGCCATGCATTTCGTGGCAAGTGGCTGTTGAATCTGCTCATCTTCATCCCGATGACTGCACCGGAGATCATCCTTGGAGCCTCGCTGCTGACACTCTGGGTCAGCCTGGGCACCGAGCGCGGTTTTTGGACCATCCTCGCCGCCCACGTCATGTTCAACATCAGCTTCGTGGTCGTCACCGTGCGGGCACGCCTGGCCGGCATGAACCAATCCCTCGAGGAGGCTGGGATGGACCTCTACGCCGACAGCTGGACGACGTTCTGGAAGGTCACATTCCCGCTCATCTTCCCAGGCATCCTCTCGGCTGCGCTGCTCGCCTTCGCGCTGTCGATCGACGACTACGTGATCACCGTCTTCTCATCCGGCCGCACCGTGACCTTCCCGCTATGGGTCTACGGCGCAAGCCGGTTCGGGATCCCTCCGGAGGTCAACGTGCTCGGCACGCTCATCCTCCTTATCGCGCTGGTGTTCATCGCCGTCCAGGTCTGGAGTCAGCGTAGCGCCGGCCGCTCGACAGAACCGGCGACGCCGGTCACGATCGCGATGCGATGACGCAACCGACCGGCGGACGGACCATCGACGAGCGGGTTGACGACAGCGCCGTTTGGCTAGCTCGCCGCGCCGGCGTGCCGCCGGTCTGGGCCCGTTACACCGACCTGGTGGTCGAGCGCGGCATCGGCTCGTGGATCGAGACGATCGACGGCGAGCGGTACCTCGACTACACCTGCGGGATCGGGGTCACCAACACCGGCCACGCGCACCCACGGGTTGCCGCAGCGATCGCCGAGCAGGCCGGCAGGATCATCCACGCCCAGCAGAACATCCTGTATCACAAGCCCGGCCTCGAGCTTCATGCGCGCCTGCCGCGCACCTTCCCCGGGCTCCGTGACGGGGAGGAGGCAGGGCTCTTCCTCTCGAACTCGGGGGCCGAGGCGATAGAGGCGTCCGTCAAGCTGGCCAAGTACTCCACGCGGCGGCCCGCCATCATCGCTTTCCGAGGTGGGTTCCACGGCCGCACCCACGGCGCGATGGCGCTGACCAGCTCCGGGGTCAAGTACCGCGGCCACTTCGAGCCGCTGCTCGGCGGCGTGCACTTCGCGCCCTACCCGTACGTGCTGCGCAACCCGACCGGTCGCGACGCCGACGCAGCGGTGGCATTCAGCCTGGCCGGCATCGAGGAGCTCTTCGCGACCGTCGTCTACCCCGATGACGTGGCCGCCTTCCTGGTCGAGCCGATCCTGGGCGAGGGCGGCTACGTGCTCCCGCCGGATGGCTTCCTGCCCGCGCTGCGTGAGGTCGCCGATCGGCACGGCATCCTGCTGATCGCCGACGAGGTGCAGTCCGGCATGGGACGCAGCGGCAGGATGTGGGCGACCGATTGGTACGATGCACGCCCGGATATCGTAGTGATCGCCAAGGGAATCGCCTCGGGGATGCCGCTCTCCGGCATCATGGCCCGCCGCGAGCTGCTCGACCGGCTGGGGCCCGGCTCCCACGGCGGAACCTACGGCGGCAACGCGGTCGCCTGCGCCGCGGCCGTGGCCACGCTCGACGTGATCGAGTCGGAGGGGCTGCTCGCCAACGCGGCGCGACAGGGAGAGCGTCTGCTGGCCGGGCTCCGCGAGGTGGCCGAAGGACACAGCTGCGTCGCCGAGGTGCGAGGGCGAGGGCTGATGATCGGGATCGAGCTTGCGCAGGGCCCGCAGCTGACACCTCGCCCGGACCTGGCCAAGGGCATCCTGCACGAGGCCTTCGATCGCAAACTGCTCCTGCTCAGCTGCGGCACCCACGGCCAGGTGGTGCGCGTCATCCCGCCGCTGGTCACGACCGATGACGAGGTCGAGACCGCGATCGGCGTAATCTCCGAGGCGCTGGCAGCGGTCCGCGCCTAGCCCTCGACCGGTTCCGGCGCCAATCGGCGGTAGCGCGAGCCGAACCAGAGAAGCGGCTCGCCGCTCTCCTCGTAGCCGGCGGCCACGATCTCGCCGATGAAGATGGTGTGCGTGCCGGCGGCATGCGATTCGTGCAGCCGGCAATCGAAGAAGGCGATGGCGCCGTCCAGGATCGGTGAGCCGGTCTCCGCCTCATGCCACGGCGCGTCACAGAAGCGCTGCAGCTTTCCGGCCGTGGTGGGCAGGGCGAAGCAATCCGCGATCGAGCGCTGATCCTCTCCGAGGACGCTGACCGCGAACGAGTGGCTGCCCACCATGGCGACGTGCGTCTCGCTTCCCCGGTTGATGCTGACCATCAGCAGCGGCGGGTCGAGGCTGATCGAGGCGATCGCATTCGCCGTCATCCCGGCCAGCAATGGCCCATGCCGCGCGGCGACCACCGTCACGCCGGTTGCGAAGCGGCCCATCATCGCCCGCAGCCAGAGGCCGCGATCGTCGTCCATCGGCTCAGCGGTAGCGCTCCAGCCGCTCGACGATGGCATTGGCGACCGCCCAGTCCTCCTCGGTCGGCTGCTGGCCACGGTGCAGGTGGACCAGCGGAACCGTGTTCCACGAGGGACCGTCGACCTGCGGGATGTGGGTCGCCAGGTCGCCTCGATCCAGGACCGCCACGATCGTCGCTCCCCGCTCGCCTCCACGCTCGATGGCCAGCTCGAGCGAACTCGCGAACTCCTCGGGCGGGCCGAACTCCTGGCCGATGCGCATGGCGATCAGGCCGGAGGTGGGAGGGGTCAGAGCCATCCCAGCGTCCGAAGCAGCCAGCCGAAGAACGTGACGCTGCCGAGCAGGGCGAAGCCGAGCGCGGCGATCACCAGCCCAAAGCCGATGGCGTTGGCCCACGCGGGCACGTTCGAGGGTGCGGAGCCGATCGAGCCCTGCGACAGCCAGATGGCCAGCGCATCGCCGTCGACCCGCATCTCGACGTCGCTGTCGAGCGGCACGATGATCACCCGCTCTCGCTCGGGACTCCCCGCTTCCACGGTGACCAGCGCTCGTGGCTGCTCGCCTTCGCGGACCAGCACGGCGTGGTTGCCGACCGCATTGGTCAAGGGCTCAGCCTCGAGACGCCCGTTCGGGCCGAGGGGAAACGGGGCCTGCGTACCCTCCATGCACCGAGCATACCGCCCCGTGGCAGATCTAGGCGCGGAGCTCCTTCAGCATCGGTGCGAGCCCGGCGATCGTCTCCGCGTTGATGGGGTCGAGAACCAGCTGGACATGCGCAACGCCCTCGGCCTCGAATTCGCGCAGGGTCGCCGCCAGGGTGGCTGGATCGCTCGGGATCGGCCTGACATCGGGCTCCTTCAGGTCGCCCAGCGACCTGCCTTTCGCACCCGGGAAGCCCACCAGCAGCGCCAGCGTGCGCTCAACCTCAGCGGGCTCGCGGCCGGCCGCCCGGCATGCCGCGTCGATCTTCTCGCGCAGCGGCCGGTAGCCCTCCACGCTGTTGCCGAACCAGGTGAACCAGGCGTTCCAGGCCTGGGCCCAGGGGAGCGTGATGGCCAGCATCCGCTCGCCCATCGAGCCGACCAGGAGCGGCGGCCCCTCACCATGCGCGTGGCGCGGCCCGCGCGGCAGCAGCTCGCAGTCCTGCAGGTCGTAGTAGGTGCCGTGGAAGTCGCAGCGCCCGTCTACGAGGAGCGTGCGAATGATCGTGAAAGCCTCCTCGAAGCGGCTGACCCGATGGTCGAACGGGAAGCCATAGGCCAGGTATTCAGTCTCGTTCCAGCCGGCGCCGAGGCCGAGGATCAGCCTTCCGCCGGAGATCTCGTCCACGGTGGCGGCATGCTTGGCGAGCATGGCAGGGTTATGGAAGCTGGCCGCCGCCACCAACGGCCCGATCTGCACCCGTTCCGTCACCGCGGCGATGCCGGCGAGGGTGGTCCAGGCCTCCCACGGTCCCCGCGGCGGCAGCCCGTCACCCCGATACAGCAGGTGATCGCCCACCCAGATCGAGTCGAGGCCGATCTCATCGGCCGTGCGAGCCATCTCGCGCAGATGCGGCCACCGGGCCACCCATTCGACCTCCGGCAGTTGGACTCCCACCTTCATGCGCTCGGTCATGGGGGCCATTGTGCCGGGTCCACTCCGGTAAGCGCGCCGTAAGCGGGCCGGGCTAGTGTTCAGATCATCTGATCAGTCCGCGTATGCGGCTGCGCCGAACCGGTGGGGCGGGTAAGCCATCGGGAGCACGGGGACGCCCTCGTCACCCGGGTGACGAGGGGGCTCGATGAGCCGAAAAGCGGCCCGAATCCCCCGCCGCGCGCTGCTCACGCCCTGTTGCCAGGATCAGGCGACGCGCTTGCGCTTCTTGCTGACGTAGTCGACCAGGACGTACTCGCCGAGGTGCTCGGGCTCCACGTAGAAGGCACGACCGCGATTGATCCGGCTCATCAGGTCGACGAACTCGGAAAGGTACCGCGACCGCTCCAGCATGAAGGTGTTGATCACGATCCCCTCCCGGGTCGCGCGCCCCACCTCCCGCAGAGTCGACTGCATGGTCCGCATGGTCGGCGGGTAGGCGAACTCGACCTGGCCGTTGGCGATATGCGCGGTCGGCTCGCCATCGGTAATCACCACGATCTCCTTGTTGCCGCCGCTGCGACGGCCGAGCAGCTGGCGGGCGATGATCAGCGCGTGCTGGAGGTTGGTCCCGTACTCGAACTCGTACGGTGATAGGGTGGCGATCGCCTCCGGCTTGATCTGGCGCGCGAAGTACGCGAAGCCGACCACGTACAGCCGGTCGCGCGGGTACTTCGTGTGAATCAGGGTATGGAGCGCCATCGCCACCCGTTTGGCGGCGGTTGAGCAGCCTCGAAGCAGCATCGATCGGCTCATATCAAGCAGCAGCACCGTTGAGCTGACCGTGGTCTCCTCGGACCGATGCACCTCGAAATCGCCCGGCGCGATGCGGACGGGGGTTCCCGGTCCGTTGCGGGCCATCGCATTGAAGAGGGTCCGATTGAGGTCGACAGCGAACGGGTCCCCATGCTCGAACGGCTTGGTTTCATCCGTCTGCTCGCCGCCACTCCCCGAAGACGGCAGTGCGTGGCCGCCGAGGGACTCACGCCGCAACCGGCTGAAGATATCCGTCAGCGCGCGCATCCCCAGCTTGCGGGCTGCACGCGGCGTCAGCTCCAGCCGATCGTCCCCGCGCTCCAGGTAGCCCGCCTCCTCCAGCGCCCGGGTCAGCGCGCGCAGCTGCTCGAGGTCCCCGGTAGCCTCGTCGCCACCGAGTGCCCGGAGTGCCTCGGCATCGATCTGCTCCAGTGAGTCGGGGTCGCGGGCTGCCAGCAGCTCCTCCTCCATGGCGTCGAAGCGCTGCTGCCGATCGATGGCGTCGAGCGCCTCGGGCAGCCCCAGCGGCTCGTCGCCGCTGAACGGATACGGCTCCCCGAAGGGGGTATCGGGGCGGAGGGCCTGGAGGGCGCCGGCCAGGCGCGCCATGTCCCACCGCAGGCGATCGTCGCGCAGCAGCTCGTCCATCATCTCCTGGAGCTCGGCCCGCATCTCGGGACTCAGTGATGCCATGAGGGATGCCATCTGTGAGGCCTGGCGGTGCAGGTGATCGATCAGCTGGTCGACCGTCTCGATCCCGGGCGGGAAGTAGTGCCCGTGTCGGACCATGAAGGAGGCGAAGTCGGCGCTCGTGTCGGAGCCCGCCGCATGCTTCTCGAGCAGCTTGTTGAGGTCGCGGACCATCGCCCGCACGCCGTCGAGATCCTCGGGCGAGATGCCGGCGACCCCCTCCTTCAGCCCATGGAAGTAGGTCTGCAGGAGCTGCTGGCGAAGCTCGTCGGTGAGGGCGTTGAATGCGTCGCGTGCATCGGCATCCATGAACTCGTAGTCGCGCAGGCTCGTCAGCCGCCCTGCCAGGTCGTCCGGCAGGGCGTCGAGGCGGTCGCGCCGCTGTTGTGCGGTGCGACTCAGGACCTGCTCCGCCATCCGTGCCTGGTCCTGCGCCGGTCCCGGCGCCGCGTCAAGGGATCGTTGCTCGGCCTCGTGGACACGCCGCTCTATCCCCGCCCGCTCCTGCTCGACGATCTGCTCCAGCCGTGCCGCGACATCGTCGAGCATGCCGTCCAGGTTCGCCTTTGACAGCTCCTCCGCGCGACGAGCGCGTAGCTGCTCCACGATCCGCCGCAACCCCGGTACGTCGCCACCGCGCGTGCCGCGCATGCCCCGCTGCATCAAGCGTTGCAGGGCGCGCCGGATATCGCCCTCGGCAAGGATGTCCTCCGAGAGCGCCTCCAGCACATCGTCGGCGTCAAAGGGAGGCAGGCTCTGGCTGCCATCCCAGTGCGAGTAGCGGTAGCTGGTCACGACCGCAGACTGGATGGCGGAGTCGAAGCCGCTCGTAACGCCGCGGCCAAGCCTGCAGCAGCCACCGCCTTACCTCGCGTAGCGCACGCCGCCGCCACGCCGCTCCTTGTTCAGCCGCCGGTTGAGGTGCAGCCCCTCCAGCACGAACTCCACGCCGCTGGCGACGCCGGCCGGCGATTCGCCAAGGTCGAGCCGCCCCACGGCGCGGCTCAGCTCCGGCAGCTCCGCGACGGTCCGCTGCAGCAGGTCCGAGGCCACCGCGTCGCCCACCTCGATCTCCGTCCCCGCCTCGAAGCGCTCGACCAGGCCGACCAGCTCGGAGAGCGAGAAGTGCCGATTGAAGACGTTGACCACGGCGCGCTGCACGAGCTTCTCGATCACCTTGTCCTCGCGCGTCTCGTCGCCGAGCGTCTCGAGCTCGATCTTGCCGGCGGTCGATGCCACGATCGCGCCGAGGTCGCTGACGCGTGGCGCCCCGATCGGCTCGCCCAGGCGCACGGCCCGCTTCAGGGCGGCGGCCACCAGCGTCTCGTGGTTGGCGATCGTTACGCGAACGCTGACCCCGGAGCGCTGGCTCACCTCTGACGACCGTCGCGCCAGCTGCGACAGCTCGGCGACGATCTCCTTCATGAACGAGGGCACCTGCACCGGGACCGATGCCGCCGTCTCGTCATCGAAGGCCAGCCACTCGGCCTCCATGATGGCGATCTCGGTCTCCGGGTCCTCGGGGTAGTGAGTGCGGATCTGCGCGCCGAATCGGTCCTTGAGGGGCGTGATGATGCGCCCCCGGCTGGTGTAGTCCTCCGGGTTGGCGGATGCGACCACGAACAGGTCCAGGCTGAGCCGCACCTTGTAGCCCCGGATCTGGACGTCGCGCTCCTCCATCAAGTTCAGGAGCCCCACCTGGATCCGCTCGGCAAGGTCCGGCAGCTCGTTGAGCGCGAAGATCCCGCGGTTGGTGCGCGGCAGCAGGCCGTAATGGATCGTCAGCTCGTCGGAGAGGTAGCGGCCCTCGGCAACCTTGACCGGGTCGACCTCCCCCACCAGGTCGGCGATGGTGATGTCCGGCGTGGCCAGCTTCTCCCCGTAGCGATCCGCGGCCGCCACCCAGGCGATCGGGGTGGCATCCCCTTGTTCCGCCACCAGCGCGCGCGCAAACGGGCTGGCCGGCCGCAGCGGGTCGTCGTGCAGCTCCGCGCCGGCCACGACCGGCATCCATTCGTCGAGCAGCCCCACCAGCGAGCGGGCGATCCGGCTCTTGGCCTGGCCGCGCTCCCCGAGCAGGATGATGTCCTGCCCCGCCAGGATGGCGTTCTCCACCTGTGGCAGCACCGTCTCGTCGTAGCCGATGATCCCCGGCAGCAGCGACTCCCCGCGCCGCAGACGATCCACCAGGTTGGCGCGCATCTCCTCCTTGACGCTCCGGGACCGGTACCCGCCGGCACGCAGCTCTGCGAGGGTGCCGATGGTCGGTCGGTCGGTCATGCGGTGGCTCCTTCGGGCAGGGACGGATAATCCAGTAGGGCGGACGCGACCGAGGCCGGATCGCAGACCCCGCGATCCGCCAGCGCGGTGAGATATTCGGAACGTTCCGCCAGCTCCGCCTCCAGGTCGTCCGGTGCGAGGCCGAGGCTCGCGGCCAGCACAGCGTACGCCGCAGGGTCATGCACCAGAAGGCGGCCGGAGCGCCCCCCGTCGCCGGCCAGCCACGGCGGCTCCGGATCACGCTGCGCGCCGGTCAGGCTCGGTGACCGGCCGCCGTCGAGCGCCGCCAGGCGGAGGGGGGCCAGCGTCCCGCCATCGTCCAGCCGCAGGTGCCAGGCCTCCTCGACCCGACGGTACATGCCGGCCGGTGTGCGGTAGGCGGAGTACTGGAGGTAGAGCGTCAGGCCGGCAAGGTCGGCATCGGCCGCGCCGAGCTGATCACCTAGGAGGGCGATCGCCTCATCCAGCGAGTCGGCGTGCATGGTGGCGCCCATGCCGTAGCCGCGCCCCGCCAGCTGCAGTGCTCCGAGAGCGTTGCGGCCCCAGACGTAGACCGGCAGGTGGTCGCTCATCTCGTTGACCAGCAGGTAGCCGCGCTCGGGACCGATCTCATCGGTCCATTCAAAGTCGCCCCGCCAGCCACGCAGGAAGACCCCCACCGTGCCGGGAGCAAGGAAGTCGACCAGCGCGGAGAGGGTCGTCGTCTTGCCGGCCATCGGTGCCTCCGAGGCGAGCATCACGCTGCGCCTGCGGCTGGTCACCGCCCAGAGGGTCGCCATCAGGCGAGCGTCGAGGCTGCCGCTGCCGACGATCTCGACCGCGCTCATCGGCCGCGGCGGGCTCCAGTGATAGCCCCACCAGCCCTCCGGGAAGCGGCCGTACCACGCTTCCAGGCTGACGTCGGGGGAGGGCTCCATGGTGGCGGCCACGGTACGCGTGGGGAACCCGGGGCGCAACCGGGCAGTCGGGGGCCGTCGCGGGCGCGGTCGGGCGCCCTGCACGCCGGTCGCCCGTCTAACTGTCGTACCGCTTCTGTCTGGGCGTGACCGTGGACAGGGCGCACCGCGTGGCGTCAGCGGTGGCGTGTAGTGCGGTTACTTGTAGTTGCAAAGTCCCCGTCGGTATAGGTCCATGGGTGGATGATCCGATCCAGACCCAACGCGGGTCCCCGCGAGCACAATGGCGATGCCCTCCGCGCCTTCTCGATTGCCATCGATCAGATGCGGAAGGGTGACGAGGTGGTTGCACTCATCAACCCGGGGGCGCGACGGTCGGGGGCGGCTTCCAGCGCGTGGCTGAGCGCCCGACTGGCAATCAGCGAGCTGCGGCGCGTGCTCCTGCCCCGCTGCGACGAGCGCTGCCTCACCACGCCGCACGACGCTCATGGATTCGTCGTCCTGGCAAACCTGGCGCTCGATCCGGCCGAGCCGCGACAGCCATCCTGGTGGGACGGCTGGAACGACACCCTGCAGCGGGACCTGCGGACGGGGCGGGTGTGGTACGCGGGCTCCCCGATGCTGCCCGAAACGCCGGAGGGACAGCAGCTGCGAGCGGGCGTGCGACTGGCGCGGGTCACGTCGACCGATCCATATTGGATTCACTACGACGCCATGGACCAGGAGGTCCTGTACCGCATCGAATCCGGCCCGTTCGAGGGCGACGCGCTGATCGCTGCCTCGTTTGGCCTGTCCCCGCTGCTCCCCGGTCTTGCCGGCGCCCTGATCGCGCCGGACCATCCGCCGGCGCGTGACCCCGACGTGGCCAGGCGATTGCTGATCGCGGGCTGGTCGACGGTCGAGCGAGGTCTTCCCTTCGAGGCATAGCCCGTGCAAGGGGGCCGGTATCATGCGGGCAATGACCGATGCCGAGGCACCCGCGCCGCGTCCCATGATCCGCGGCGAGCGGGTCTGGCTGCGCCCCAGCGAACCATCCGACGTCATCCACGACTCCACCTACGCCGGCGATGCCGAGGTCGGCCACTTCCTGGGGGCGAAGACGCCGATGTCGAAGGCCGCTGCCGAGCGCTTCAGCACCGAGATCTTCTCGCAGAACCCGATGAATCCGACCGCCTATGGCTTTGCCATCTGCCTGCTGGGGACCGAGGAGAGCATCGGTACTGTCCTCCTGCGCGACGTCGACAAGGTCAACGGCAGCGGCATCGTCGGAATCTTCATCGGGGACCGGCGCTACCTCGGCCAGGGATACGGAACCGATGCGCTCAATGCTCTGGTTGATCTCGGCTTCGGGGAGCTGCGCCTGGAGCGGATCGAGCTCGAGGTTTTCGACTTCAACGAGCGCGCCGTCCGCTCGTACCAGAAGGCCGGCTTCCAGACCGATGCCATCCAGCGACGTGCACGCTTCCATCGCGGCGCGCACCACGACGTGCACATCATGTCCATCCTCCGCGACGACTGGCTGGCGATCCCCCGCAAGCGCAGCTGGGAGCTGGCCGGCCCCTAGCCGACGCGCGGCAGCGCGATCGCGAAGGTCGTCCCGTCGGGGCCAGTACGCTCGATCGCGATGCGGCCGCCGTTGGCGACCAGGAGCTCACGGGCGATGGTCAGCCCGATCCCGCTGCCCGTGCGTGGCTCCCCGGCACCACGCGCCCGGTCCGCTCGATAGAAGCGTTCGAAGACGTGTGACAGATCCTGGGCGGCGATCCCCGGCCCGGCGTCGGTGACGCGCACCACCGCCTCAGTGGCCGCCGCTTCCGCCGCGACGTGCACCGTCGCTCCCTCGGGTGAGTGCTGCGCCGCGTTGGCCAGCACGTTGCGCAGCGCGCGGCCGACCTGGGTCGGGTCGACCTCGACCTGCAACGAGGCAGGACCCTGCGCAACAACGATTCCGACCCCTCGCTGCCGGAAGAGCGGCTCGATGGCGCGCTCGACCTCGGCCAGCAGCTCCCCCAGCGACATGACCTGGGGGCGGCGCTGGAGGACCGCGGACTCGGCGTCGACCAACTCGCCGAGCTGCGCGATCACTCGCGACAGCGCGCCGGCCGCGGCACGTGCGCGATCAAGCTGCTGGCGATCCGCGGGCACCACCCCGTCGACCATCGCCTGCAGCTGCGACTCGAGCACGGTGGCCGGGGTCGCCAGGTCGTGCGCCATGTCACTGGCGGCGCGACGGCGCAGCATCTCCGAGCGCTGGACTCGCTCTGCCATGGCGTTGAAGGCACCGGCCAGCTCATTCGACTCGCGGTCAGGCCCGCCCGTTGCGCGGGCGCCGAGGTCGCCATGGCCAAGCCGCTGTGCGGCGGCCGCCACGCCCTGGAGCGGGCGCGTCAGGCGCGAGGAGAGGAGGAGGGCGACCACTACGACCGCCACGATCGCCAGCAGGCCGGCGACGAGCAGGCTCAGGTTGAAGATCCGCAGGAAGGCGCGATCCGAGCGTGGCACTTCGATCCGCAACGTTGCGTCCGAGCCCGGAACCGCCTCCGAGATGGTCTCGGTCGAGACCCCTGGTGGCAACCGGCCGACGTCGACCAGCAGGGCTCCATCGGGACCGATCAGCTGCACGTGTCCACGCATCGAGTTTGCGATGCGGCGGAGCACAACCTCGACCCCATGCTTCGCTTTGGGCGCCCCCAGGTCGACCCCGCCGATCGCTCCGGCGACAACCGTGATTCTGTCTCGCTCGGCCGCGCTCAGCTCCTGTTCCAGCGAGCCGCTGACGATGCGGTTCACCGCGAGGCCGGCAATCAGCAGGACCGCAAGGACGGCGGCGGAGAGCATCAGGGCCAGCCGCAGGCCCAGCGGCTGGCCCCGGACCTCCTCACGGCTGACCGTCACGCCGGATCCCTCGCGGCCACCAGGCGATAGCCGGTCGACGGGATCGTCTCGATCAGCCACGGGTCGGCGGCGTCGTCGCCCAGCTTCTTTCGCAGGTTGGCCACGTGGACGTCCACCACGCGCTCATAGACCTCGTCCGGACGGCGCGCCACCGTTTCGAGCAGCTGCTCACGCGCCAGGACCGCGCCGGGACGGCGCGCCAGCGCCACCAACAGGGAGGCCTCGCCGGGTGTCAGCCGGCCACCCTCCCCGCCCGCAAGCGTGTAGCGCCTGGAGGCGGGATCAAGGACAAGGCGACCGGCCGCAAGCGAGATGATCGCTTCGCCCAGGTCCGCCGCCTCGGGGCGAACGCGTCGCAGGATCGCCGCCACCCGAGCCGTGAGCTCATGCGGGTTGAAGGGCTTGGCAAGGTAGTCATCCGCGCCCAGCCGCAGCCCGGCGATGCGCTCGGCGTCGGAGCGCTTGGCGCTGGTGATCAGGATCGGGACGTCCGCCTTTTCGCGCAGGCCCTCGAGCACCGCCTCGCCCTGCATCCCGGGCAGCATCAGGTCCAGGACCACCAGGTCAGCCCCATCGGTTGCGAAGGCTGCCAACGCTGCCGCGCCGTCCCCGGCATCGGTCACCACGTAGCCTGCCCGCTCCAGGTACAGTCGCAGCAGCCCGCGCAGCTGCGGCTCGTCCTCGACGATCAGGATCCTGTGACGCGCCATTGGCCCATCCTAGAGGCAGGCCGATTCAGAGGATGTCAAGACAGCAGGGCGCGATCTTGATGCGTTCTTGATCGCCGGAGCCGATGCTCTGCTGGACTGAGATCACGGCAAGCGACGATCCAACGAGGACGAGCACGTGAAGAACACCAAGACCCTGGGCATCGCCGGCGGGCTGGTCGCGGCAGCGCTCGTGGGTGGCACCCTGATCAGCGCCGCGCTGGCGGCACCCTCAGCACCGGGGGCGAGCGCATCGGCTGCCAATCTCGCCAACGGCGAGTACTGCGAGGCCTGGCAGGCGGCGTTTGCCGACCAGTTGGGCGTTTCTGTCGACGACCTTCTCCCCGCCGCCAAGGCCGCGAGCATCGCCGCCATCGACGCGGCGGTCGCGGCCGGCGACCTGACCGAGGAGCGCGCCACCGCGCTGAAGGACAAGATCGCGGCGGCAGATGGCAGCAACGCCTGCCGGTTCTTCGGTCATCCGTTCGCGCGGGGCGGGCATGGGCCCAAGGCTCACTTCGGCGGTCCTCTCCTGAGCGTGGCGGCCGAGGCACTCGGCATCGAGCCGGGCGAGCTCAAGCAAGCGCTGCGAAGCGGTGACTCGCTCCAGGACGTCGCCACCGCGCAGGGCAAGGACTACGACACCGTCAGCCAGGCGATTCTCGATGCTGCCAAGACCAGGCTGGATGCGGCGGTGGCGGAGGGGCTGGACCAGGCCCGCGCCGACGAGATCCTCTCGAAGCTCGACGAGGCGCTGGCCTCCGGCGATCTCTCCCTGCTCCACCCCGGCCGTGGCCACGTTGGATTCCACGGGTTGGACGATGATGAGGCCGATGCGTCGGAATCTGAGGCGCCATCGACCTGACCCGAGCGTTCGCTCTTCGACTGAGGCCGTCCCGCACCCGCGGGGCGGCCTCTTCCTGTCTCGGGTCCCATTGACTCGGGTACGCTGTGACGGTGACGAAGATCGGCTACGCGGCCATGCTCGAGCAGTTCCATCCGACCGACCTGCTCGAATGGTGCCCACAGGCTGAGGCCGCCGGATTCTCCGCGGGATTCATGGTCAGCGAGCACTTCCACCCCTGGACGCCGCAACAGGGAAACGCTGCGTTCGCCTGGACTTTCTTGGGCGCCTTGGGGCAGCGCACGACCTTGCCGATCGGCCTCGCCGTCACAGCCCCGGGGTTCCGCTACCACCCCGCGGTCATCGCGCATGCCGCCGCCACGATGGGCGCGATGTATCCGGGCCGCTTCTGGCTCGGACTGGGTGCAGGTGAGGCGCTCAATGAGCACGTCATCGGCGGCAAGTGGCCAGAGATCGGCATTCGCAGCGCGATGCTGTTCGAGGCGATCGAAATCATCAACAAGCTCTTCACGGGCGACGTGGTGCGGCACACCGGCACCTATTTCACCCTGGAGTCGGCCAAGCTCTACACCCGCCCGGAACAGGCGGTCCCGATCTACGTCGCCACCGCCGGACCGATGAACGCCAAGCGCACCGGTCGCCACGCCGACGGGATGATCACGGTCGGAGCGGCAGATGTGAAGATCCAGATGTTGTGGGCCAAGTTCGGAGAGGGGGCGCTCCAGGCGGGCCGGGATCCGCACTCAATGCCGAAGTTGCTGCAGATCCACGTCTCGTGGGCGAAGACCCACGCTGTGGCTGAGGCGAACGCAATGCGCGAGTGGCCCAACGGCGGCATGCCCTTTCCGAAGCAGGACATCCGCCACCCGGAGGACTTCGCCAACCTCGCCAAGCTGATCCGCCCCGAGCACTTCACGAATCGGGTCCTGATCTCGGCCGACCTCGACGAGCACGCGGCGCACATCCAGAAGTTCGTGGACATGGGCTTCGACGAGATCCACCTTCACAACGTCGGGCGCAACCAGGCCGAATTCATTGCCGCGTTCGGGGAGGAGGTCCTGCCGCACCTCCGCCTCGGCTGACGGAGCGTGGCTCCGCGCGTAATCCGAATCGTCGGAGCCCCGTTCAACTCGTCGGGGACCACGGACGGCGTCGCGCGGGCGCCCACGGCACTCCGGCGCGCAGGGCTGGTGGAAAGGCTTCGCGCGGCGGGTTTGGAGGTCACGGACCGGGGCGACCTGAACTTCGGCGCAACCTCCCGGGAGCGCGAGCCGATCTCAGGCGTGATCGCGCCCGGGGCGCTCGCCACGATGATCCGCGCCGTCGGCGCGGAGGTTGAGGCCGCGCTGCAAACCGGCGGGTTCCCTCTGGTGCTCGGCGGGGACTGCCCCGTCCTCCTTGGCTGCCTCAATGGCGGAGACAGGCGCCAGGTGCCCGGGCTCTTCTTCATCGACGGCCATGAGGATGCCTGGCCGCCGGCTGCGTCGACGACAGGCGAGGCAGCCGACATGGAGCTTGGGTTCGCCCTTGGTCTGACGCTGAGCAGCCTGCCCCAGGACCTCAGAGCTGCGTTGCCACGCCTCGACCCGGACGACGTGGTCGTCGTGGGTCCGCGCGACCAGGGCGAGCTTGCCGCCGCCGGGGTCCCGACGATCGGCGACCTTGTCGAGATCGTGCGTGCAGAGGAGGCGTCCGCGGATCCCATAGCGGTTGCTGCCTCGTCGGTCGACCGGCTGGGGCGAATGGGGGCGTGGTGGCTCCACGTCGATCTCGACGTGCTCTCGACGGAGAGCCTCGGCGCCATCGACTACCCGCAGGCCGGCGGCATAGGCTGGGAGGCCCTGACCTCTCTGACTCGACGGGCGCTCAAGAGCCGGGTTGCGATCGGCTGGGACGTCACCATCTATAACCCGGACCTCGATCCGCGCGGGACCGACGCGGCGCGGATCGTCCGATACATCGTTGAATCCCTCGCCCCGGGGATGAGCCGCATAGCGCGCTAGTCCACCGCCTCCCAGACGGAGGCGATCCCCTGCCCGACGCCGATGCACATGGTGGCCAGCCCGTGCCGCGCGCCGCGTCGCCGCATCTCGTGGAGGAGCGTCGCCACCAGGCGAGCGCCTGAAGCGCCGAGGGGATGGCCGATGGCGATCGCCCCGCCGTTGACGTTGACCTTCTCGGGGTCGAGCTCCAGCTCGCGCATGACTGGCAGCGCCTGCGCAGCGAAGGCCTCATTCAGCTCCACCAGGTCGAGGTCCGCGACGGAGAGGCCGGCCCGATCGAGCGCCTTTCGCGAGGCGGGGATCGGTCCGAGGCCCATCGTGGCGGGATCGACACCGGCCACCGCACTGGAGAGGAGCCGAGCCATCGGCCGCAGGCCCAGCTCGGCTGCGCGCGCCTCGGAGGTGACGAGGAGAGCGGCGGCGCCGTCATTGATCCCGCTGCTGTTGCCCGCGGTTACCGATCCAGACGCATCACGCTTGAAGGCAGGCTTCAGCGCAGCGAGTTGCTCGAGAGTGGTGTCCGGCCGGGGGTGCTCGTCACGGTCCACCGTCGTGGTGGCGCCTCTGGCACCGGGCGCCTCGATCGGCACCACCTCGTCGCCGAAGCGACCTGCCGCGCGCGCCGCGGCCCAGCGCTGGTGCGATTCGAACGCGAATCGGTCCTGGTCCTCGCGGGTGACGCCACAGCGCTCAACAACGTTCTCGGCGGTCTCGCCCATCGAATAGGGGTAGTAGGCATCCGCCAGGCGCGGGTTGGTGAAGCGCCAGCCCAGGGTCGTGTCGTACAGGGTCTGCTCGCCTCGCGGGAAGGCGGCGGATGCCTTGGCCATCACGAACGGGGCCCGGGTCATCGACTCCACGCCCCCGGCCACGAACAGGTCACCGTCGCCCGAGGTAATGGCATGAGCGGCGCCGATGACCGCCTGCATCCCCGATCCGCACAGCCGGTTGACGGTCTGGCCGGCCACCTCGATCGGCATCCCGGCAAGCAGTGCAGCCATTCGACCGACATTGCGATTGTCCTCGCCGGCCTGGTTGGCAGCCCCCAGGATCACGTCGTCGACGGCAGCGGGTTCCACGCCGGTGCGCTCGAGGAGCGCACGGATAACGTGCGCGGCCATGTCGTCCGGCCTGACCTCGCGCAGGGCGCCGCCGTAGCGGCCGAACGGCGTGCGCAGCCCGTCGACGACCACGGGGGTGCGGGCTGGTTCGTGCTGGCGCATCAGGCGTGGATGCTAGCACCGGGTTAGGATCGCGCGACGTGACCGCCCTAGCGCCACATGAGCTGCCGATCCCCGGCCAACGCCGCGCCTGGTGGCTGCGCGAGGCGCTGGCCGCGGAACATCCGAGCCTGCTCGCTCCCTCGCTCTTCGGGGAGGTGAGCGCGGACGTGGCGATCGTCGGCGGCGGCTACACCGGGATGTGGACCGCCTATTTCCTGGGCGAGATTGCGCCCGAGATGCGGATCGTCCTGCTCGAGGCGGACATCTGCGGCGGCGGCCCGAGCGGTCGCAACGGAGGGTTCCTACACGGCTGGTGGGAGTACCTCCCATTCCTGGCCAAGCGCTACGGGGCGGCCGAGGGCCTGCGCATCGCCGAGGCCGCGGACGAGGTCGTGACCGGCATCGGCGATTGGTGCAAGCGTCATGGGGTCGATGCCCACTTCGCGCCCGATGGATACCTGCGCGTCAATGCATTCCCGAAGGTCGCCAACGACTGGGGCGAGTCAATCGCAGATCTCGATCGACTGGGGGCGCCGGGTGTGCTCCGGCACATGGACCGGGAGGCGGTCCAGCAGATATGCGCTTCCCCGGCATTCGGTGAGGGCGTCTTCATGCCCAGCGCCGCGACGGTCCAGCCGGCGCTCCTGGCTCGGGGCTTGAGGCGCGTCCTGCTGGAGCGCGGGGTCCAGATCCACGAGGGAACCACGGTCGAGCGGATGGATCCGCGGGCGAGCGGCATGCACCTGAAGACACCCCGCGGCACTGTGCGAGCGGATCGCGTCGTGCTCGCGGTGAACGCCTGGGCCGCCGGCTGGCCGGGCTTCTGGACCCGGGTCCTCGCGTGGGGCAGCTACATGGTGGTGACCGAGCCGATCCCCGACCGGCTTGCCGAACTCGGCTGGACCGGTGGCGAGGCGATCGCCGATTCGCGCTTCACGATCAGCTACTTCCGAACCACGCGCGACGGTCGCATCGCATTTGGTGCCGGCGTCGGCGCGGCCGGCTTCGACGGGCGCATCGGTCCCATCTTCACGCACGACCGCCAGGCGATCGCGCGGGTGGTCGCCAACTTTCGCCACCTTTTCCCGATGCTCGGAGACGTTCGGATGGAGGATGCCTGGGGCGGGCCGATCGACATCACCGCTGATCGCTTCCCCGAGATCGGCTCAACCGATGGCGGTCGCGTGCTGTACGCGCATGGCTTCGCCGGCAACGGGGTGGGGCCCGCCCGCCTGGCGGGACGCATCCTCGCCGCTCGCATCGCCGGCGGTGGCGACCCGATCGCCCTCCTCCCGCTCTTCGGCCGGCGCCAGCGATTCCTGCCTCCCGAGCCGTTCCGCTTCGTCGGGGCACGCGCCATCCGCGAGGCGCTGATCCGACAGGACGACGCGCTGGATGCCGGGCGTCGACCGGGACTGCTCACCCAGGTGGTGGCGCGCGTGCCGAGTCTCCTCGGATATCGGTTCAAGCATTAGGGTGTAAGCGTTGACCGCGCCGATGGCCGCGGCGTAGGATCGCGCAATCCAACCCTTGAGGAGACCGCCCGTGCCCGCACGATTCGCCCCTGTCCGCACAATTCTCGCGATCTTCGTCGGCAGCATGCTGATCCTGGCCGCCTGTGCCGCACCCAACAAGCTCCTCGTCCTGGAGTGGAGCGGGTACGAAGAGGAAGACTTCTGGACCGATTTCAAGGAGGCCAATCCCGACGCTGCGGTGACCTTCGAGCCCGGCAGCTCGGATGCGGACGTCCTCGGCAAGATGGAGCAGGGCAGCCAGGCCGACATCTTCCACTTCTACACCGGCTGGCAGCAGCTCTTTGTCGATGCGGGGCTGGCAAAGGAGATCGACACCAGCAAGCTGACCAACTGGGACAAGGTGCCGCAGAGCTTCCAGGACCTGGGCAAGGTCGACGGCAAGCAGTACTTCGTTCCGTGGGACTGGGGCTTCACCTCGATCCTCTACAACACCGATCAGGTTGCCAGCGTCGAGAGCTGGGACATCCTCTTCGATGAAACCTATGCCGGCCACATCTCGATGTGGGATGACGGGCCCGCGGCGGTGACCGTGTCCTCCTATATCCATGGCTGGGACGAGGAGGCGATCACCGACGAGCAGCTGGCGGAGGCAGAGCAGGAGTGGAAGGACCAGAAGGCCCTGAACTTCAAGTACTGGGCCGACGAGTACGCGGACCTCTGCCCCGATGTTGAAGGGGGCGACATCTGGGTGGCCTACGCGTGGCAGGGCTGCTACGCGCAGACCCTCTACAACGAGAGCCAGCCGGTTGCCTACGCGACCCCCAAGGAGGGGCGCAACTCGTGGGTGGGCCTGTACGGCATCAGCGCCGACACCGCCAACTACGACCTGGCGCTCGAGTTCCTGGACATGAAGCTGGCGACGCTGACCTGCAGCAACGCGGTGACCCTCTTCTACTACGGCTGCGCCAACCAGGAGGTCATGGACGCGATCGAGGACCCGGTCCTGATCGAGGCCTTCGGCATCGACGACCCGTCGATCCTGGAGAGCACCAACTTCACGCCGCCCGTCACCGACGCACAGCGGGAGGCGTGGACCGAGATGTGGGCGAACGTCAAGGCCGACTAGCAGCGCGCGTCTAGACCGATGCTCGGACGGCGAGGAAGCCTTCGGTTCCTCGCCGTCCCTCCGTTCGCCTGGCTGATCCTTTTCTTCGTCGCGCCCCTCCTGCTCGCAATACTCATCAGCTTCCGGGGCGAACGCGGCCCGATCGACTTCGGCAGCCTTCTGCAGCTCTCGACGCTCCAGTACGAGAAGGTCGTCGACTCGCCGTCGTGGGTGCGGCTGCTGGGCATTTCGGCCGTCATGGCCCTGATCGTCGCCGCGATGGCGACCGTGCTCGCCTTCCCGATCGCCTATTTCCTGGCTTTTCGGGCGCGCCATCGGGCGCCGATCTTCCTGGTGCTCCTTCTCGTGCCGGCCGCGACGAGCTTCCTGATGCGGGTTTTGGCCTGGAAGCTGCTCCTCGGCAGCAGCGGCGCCATCAACTCGTTCCTGGTCTGGATCGGTGTCATCCATGAGCCGATCGGCCTGCTTCTCTACTCGCAGGCGGCGGTGGTGATCACGCTTGTCTACGTCTGGATCCCGTTCGCCGCGCTGCCGATCTACGCCGCGCTGCAACGGGTGGATCGCAGCCACCTGGAGGCTGCCGCCGACCTCGGCTCCGGCCCCTGGTCGCGGTTCTGGCGGGTGACCGTCCCCCTCAGCCTGCCGGGGGTGCTGGCGACCTTCTTCATGGTCTTCATCCCGACCATCGGTGAATACGTGACGCCGTTCCTCGTGGGCGGCACCGAGGGGATCATGTACGGCAACCTGATCCAGGACTTCTTCACGCGGGCCGGCAACTGGCCCCTGGGGTCGGCACTGGCGGTGATCATGCTGGTGGTGACCCTGGCGCTCGTGGCGATCGCCCTCCGCATCGTCGACCTGCGCAGGGCGGTGGCATGACAACCGTCAGGCGGCCCGTCCGGAGCGGCGCGATCGGTGTGGGAAAGACTCGCCTGCCGCTGGGGCCGACGTACGCGCTCCTGCTCGCCTTCCTCTACCTGCCGATCGTGCTGCTCGCCGTCTTCTCGTTCAGCGCCAACACCTCGCTCAGCTTCCCGCTGAAGGGACTCACGTTCGACTGGTACGCCAAGGTCTTCGATGACCCCGCTTTGCTCGCAGCGGCCCGCAACAGCCTGGTGGTGGCCACCGTGGCCGCGACCGCAGCGACCGCCCTCGGCTTTGCCGTCAGCCTGGCTGTGCTGCGCTTCCGCTTCGCCGGACGGCGCCTCCTCCTCGCCCTGGCGGCCGCCCCGCTGGTCGTGCCATTCGTCGTGCTGGGCGTTGCCCTCTTCCTGCTCTTCAACCTTCTTGGGGTGCCGCGTTCGCTGCTGACCGTCGCCCTGGGGCACAGTGTGATTGCGCTGCCGTATGCGACGCTGATCCTGCTGTCGCGCATCGTGGGTCTCGATCCGGCGCTCGAAGATGCCGCCATGGACCTGGGGGCGTCCTACCCGACCACTCTGCGGCGGGTGATCCTGCCGCTGGTGGGGCCAACCCTGATCTCCGCCTGGCTGACGGCATTCATCGTCTCGTTTGACGAGGTCGCGCTCGCCAACTTCCTGGCCGGCGGGGACCCCACCTTCCCGGTCTTCCTGTACGGGCAGCTGCGATTCGCGGGGCGGATACCGGTGCTGATCGCCATGGCGGTGCTGCTGATGACCGCCACCATCATCCTGACCTTGATCGCCAACCGGCTCCGGACCCGAAACCAATGACCAAGCCCGATCTGAGAGGCAGTTAGCTTGCGCGGCGGGCCGGATGGGTGGCGGTCACTGCCTCCAGCAGGCGGCTCGAGGCAATGGCGATCTCTTCGACGGCGTGATTGAAGGCGTGCTCGTTGGCCGGCGACGGCTTGCGGTAGCCACTCACCTTGCGCACGTACTGCAGAGCGGCCGCGCGGACCTCTTCATCGGGGGCAGGCTCGTCAAGGGTTCGGAGGGTCTTGATGCTTCGACACATGCTGCAGAGGGTACCCCGCCGCCGGTTGTCACGCCTCGGGCAGCAGTCGCTCGAGCGAGTCGATGACGCGGTCCGCCTCCGAGACATCGGTCTCGGCGAACTGTGGGACGGCGATACAGGTCAGCCCGGCCGCCTTGGCGGCCGCGATCCCCGATGCGGTGTCCTCGAGGGCCAGCGTCTCCGCCGGATCGACGCCCAGCCGCTCGCAGACGAGGAGATAGAGATCGGGTGCGGGCTTGTGCCGCGCAACGTCGTCGGAGCTGACCACCGCGTCGAATGCTTCGGTGAACGCTGCGCTCTGGAGGGCGACGTCGACGAGGAAGCGAGGAGAGTTCGAGGCGAGACCCAGTGGCACGCGGCCACGCAGCCGCTCGACGAGCTCGATCGCGCCCGGGCGAGCCTCGACCTGGGCCTGCAGCTCCTCGTGCATCAGCTCGCTCACCTCGCGAATGAGCGCCGCCGCCTGGTCGTTCCCGTACCCCAGGCGGCGTGCGAAGAACTCGCCGGTGAACGCCGCGCTGGTGCCCATCACCGTCAGCTTGTCCTCGAACGTGAATTCGGCGCCGTGCCGCTCGAAGAGGCGACCCTCGGCGCGCTGCCAGAGCACCTCGGTATCCAGCAGCAGGCCGTCCATGTCGAAGACGACCGCCTTGAACCGATGCAGCGGCTCGCTCACGCGCGCGGCGCGAAGAAGGATCCGCCGCCCTCGACGAGGGAACGCAGGAGCGGCACGACCCGATAGCGTCCGTCTGGCTCCACGCCGTGCAGGGAATCCAGGGTGCGCACGACCTCGATCAGGCCGATCCGCTCGCCCCACTCCAGCGGGCCGGAGGGGTAGTTGGCACCCAGCCGCATCGCGGCGTCGATCGACTCCGGCGGCGCAACGCCGTCCCCCACCGCAGACGCCGCCTCGTTGACGATGGTGGCCAGCAGCCGTTCAGCGATCTGCGACTCGGTCAGGCGCTCCCCGGTTGGCGCGGACGCCAGTCCGGACCAGGTTGCGCCGCGTACACCATCGGGCGAGAAATCGTAGAAGCCGCCTCCCGCCTTGCGGCCCAGGCGCCCCGCATCGACCAGCGCGCGCTGCAATTCGTGCGGTCGATACCGCGGATCGCGTCCGAACGCCTCGTACACGCTCTCGCTCACCGCCAGGTTGACGTCGGCGCCGATGGTGTCGACGAGCTCGAACGGCCCCATCCGAAAGCCGATCCCGC
The DNA here is from genome assembly GCA_040902225.1 of Chloroflexota bacterium. NCBI lineage: Bacteria > Bacillati > Chloroflexota > Chloroflexota bacterium. The sequence goes on from JBBDXT010000002.1 coordinate 100,604, forward strand.
GCGCCGACGCATCGATCTCCTCGATCCGAGCCAATCCTTCGCCGGCGATCCGCATCGCTTCGAGGTAGAAGGGGCGCGCCACCCGGTTGACGATGAAACCGGGGGTGTCGGCCGCGAGCACCGGCGTCTTGCCGAGCCGGCGCGCAGCCCTTATGGTCGCCTCCGCGACCTCCGGAGCGGTTCGCTTCCCGGCGATCACCTCGACCAGCGCCATCAGCGGGACCGGGTTGAAGAAGTGCATCCCGATCACGCGCTCCGGGCGGCTGGTGGCCGCCGCGATGGCGCTGATCGACAGGCTGCTCGTGTTGCTCGCCAGGATGGTGGCGGCACCGGCAGCGGCGTCCAGGCGACGGAAGGCGTCGCGCTTGAGCTCGAGCTCCTCGGGGATCGCCTCGATGACGAGGTCTGCGGCCGCCAGTGCCTGGAGGGTGGCGGCCGGCGCGATGCGCGTCAAGGCCGCCGCGCGCAACGCCTCGCTCAGCTGCCCCTTCTCGACCTTGCGGGCCAGGAAGGCTGCCGTGCGCTCGAGCGCGCGCTCGTAGGCCCCCGCAACCGGGTCGTGCATCACAACGGCGATCCCCGCTTCGGCGGCCAGCTGGGCGATGCCCGCCCCCATCGTGCCGGCACCCAGGACTCCGATTCGCTCGACGGCCGGGGGCTTAGCGTCCAACGAAGCGCGGCTCCCGCTTCTCGCCGAACGCGGCCGCCCCTTCGGCGTGGTCCTCGGTGCGGCCCGCCAGCTCCTGGAGCGAGGCCTCCATGGCCAGGCTCTCAGCCAGCATCGCATCCTCGGCGTGGTTGATGGCCCGCTTGACCAGCCCGATTGCCCGCGTCGGCGCCGCCGCCAGCTTCGCCGCTGCGGCCTTCACGCTGACGGCCAGCTGGTCCGCCGGCATGACGTCGTTGACCAGTCCGACCGCGTGGGCCTCGGCGGCTCCCAGTGGCTCGCCGCTGAAGATCAGGGCCGCCGCCCGGTGGCGTCCCAGTGCGCGGACGAGGGTTCGGGTCGAGCCCGAATCGGGCACCAGCCCGATCCGCACGAACGCCTGGATGAACCGCGCGTCCTCGCTCGCGTAGACGAGGTCGCAAGCCAGCGCCAGCGACACGCCCGCCCCGGCGGCGACGCCGTTCACCGCGGCGATCACCGGCTTCGGCAGCTCGCGGATCGCCACGATCAGCGGGTTGTACTCATCGGTCAGGACGCGGCGGAAGGCGCGCTCCTCGGCGCCGCCCCGAAGGTCGGCTCCGCTGCAGAATCCACGGCCCGCGCCGGTCAGAACGACCGCCCGGATCGCCTCATCGCGCCCCGCCGCCTTGAAGGCGGCCAACAGCTCGCGCCGCATCGCGCCGTTCAGCGCATTGAGGGAGTCCGGGCGGTTGAGCGTGATGGTCGCGACGCCATCGGCCACCTCGACCAGGATCGTGTCGTAGCTGGCGTCCGGCATGTCGCGGATTCTATCCTCAGAATGGAGACTGCCGAAGAATGGCGCGCTATGAGGTTGATCGAATGGATCGGACCGACGTTGAACGATCGCTGGCCGCCTACCGCCGTGCCTGGGAGACCGATGACCCGCAGGCCATCGCCGCCCTCTTCACCGAGGACGCGACCTACGCGCCACGGCCCTTCGGCAAGCCATGGGAGGGCCGGGATGCGATCGTCGCGAACTGGATCGAGCTGGGCGATTCGAAGAATGCCTGGCAGTTCGAGTCCGAGATCGTTGCTGTGGATGGCGATACCGGCGTGGTCCGCGGCCTGACCACGTACGCCGCCCACGACAATGAGCCGGAGGAGGTCTACAGCAACATCTGGGTGGTTCGCCTAGCGCCGGAGGGACGCGCCCGCTCCTTCGCCGAATGGTGGGTCCAGCTCCCCGAGCGGAAGGACTAGCGGCCCGTGAAGTCGGGATCGCGCTTCTCGAGGAAGGCGGCCATCCCCTCCTTCTGGTCATCGGAGGCGAAGAGCAGGTAGAAGAGGCGGCGCTCGTGCGCGAGTGCATCGGTCAGGCTCATCTCGTACGCCGCATTGACCGCTTCCTTGGCCAGCCGCAGCGCCAGCGGTGACTTGGTGGCGATCTTGGCCGCGAGCTCCAGCGCATCCTCCACGAGCAGCTCGTTCGGAACGACGCGGGCGACCAGTCCGAGCCGATGCGCCTCACGCGCGTCGATTGGCTCCCCGGTGAGTATCATCTCCATGGCGACGCTCTTGCCGACGGCCCGTGTCAGGCGCTGGGTGCCGCCGGCTCCCGGGATGACGCCCAGGTTGATCTCCGGCTGGCCGAAGCGCGCGCTCTCGGCGGCCACGATCAGGTCCAGGGCCATCGCCAGCTCGCAGCCGCCGCCAAGGCACCAGCCGGAGACCGCGGCGATGACCGGCTTGCCGATCCGACGCACGCGATCCCACTGGGCGATGCGATTGGTGCGCAGCATGTCGATCGGGCTGGCGCCTGCCATCTCGCCGATATCGGCGCCCGCCGCGAACGCCCGGTCGTTGCCGGTCACGACGAGAACGCGAATGGTATCGTCCCGATCGAGTGCCTCGAGCGTGGAGCACAGCTCGTCCATCACCTCCCCGTTCAGCGCGTTCAGCTGCTTGGGGCGGTTGAAGCGAAGCAGTGCCACGCGCCGCTCCTCGTGGCGCTCGATCAGGATCAGCGGCTCGTCAGTCACGGGATCGCCTCGAACGCATCGGAAAGCTGCGCTCCGCAGCCCGGGCAGTACGCGGCGTAGACCGAGATGCCGGTCTCTCCGCAGGAGGCGCAGGCGCGCCCGGCGCCGGCTTGGAGGCGTCGCACCTCCTCGTATCGCGGGGCCCGCTTCTCGTGGAAGGCGGCCACCGCCTCCCGTGTCTCATCGGCCATCGAGTGGATGGCCAGCCAGTCCCGCGCGTGCGTCACCGTCTGCGACCAGACGAGGTCGCGCCACCAGTTCAGCTGGGTCTTCGTGTAGCGCAGCGCCTCCGGCAGCTTGGCGCGGAGATTCGCCGCCATCGTGGCGACCGTCTCGTCCAGGTCGGCGCGCGGCACGACACGGTTGACGAGGCCCCAGTCGAGCGCCTGGATGGGATGGATCGGCTCACACAACATCAGGATCTCGCGCGCGCGACGGTCGCCCACCAGGATCGGCAGCCACTGCGTCGCTCCGCCGGCCGGAACGGAGCCGTGCTCCGGCCCGACGTGCCGGATGTAGGCATCATCGACCAGAACGGACAGGTCGCACGCCATCTGCAGCTCGTTGCCGCCGCCGACGCAGATCCCATTGATGCGCGCGATTGTCGGCTTGCCGATGTTGCGCAGGCGATCGTGCATCTCGATGAAGGCGCCCATCCAGCGCCAGTACTGGCCGCTGGTAGCGCCCATGGCCGCCTGCTCGTCGAGGTCCGCGCCGGTGCAGAAGGCATGATCCCCCGCCCCGGTCACCACCACAACCGCGATGCCGTCGTCCCAGGACGCGTCCTCGAAGGCGCGCCCCAGCTCGCGCAGCGTCTGGAAGTCGAAGGCGTTGAGGACCTGGGGTCGCTCGATCGTCACCGTCGCCACGGCGGTTCCCGCGTCCTTGACGTAGCGGACCCGCTCGAAGCCGAGCGACTCCGGGTCGACCGCCAGCGGGGCGCTCGGCTCAGCCATCGGTCGCATCCGCGTCATCCGCCACGAAGAGCGTGACCCCGGCTCCAGCGAAGTTGCGCAGGTCGCGACCGCTCTCGCGCCCGGCATCGGAGGCGAGCGCCTCGTCGAGATCCGCACGCGACGCGAAGTTCATCTCAGCCATAAGGTAGAAGGCGGCCGGGCGGCCGCCGATCCCATCGGCCCTGGTCAGTCGCATGCCGACCAGGTTGGGGTACCGGCGCACGATCGGGGCGTGCACCTCGCGGTAGTGCACGTCGAATGCGGCCGAGTCTTCAGGCTGGCTGTAGAGGGCGATCAGGCGGACCACGATCCGCTACTTCTTGAAGAAGTCAGCGTTGATCTGGGTAAAGTTGGTCCACTGCTCCGGCACCGCGTCCTCGGCGAAGATCGCGGTCACCGGGCATTCAGGCTCGCACGCACCGCAGTCGATGCACTCATCGGGATCGATGTAGAAGAGCGGCGCCTCGTCGCTGGTATGGATGCAGTCGACCGGGCAGACGTCCACGCAGGAGGCGTCCTTGACGCCGATGCACGGCTCCGCGATCACGTACGTCATGCTGTCGAACTCCCTCGATCGGGGCTTCTCATTCGGCGCGGTGAGGATACACCGAGCGGGCGGCTGACCTAGGCCACCCCGATCTCCGCTGACGACGCCTCGGCCCGCAGGCGGGCATAGCCGGGCTTCACCTGTTCGTTGATGATTCTCAGCCGCCCGTCGAACGGCAGGAAGGCGCTCTTGATGGCGTTGAGCGTAACCCACTCCATGTCGGCCAGGTCCCAGCCGAAGGTGGCGACCATGCTGGCGAACTCGTCCGACAGGCTGATCTGGCTCATCAGCCGATTGTCCGTGTTCAGGGTGACGCGGAAGCGGAGGCGCTTGAGCAGGTCGATCGGGTGGTCCTCGAGCCGGGCGACGGCCCCGGTATCGACGTTCGAGGTCGGGCACATCTCGAGCGGGATGCGCCGATCGCGGACATAGGCGGCCAGGCGCCCGATGGCGACCCGGCCGTCGGGTTGCGTCGCGATGTCGTCGACGATCCGTACCCCGTGCCCCAGGCGCTCGGCGCCGCAGAACTGGAGCGCCTCCCAGATCGATGGCAGCCCGAAGGCCTCCCCGGCATGGATGGTGAAGTGGAAGTTCTCGTGGGCGATCAGCTGAAAGGCGTCGAGGTAGCGGGTGGGCGGGTAGCCCGCCTCCGGCCCGGCCACGTCGAAGCCCAGGACCCCGCGGTCCCGATGACGAACCGCAAGCTCCGCAATCTCGACCGAGCGCGCTGCCTGGCGCATCGCGCTCAGCAGCAGACCCACCACGATCGGCCGCCCGGTGGACGCGCGCCGCACGCCCGCGGCCGCCGCCTCCACCACCTCGTCGAGCGACAGGCCCTCACGGAGGTGCTGCTCCGGCGCGAACCGAACCTCGGCATACACGACCCCGTCGGCCGCGAGATCCTCGACCTCCTCGGCCGCCACGCGTTCGATGGCGGCCGCGGTCTGCATGACGGCGACGGTATGGTCGAACGCCTCCAGGTAGCGCACCAGCGACCGCCCTCCCTCGCCTGCGGCCGGCTTGAACCAGCCGGCCAGCTCAACGGCATCGTGTGTCGGCAGCGCGGTGTACCCGAGTTCGTCTGCCAGCTCGATCAGGGTGGACGGCCGAAGGCCCCCGTCCAGGTGCTCGTGCAGCAGAACCTTGGGAGCGCGGCGGATGGTCGCATGGTCGAGGGCGATGGGTGCCATGGTGTCGGGCAGCCTAGCCCGCCTCCTGCGCGGCCACAAGCCGAAAGCCGCTACCCTTCCGGCCATGCCCGAACGCCCGCCGCTCATCGTCGCTGCCGCGACGCCGCTGGGCCCCGGTGGCGATGCGCTCGACGAGGCCGCGATCTGGCCGATGGTGCGCTTCCTGGAGGATCGCGGCGCCGACGGGGTCTTTGCCTGCGGCACCACCGGCGAGGGGATCCTGCTCAGCACCGAGGAACGCAGGCGGGCGGCGGGCGTATTCCGCGCGGCGGTTCGTGGGCGACTGATCGTGCACTGCGGAGCGCAGACGACCGCGGAGACGGTCTTGCTGGCCGCCCACGCGGGCGAGATCGCGGCCGATGCGGTCGCGGTGATCCCGCCTCCGTACTTCCCGCTCGATGACGATGCGCTGACGGCGCATCTGCTGGCTGCCGCCGAGGCCTGCGCCCCGCTCCCCTTCTACATCTATGCCTTCGCCGCTCGCAGCGGGTATCCGGTCCCGCTCGAGGTGGTGGCCCGCGTCCGCGACGGTGCCAGGAACCTGGCAGGCCTCAAGGTCAGCGAGTCCCCCTTCCTGAAGGTCGAGCCGTATCTCGACCTCGGATTGCCGGTCTACATCGGCTCCGAGCCGCTCATCCCGGCCGCCATGGCTCGTGGCGCGCTGGGCGCGGTGTCAGGCCTGGCCGCGGCGTTCCCCGAGGTCGTTCGTGACGCGCTTGACGCGCCCGACACGATCGCCGAGTCACGCCTGCGCACCCTGCGCTCCGCCATGGAGACGCACCCCTTCATCGCCTCGGTGAAACACGTTCTCCGACGTCGAGGGGTCCCCATCCACCCGGACCTGCGAGCGCCGCTGCGCGCGCTGACCGCGGCCGAGGGCGCCGCCCTGGACTCGGTGCTCGGCGAGCTGGACCCAGATTTCCCGCTCGACGAGGGCTAGCCCGACTCCCCCACTCCGCCGATATCCATCGCGCCTCCGGTTCCCACCCCCGTTCGACGGTGGTGCGGCGCGGTGGCCGCGTCGTTCATCTCGAACCGGCTCGGCGGGGCCGCAGCGGCCAGCCGTGCGATCTCCTCGGCCGTCAGCTCGTACCCGAAGCGGATCGCGGCCACGTTCTCCTCGACAAAGCGATGTGGCAGCGACTCGCGGATCGAGGGCTCGTCGAACTCGATTGCGGCCAGTCGCAGCAGGCGGCCCAGCGCGATCATGTTGCCGAACAGCTCCCTGCCGAAATGCTCGCTGCCCAGGGTCGCGAAGGGGATCTGCTCGTCGCCCGGGCGGCCGAGGCCGAGATCGGTCACGACCTTGCGCCCGCTGATGCGCAGATGCCCTCTATCGGCGAGCTTCAGCAGGATGTCGGCCTCTTCGACCACGGGGTTGGCGATCGGCTCGTCGTCGAAGATGACGAATGCGTCGGACATGCTGCCGCGCACGCTCGAGTCGTAATCGAAGAGGACGGTGACCTGTTTGCCCATCCGCGCCAGCAGCGCGCCGAGGACGCCGGCAATCAGTCGCACCCCCTGGCCACCGACCCCGTCAAGCGCGATCCGCGTCGTCACGTGATCGCGTCGGGGTCGATGCCGGCCGCGCGCAGCGCATCGGCAAGGGTCATCTCCCCCTTGGCCACCCGCAGCTTCACGTCAGAGGGGAGGCGCTGCATCAGCGCCAGCTTGCGCTGGGCCACCGCCCGCTTGGACTCCTTCGGATCGGCGGGCATGGAGGGAGGCGCGGCATCGTGCGCAGTGTGCGGCGCGGCTGGCTGCGTGTCGCTACCAACCGTCCCGCCGATCAGGTTGCGCTCTTCGACCGCCGCCTCCGCCTTCTGGGCATCGAGCTCAGTTGGCTGCTCTTCCGTGTGCGGGTCCTGGCCGGTGGCGCTGATCTGCACTTCGCCGGGTGCCACCGGAGCACCGGACGGGGCGCTGGCGCCGGTCCGCAGCCACTCGGGGATCGGGATCCCCGCCTGCGTCAGCGCATCGGTCAGGGTCAGCTCCTTCTTCGCCACGGCGAGCTTGACCTCGGCCGAGAGCTGAGCCATGACCGCCGCCCGCTCCTGGGATTCCGCCCTGCGCCGGGCCTTCTCGTCGTCCGTCGCGGGCGTCGCGGCCCCGGTGGCCCCCGTCGCACCGGGCGACTCGGTGGCGGACGCCATCGGTCCCGCCGGCTGTTGCGGCAGAGCTGCCGGTCGCTCCGGCGTGCTGGTGGTTCCCGCGCCGTTCCCATTCGTGCTGCCCGCATCGGCCGGCCGCGGGGAGAGGATCCCGATCTCGAATGGATTGAGGTGCTCAGCGTCCTTGGCCGCGCGCTTGTAGGTCTTGCGGTAGAAGTTGAGCATGTCATTGGCGCTGGCAAAGCCGATGCGTCGCCCGTTGTTCTCGATGCACTGGCTGGTGATGTCCACGAAGCTGAAGCCGGGGTGCTCGATCGCCTCGCGGATGACATTCCGCATGTGGAGCTGGTGGTAGACGGTCGTCTTGGCGTACAACGCCTGCGGCGAGGAGCGGACCAGGCCCTGCAGGTTGATCGGCGTATTCGGGTTGCCGGCGGGGGAGGAGAGGGTCTTGGTGCCGGTCGGGGTGGTCGGCCCGGTCTGCCCCCCGGTCAGGCCATAGATCTCGTTGTTGTTGCAGAGCACCGTCAACGGCGCATTGCGGCGAATGGCGTGGATCAGGTGATTGCCGCCGATGCTGGCTGTGTCGCCGTCCCCCGCCACCACCACGACGTGCATCTCGGGGCGAACGGCCTTGATCGCCTCGGCCACCGGCAGGGTGCGGCCGTGGAGCGTGTAGACGCTCTCGAACTTCATGTAGCTGCCCATCCTGCCGGTGCAGCCGATCCCGGTGACCAGGATCGTGTTCGTCTCGTCCATCCCCATCTCGTCGAGGACCATGGCTAGCTCGATCATGATGGTGCCGATCCCGCAGCCTGGGCACCAGATGGTCGGGAACAGGTCGACCTTCAGGTGCCGCTTGAAGTCGAGCTCGGCGAAGGGTGCCTCCGGCATCAGCCGATCCCCAGCGGCGAGCGCTCGACCGCCTCCATGGGAGCGGCCGGGATGGGTGGCTCCGAGGGACCGCCGCCGAGCACGCGGTCGAGCCCGTCGCACACCGCCTCCAGGCTGATCCGCCCGCCCAGCAGCGGGACGCGCTTCACCTCGCGACGCAAGGCCAGCTCGACCATGTCGGCGTATTGGCCGTCGTTGGCCTCGATGCACACGATCTGCTCGTAGCGCTCCGCGATGGCGCGCAGCTCATCGGTCAGCATCGGGTGGATCCGGATCGGGCGGAAGAGGGCGTGCTCGGTCGAGAGCGGCGATGCGACCCGGCTGACGATCCCGTAGCAGACGATGAGTACCTTGGCGTCGCGATTCCAGCCGTGCTCGTAGAGCGCGTATCGCTCAGCCACCTCGGTGTGCCGATGCTTGGCGTCGTAGTACTGGCGCAGGTACTCATCGGCGTCGGCGGTGGCGGGCTCGCCGGCGTTCGGCCCCTGCTCGTACATGACCACACCCGCGAAGAAGCGCGGCTTGCCCGGCTCGTGCTCCCCCAACGGCACGAGGCTGCGCGGCACGATCTCGATGCTGGCCGCCACCTCGTCCAGGTCGACCACCTCGTTGAGGTGCGCCACGAACGTGTCCGACAGGATGACGACCGGCGAGAGCGACTCCTCGGCGGCGTTGAAGGCCTGCACGGTGACGCGGAATGCCTCCTCGACCCCATTGGGATAGAAGGCGAGCGGGGTGTAGTCGCCGGTGCTCCCGTAGCGGACCTGCATGATGTCGCCCTGGCCGGGCATCGTCGGCATCCCCGTCGCGGGGCCGACTCGCTGGACGTCGACGAAGACGCATGGCACGCCGACCTTCTGGGCGTAGCCGACCGCCTCCTGCATCAGGCTGAAGCCCGGCCCGCTGGTGGCGGTGAACGCCTTCGCGCCGGCCAGGCTTGCGCCGATGATGGCGTTGGCGCTGGCGATCTCATCCTCCGCCTGCAGGAAGTGGAACTCCGCATGTTCGGCTGCCCAGCCGGAGGCGACGTTGAGGATCTCCGTCGACGGGGAGATCGGGTAGCCGGCGTAGTACGACGCCCCCGCGGCGAGCGCTCCGCGGAAGACGGCCTCGTTGCCCTGGGTCAGCTTCCGCATCGGCCTAGGAAGAGTCCGCGGTCGAGCCGCCGCGCGCCGCGTGAGCGGCAACCGCCTCAGGCAGCATCTCGATGGCGAGGTCGGGGCAGTAGCGCTCGCAGAGCCCGCACAGGATGCAATCCTGCTCCTCGATGATGGCGTCGTTGCGCAGGACGAGCGTGTTCTTGGGGCAGATCTCGACGCAGATGTCGCAGCGCTTGCAGAAGACCGGGTTCCAGCTGATGTTCGAGTAGTCGACCCAGCGGATCCCGTCCTTGTGGTCGTCGGAGATCCCGGAGCCGAAGCCGATTGGGTCCGAGGCGCCTTCGCGAGTCATGGGACGGCGATTCTACGCGGGTCGGGGGTGTGCGCGTCTGAGACGGAGCTCCCGCGCGCTAGTAATCGACCTCCCCCCTGCTCCAGCTGCGCTCGAGGACGTAGTGGCCGTCGCCCTCCGGGTCGGTGAGGCTCGCGCGGGCGGAGAGGACCATGACGTATGGGTGGAGCCTGACGTTCGCGAGGGTCTTGCCGCGGAACGTCAGGTAGAGGATGACGCCCTCCTGTGTCTCCTGCCACCAGGGCTGGCCGTACATGTAGTTGCCGGGGCCGGCATGAATGAGGCTGACGCCATTCGGACGCTCGCGCAGGAACATTCCGCCCGCCACGTGCAGGCCGCCGCCGATGATCTGGTCGCACCCGGCCTGGTCCATCCAGCCCACAGCCTCCAGCTGCGTCTCCCACAGGTCCGAGTGGTACTCGTCACCGCCCCACCACTGCGGGTCGCAGATGACGAGGTCGGCACTGGCGGCACGGGCCTTGGCCACGGCCGCGCTGACGTTCTCCTCCGTCAGCCACGCGACGCCTGGCGTGGTTGGGCCGGCGTGGGTTGGGCCCAGGACCTCGTTCCAGGACACGAACGCCACCTTCAGCCCGGCAACCTCGACGTAGGCCGGCTCGAGGGCCTCGTCGAGGTTCATGCCAAGGCCGGTACCCGGGAACCCGTACTCCTCAAGGAGCTGGAGCGTCGTGCTGATGCCGGCGACGCCCCGATCGCTCTGGTGGTCGGCCGCGAGATACACGGCGTCAATGCCGAGGAAGTCCTTCCACCGTGTCAGGACCGCCTCCGGCACGGCCAAGCTCGGCGGGCCAGTCTGGGTCGGCGCCCACTGCTCGTTCGTGAGGACCGGGCATTTGTGATCCGCGAGGGCGACGTCGGATCGCCTGCTGATGCTCGCGGTGACGCCGTCGTTGCCAGCTTCGACCGCCTTGACGATTGGGTAAGCAGAGATGCCAGCCGGCGGGTTGGGGTTGATGAATGGCTCACCCGTAAGCGTCGCGGTCCCGCCATTGAAGGGCCAGTCCCAGCCCTTGCCCAATGTGACGGCGTGATAGGCGGCCACACGATCCGCGCAGAGGCTCCCAATGGCGGTCAGGGTCCAGGTTTGTGAGGCGTCGTATGCGGTCCAGGCCGGGTCGAGTGCGCCAGGACCCTCCGCCGGCGCGGAAGCCATGACCGGATAGGGCAGCGCCCGGGCCTCCGGGTCACCGAAGAGGTCAGGCCCGAAGAGCCCGAACGGCCCCTCGCCCTCGATCGAGAGGACCTTTGTTGCCGGCTCGACGAGGCCTGGCGGCAGGAGTGCCACGAGCTCCTGGTCAGCTTGGAGTTCACCCGCGATCTGGTCGGCCGCGATACAGGGCGCGGTCGCCGTGAGGTTCGGCTGATCGAACGTGGCACCACAGGGCACCATGAGCTGGCCGCTGCTGGCGAGCGTCCCGAGCTCGTCGAGGGTGATCGTCGCCTTGAGATTCGTGATGCCGGTAACGACGGCGAGCGGGAAGGATACAGGGGGGATGGGCGTGGCCGTCGGAGTTGGCTGGGGCGACGGGGTGGCGCTGGGGAACGGCACGAGGCTGGGGCTGGGACTCACGCATCCGACGAGCAGCGTCACGACGGTGACGGAGGTGACTTCTCGGAGCGTCGCCAGGGGCCTCATGGCGCTATCGTAGCCAACGCCAAGCAGCCATGAAGAAACTCGACGACGCTTCCTCTCCTCGCGCCGTCGTGGGGCGCAAACCCGTTCGGCGTCCGCGCTCGGACGAACGCCGGGCCTCGCCTGCGCTGCGCGCGCTAGCTATCGGGCTGGTCCTCGGCGCTGCTCTTGTCGCCACCCCGGCGACTGCTCCGCCGCGCGTCACCGCTGTCGGGCCGCTCCCGGAATGCCGCATCGCCGACATCCTGACGGTCCCGCGCGACTACGACAGCTGGAGCACCACACTCGTCGACTGGCTCCTGACCGTCGGGGAGGACTACGAGCCACCCGATCTCGTGCCGGTGAGCGAGGCGGGCATTGCTGGCCCCGGGCTCATCCGCCAGGTGGCGATCGAGGATCTCCGTGCCATGGCCCAGGCTGCGGCCGAGGCCGGCACACCGATCGCCGTCAACAGCCCCTACCGCAGCTACCAGGACCAGGTCGCCAGCTTCAACGGGTGGGTCGCTGTGGACGGCTACGACGACGCGATCACCTACTCGCAGCGACCGGGCCACTCGGAGCACCAACTCGGCCTCACGATCGACTTCATGACGGAAGGGGGCGGCAGCGCGCTGGAGGGCGACTGGGCGACGACCCCGGCAGGAGGGTGGATGGCGGAGAACGCCTGGAGATACGGGTGGCTCATGAGCTACCCGAAGGGCGAGGGAGGCGCTCTCTTTTCGGACGTCACCTGCCTCCATTACGAGCCGTGGCATTACCGCTACCTCGGGCGGGAGGTGGCCGCGAAGGTCCACGAATCCGGGCTGACCATCCGGGAGTACCTCTGGACCAACTTCACGACGGTCGACCCGATTACCGGTGAACCCCTTCCGACCGCGACGCCGACCCCATCGCCCACCCCCACCCCGACGCCCACCCCATCGCCCACTCCGGCGGCCACGACCACGCCGTCGGCGGCGCCGAGCGCCGGGACGCAGCCTGTCGGCACCTGGGTCGAACCGCCCGTGGTGCTCGCGGGCTTCTTGTTCATCGTGCTGGCGTCGATCGGATTCGCCGCCTGGCGCGGCTTCTTACGGCGCTAGCTGCCGTCGATCTGCGTGGACCCCTACGCCATGCTCGACCAGGCGCAGATCAACCTGACGGATCCAGAAGCCGATGGACACCAAACGCTGCAGCGAATCTTCGACTACAGCGACACGAGTTACTGAGCCTTGGCCTCCGACTCGAGGGTCGCGGTGTCCGGCGAGGGACCGGCCTCCTCCGCGTCGCGTGGGCGCCCGCTGACCATCGCGACCACGGCGCCGATGATCAGGCCCATGGCCAGCAGCGAGCGTGGGGTGAGCGTCTCGCCACGGAAGGCGACGCCAAGCGCCACCGCCACCACCGGGTTGACGTACGCGTAGGTGGCGACCGTCGTCACCGCCACGTGGTTCAGCAGCCAGACGTACGCCGTGAAGGCCAGCAGCGAGCCGAAGACGATCAGGAATGCCAGCGCGAGCAGGGACGAGGTCGTCACCGCGGCAGGATCGAAGCGACCGATCTCGCCGATGGCCACGCCAACCGTCAGCAGGAGGAGGCCACCGGCGAGCTGCTCCATCCCGGTCCCCAGCAGCTGGTTGCGCGGCAGCGGACCGCGGCGCGCATACAGGGAGCCGGCTGCCCAGCATACGGTGGCCAGCACCAGGATGCCGATCCCGACCGGGTTGAACGAGTCGAGCCCGCTGGACGGGAGCAGCAGGATCGCCACCCCCAGCAGTCCGACCACCAGCCCGCCGATCGCGAGCAGGCTCGGCATGCGGCGCGTCAGCAGGGCGTCGAAGATGCTGAGCCAGATGGGTGTCGTGGCGACGATGACCGCCGCGATGCCGGACGGGATCGTCTGTTCGGCGATCGAGACTCCCCCGTTGCCACCGAGCAGGAGCAGTGCGCCGACGATGAAGGCGGTTCGCCACTCCACGACCTTTGGCCGTGCCAGACCCTCGCCGACGATGCCACGCCGCCGTCGCCATCGATCATGTGCGACCAGGAAGGCAACGAGCGAGAGCCCGGCCACCCCGAAGCGGGTGCCGGCCGACAGCAACGGCGGCATGCTGTCGACCACGAAGGCGATGGCCAGGTAGGTCGAGCCCCAGACGAGGTAGACGGTGCCGAGCGCCGCGGCCACCGCCAGAGTGGACGGGCGACCTGAAGCGGGAGTCATGGGTGCATTGTGAAGTAACCGGCCATGAGGCGTATAACGGTGTCGTGCACCATTCGTGAGGTCGAAGTCGAGAACGGGACTGCTCGTTCGTCGTCATCATGAGAGGGTCACGCCTGCCGTGACCGATGCATCGGAGGTGGCGCGATGAAGTACATGCTCCTGATCGGCGGTGCCGAAGACGGCTGGGACCATCTGGACGAAGTCGGGCAGCGAGCGCTCTACTCCCGCATCGAGACCTGGTGGGACGAGCGGAAGGCGGCGGGCGAGCTAGTGGAGGGTGCTCAGCTCCAGCCCTCGACCACCGCCACCACGGTTCGACGCAGCATCGACGGCGACGTCACCGTCACCGATGGTCCGTTCGTGGAGGGCAAGGAGATGATCGGCGGCTACGGGGTCATCGACGTCCCCGACCTCGATGCCGCGATCCGGCTCGCCTCTTCGTGGCCCGCGCCCGACACCCTCGAGATTCGGCCGCTCGTCACGGGGGAGATGGGGTAGCGGCTGGCTTGACTCCGCGCCGGACCGTCGACAGCTCGCTTGAGCGTGTCCTGCGCGAGGAGCGAACCCGCCTGATCGCCTCGCTGGTCCGCATCCTGGGAGACTGGGACCTGGCCGAGGAGCTGGTCCAGGAGGCGGCCGTGGCGGCGCTCGAGCACTGGCCGACCGATGGCCTGCCGCGAAACCCTGGCGCCTGGCTGATGACGACGGCGCGTCGCCGCGCCATCGACCGGCTGCGGCGCGACGCGCGATTCCGGCAGCGGCTCGAGCAGCTCGGAGAGGAGGCTGATGAGATGGAACGACCGATCCCGACCGGCGGGCCACTCGCGGTGGACGATCGGCTGCGCCTCCTCTTCACCTGCTGCCACCCGGCCCTGTCGCGCGAGGCGCAGGTGGCGCTCACCCTGCGAACCGTTGGCGGCCTCGACTCGGCGCAGGTGGCACGAGCCTTCCTCGTGCCCGAGGCGACGGTTGCCCAGCGATTGGTCCGTGCCAGGCGCAAGATCCGCGATGCGGGCATCCCGTACGGGGTTCCCGACGAGGGCGAGCTGCCACAACGTCTCGAGCAGGTCCTCGCGGTCCTCTACCTCGTGTTCAACGAGGGCTACCTCGCGTCGGACGGCGCAGCAACCGAGCGGCGCGACCTGGCCCGCGATGCCGAGTGGCTCACCTCGCTGCTCGTGCGCCTGATGCCGGACGAGCCCGAACCACTCGGCCTGCTGGCGCTCATGCGACTCCATCTGGCCAGGGTGGAGGCGCGCTTCGCACCCGACGGATCACTGATCCTCCTCCCCGACCAGGACCGCTCGCGTTGGGACGCGGGCGCGATCGCGGACGCCGGGGACCTAGTCGAGCGCGGACTGCGCATGGGACGCCCGGGGCCGCACCTGCTCCAGGCGGCGATCGTGGCGGTGCACGCCAACGCGCCCTCGTATGGCGAGACCGACTGGGCCGAGATCGTGGCCCTGTACGACCGCCTGCTCAGCCTGCAGCCGACGCCGGTGGTCGCCCTGAATCGAGCCCTCGCGCTGGCGGAGGTGGCGGGTCCCGAGGTCGCGCTCATCGAGATCGAACCGCTGGCCGCCCGCCTTGACGGCTATCACCTCTTCCACGCGGCGCGCGGCGAACTCTTGCGCAGGCTTTGGCGCCTCGACGAAGCGCGGTCAGCCGATCGCCGCGCGCTGTCCCTGACCGACAATCCGGCCGAACGGCGACTCCTCCAGGCGAGGCTCGGGCCCCACGACGGCTGATGACGCGGTAACGAATCGCCTATGGCGAGCGTCGGAGAGAAGGCTGGAGCAGCCAGCACCGGAGCCACACGAATGGAGCAACGCACGATGATTCGCATGCAACCTTCGCGCCGCGGGCTCGGCGCGCTCGCCCTGATCGCCAGCATCGCACTGGCGGGCTGCGCCGCCGAAAGCCCGTCACCCAGCTCGGCTGGCTCGAGCGCCTCGGCGATCGCCTCAGTAGCCGTCGAGCCTTCCATCCCGGCGTCGCAGCCCGCCAGTGTCGAGCCGTCGGCCGCCGCCAGCGAGCCGACGGACGGCTTGCCTGCGTTCGAATGCACGCCATCGGTCACCATCCCGTCCACGACGGATCGCGCGCAGATCACCGATGTCAGGGTCGGCACCCACGACGGGTACGACCGGGTCGTGTTCGAGTTCGCCTCGGGAATCCCGGACGCGGTGATCGGAGGCGTCCTGCCTCCCCTGTACGAAGATGGCAGCGGCCTCGAGATGGATGTTGCCGGGAGCGCGTTCCTGAAGGTCACCATGCACGACGCCAGCAGGGTCTCGCCTGAAGGTGGCATGACGTACGACGGATCGACCAACTTCGAGCCGGGCTTCGACCGACTTGCTCAGCTCATCGAGGGCGGTGACTTCGAGGCGGTCAGCACCTGGTACCTGGGCCTCGACGGCGCAGGATGCTATCGGGTCCTGACCCTCGCCGCCCCGAGCCGCCTGGTGATCGACATCGAGCACTGAATGTGGCAGGGACGGACGCGTCCGGCCGGCCTGGGCTAGCATCGGTCCGTCCCATTCCGCACCCTCGGAGTACGCATGGCTGACCAATTGATGGCGCCCACCGGCGCGCTGGACCTCACCAAGTCGTATGCGGCGCACTTCAAGACTGAACGCGGCGAGTTCGCCTGTGAGCTGTTCGCCGCGGACGCACCGATGACGGTCGAGAACTTCGTCAACCTGGCACGCGCCGGCTTCTATGACGGCACGACCTTTCACCGCGTGATCCCCGGCTTCATGGCCCAGGGTGGCGACCCAACCGGCACCGGGACAGGCGGCCCCGGCTACTCGTTCCGAGATGAGCTGTCATTGAAGCGGCGCCACGAGGGGCCTGGGGTGCTCTCGATGGCCAACGCAGGTCCGAACACGAACGGGTCGCAATTCTTCATCACCCTTGCCGCCACGCCACACCTGGATGGGCGACACACGGTCTTCGGTCGCGTGACGTCCGGAATGGACGTCGTGAACAGCCTCCGAGAGCGCGATCCTCAGCGAGACCCGCAGCCCGGAGACCGGATCGAAACGATCGAGATCGACGAAAGCTGAATTACGCGACAGACGCGTACAGCAGCTCGTAGGTGACGCCGGGGTCGGGCGCGAAGTCCATGCGCGTGGAGCAGCTACCGCACACGAGCTCCTCATCGGCTTCGTCGATGGTGAAGGTGACCTCATCGGAGCACCAGGGACACGAAAGTTGAATGGTCATGTCGGCATCCTGTCCACGCTGCGTGACACCTTGCCTGTCGCGGCCAGCCAACGGTTTCGGGCAGGGGACACTTGCGTCCTTGCGCAAGCAGTGACACAATCGTGGAGATGGAAGCCACGCTCAATCCCGACCTTCTCCGCGATCGCGCCGCCGCGATTGCCCGAGCGCTCTCGGACGCCAAGCGGCTGTGCGTGGTCGAACGGCTGGCCGACGGGGAGCGATCGGTGAGCGATCTCTCGCGCGACGTGGGCTGCCAGGTGCCGAACATGAGTCAGCACCTCTCTGTCCTGCGCGCTGCGGGAATCGTCGCCTCGCGACGCGAGGGGAGCACCGTCTTCTATCGGCTCGCGCACCCGCAGGTGCTCGAGATCTATCGCATCCTTCGACAAGTCGCCAGCTGACGACGCAGAAAGGACCAACCCAACCGATGTCGAACGTCCAAGAGGCGACCGACGCCAACTGGGAGCAGCTCGTGCTCCAGAACAATAAGCCCGTCATCGTCGATTTCTGGGCCGCCTGGTGCGGACCCTGTCGACTGGTGGCACCAGAGATCGAGAAGCTGGCCGAGAAGTACGCCGGCTCGGTCGAGGTGCTCAAGCTCGACGTCGACGCGAATCCGCACACGGCCATGCACTACGGGGTGATGAGCATCCCCACCGTCGCCTTCTTCGCGCCGGGCGAGCCGCCCAAGGCCGCCGTCGGCTTCCGACCGGCCGAGCAGCTGGAGACCGCATTCGGGCTCGAGGCGTTCGCCAAAAGCGCCTGACGGCGCTCTCCGCCTATCCTGCGGGGGTCATGCGCCGAACGACAAACCGCATCATCCCCCTCGCCGCGGCTGCGGCACTCGCGCTGCTGGGCGTTGTCCCAGCAGCGCTCCCCGGGCGCGTGGCCATGGCCGCGGACCGCGGGCTGGTCGTGGTCGCGCAGACCCGCTACCAGGCACTGCCGGCGGAGCGTCGCGTCCACGTCACGATTGACGCGGTGGCGACCTCGTACACGCCGAATCCGGTTGACGCGACCGCCTACTACGTCAATGCCACCTTCGTGATGCAGGCGGGCGCCACGAACGTGGCTGCGTCCTCGGGCGGGCAGCGGCTTGCGGTCGCGGTGGACGCCTCGGATCCGGACTTCGTGAGCGTGACGGTCACGTTCGCCGAAGGAGTCACCTTCGAGCAGAGCTACCCGTACCGCGTGACCTATGACCTGCCTGACCCGGGCGGTGCCCAGGATCGCAACCTGCGCATCAGCTCGACCATCGTTGCCTTCCCGATCTGGGCCTTCGGTAGCTCAGGCGAGCCGGGCGGAAGCGTCACCGTCATCCTGCCCCGGGGATTTCGCCCGAGCCTGCAGGGCGACGATCTGGCTTCCTCGATCGGGGCCGGAGGCGAGATCGTCCTGGCGACCACCTCGTTGCCAGACCCCTTCGACTTCTTTGCCTACCTCTCGGCGGATCGACCGGGAGCTTTCAGCGACACGCTGCTGACCGTCCAGGTCGGTGGTCAGCCGGCTCCCCTGAGAATCCGCGCCTGGCAGGACGACCCCGAGTGGGGAACGGCCATGACCGACCTGATGACCGATGGGCTGCCCGCTCTGCAGAGCCTCATCGGGCTGCCGTATGACGCCCCGGGTACGCTGGTCGTCGAGGAGGCTGCCACCAGCCGCCTGGGAGACTACGCGGGCATCTACAACAAGCTGAGCGGCATCATTCGGGTCCGATACGACGCCGATGCCTACGTCGGGCTGCACGAGGCCGCGCACGTCTGGTTCAACGGCGACCTCTTCCGGGATCGCTGGATCGGTGAGGCATACGCGGAGTTCTACGGGGTGCAGGCGGCGCTGGCAATCGGCGCAACGGGCGATGCGTTCGACCTGACAGAGGACCTCCTGGCGAACAGGATTCCGCTGAACGACTGGGGAGAGATCGGAGGGGTCGAGATCGGGGTGGAGGGATACGCCTATGCCGCGAGCTACCACCTCGCCGTGCTGATCTTCGACCGAACCGACCTCGCGGCACTGCGGGCGGTGTGGCGCGGCGCCAGTGACAGCGAAATGGCGTACCAGCCCGCGAACGCGGACGGCGATCCCGAGATCGCTGGCGACGTCAATCTCGAGGGCTGGCAACAGCTGCTGGACCTGCTTGACGAGCGTGCGGGTGCGACCTTCGACGACCTGTGGATCGACTGGGTGGTCAACGACCAGGAGGAGCGGCTGCTGGAGGTGCGCGCCGACGCGCGCGATCATTACGCCACCGTCGTCGAGGACGCCGGCACCTGGGACCTGCCGAAGGACCTGCGAAATTCGATGGGGTCATGGAAGTTCGAGGATGCCGAGGCGGCCCTGGCCCTGGCCGGTGTCGTGCTCGACGCGCGCGACGAGATCGTGTCAGACGCCGGCGACCTGGATCTCACGCCCCCGGCTGAGCTGGAGGAGCTCTTCGAACGAGAGGGAGGCCTGAAGGCCGCCGAGGCTGAGGCCGACCTGCAGCTCGAGGTGCTGGCGGACATCTCCGTTGCAACCGAACGAATGGCGGAGAAGGAGACCATTCTCGAGTCGATCGGCCTGCTGGGGGCGGACCCGGCGGCCGACCTCGAGGCGGCACGCGACGCGTTTGAGGCCGATGAGCTTGACGACGCGGGCCGTGATGCGGAGCGGTCGCTGGCCGAGCGCAGCGGGGCGGCCGAGGCCGGCCAGACCCGTGTCCTGGTCGCCGGCGGTGGGGTCGTCCTGCTGACCGGCGTGACGATCGCCGGCGTCCGGTTCAGGCGCGGCCGGCGGCGAGCGATTGCGAGCGCTGTCTCGGCCCCGACTGAACCCGCGCAGCCCGGGGAGCTTGAGGACGAGCCATTGGACCGCCCGGCGTGAACCCCGCGGCGAATCGTTCGATCCAGGCCGTCCTGTTCGGCACCTTCACGCTGCGTTTCAGCACCGGCCTGACCGGTGGACTCTTCGCCTACTACGCCGCGCAGCTCCCGCAGCACGGCGGCGTGGAGATGAGCGCCTTCCTGCTGGGCCTGATGATGGCCACGTACTTCATCGCAGAGCTGATCCTCTCGCCCGGCTTCGGCGTCCTCTCCGATCACCTCGGAGCGCACCGCGTCATGCAATGGGGGCCGGTCTTCGGCGCCATCGCGGTGGTCCTCACCTTCGCCACCACCGACCTCTTCCTGCTCGGCGTGACGCGCTTCATCGAGGGAGCGGCGGCCGGCGCCAGCATTCCGTCGATCCTCGGATACATCGCCATCGCCACCAGCCGCGACGTGCAGCTCCGCGGCCGGACGGTGGCCCGCTTCGAGGCCGCCACAATCGCGGGGCTGGGGGTGGGGATCGTGGCGGCCGGTCCGATGTGGGAAGTCTTCGCGCGCGTTGCGTTCCTGCTCAACGCCGCGCTGTACGGCGTCTCCTTCGCCATCTACCGCTGGGGGGTCGCCGACGTGGCGACGCACGGCCACCCGCCCGATGTCCAGCCCGTGCACTCCGCCGAACTGCGCCCCGCCAGGTTCGATTTCGCCAGGTATCGACGGGTGATCGGCAGCCCGCGGGTGTGGCTCCTGGCGCCGACCTGGATCGCGCTCAACGCGGTCATCGGCACATGGACCTCGCAGTCGATCTTCCAGCTGGTGCGTGCGCCCTCGCCCCGGTTCGCTGATCAGCTGCTGATGGGTGGCTTCGGGCCGACCCAGATCAGCATCGGCCTGGGCGGTGCGCTCCTCGTCTTCTTCGCGGGGCTCCTCTTCTGGGGTGGGCGCTTCAAGGCCTATCGGCGCACCACGATCATCGTGATCGGGCTCGTGGGAGGACTGGCGATGGTTGGCGCCGCATTCGGCCTCAACCACTCGGCCGATTTCGGCCTTCTCCTGCAGGCACCGCTGGGCCTCATCGCCCTGGGGGGCCTCTTTGTGCTGGCAGGCGCGACCCCGGCTGCGCTTGGACTGCTGGCTGATATCAGCGAGGCGCACCCCGCCGACCGCGGGGCGATCATGGGCCTGTATTCGGTCTTCTTGGCGCTTGGCCAGATCACCGGCGCCCTGCTGGGTGGCGGCGCGGCACAGTGGCAGGGCGTCGACGGCCTGCTGGCCGCCTCGCTCGGCCTGCTCGTGCTTGCCCTGCTGCCAGTCCGCGCGCTGCGCGAGAGCGAGCACCTGGTCGGACTGGCTCACGACGACGACGGGACGGCAGTCCGGGATCCTGAGCCCAACTGAGCCGATCGTCGTTTGCGACAGCAGGTGGCAATCTCTCGATGGTGAAGTTGCCGCATCGCAATGGGGTTGGCCTTAGGCGCGCTGAACGGCAGGGCAGGCGTTGGCGCCAGACTAAGCCGAGCGTGGATCCGTACCTGGATCGGCTTATGAAGGCCGTCGAAGCTCCCTAATAGCAGTCAGGTTGCGATCTGGCGACGAACGGGCCCGGTGCAGGCCGCGTGGCCCGACCGCCAGCGAGGCAGCAGTCCGCTATTCTTCGCGCTCCATGCGCGTCTCCAGGCTCTTCTTCACCTCGCTGCGCGACAACCCCGCCGACGCCGAGATGGCCTCGCATCGGCTCCTGGTGCGCGCTGGATACGTCCGACAGCTGGGGGCGGGCATCTATTCGCTGCTGCCGCTTGGCTTCCGGGTCAGCCAGCGCATCGAGCAGGTCATCCGCGAGGAGATGGACGCCATCGGCGGGCAGGAGATGGAGATGCCCGTGGTCCATCCCGCCGAGCTGTGGAAGGAGAGCGGGCGCTACGCCAAGATCGGCCCGGAGATGGTCCGCTTCAAAGACCGCGGTGGGCGCGACATGGTGCTGGCCATGACCCACGAAGAGGTGGTCGCCGACCTGCTGCGCGACGTGGTCAAGAGCTATCGGCAGCTGCCGGCGATCGTGTACCACTTCCAGACCAAGTTCCGGGACGAGCCGCGCGCCCGCGGCGGACTGATCCGCGTCCGCGAGTTCGTGATGAAGGACTCCTACACGCTCGATCCGGACGAGGCCGCGCTCGACGTCTCCTACCAGGCCCACTACGGCGCATACGAGACGATCTTCGGGCGCCTGGGGCTCGAGACGGTGGTGGTGGGAGCCGATGTCGGGATCATGGGCGGCAGCCTCGCGCACGAGTTCATGGTCCTCAACGACGCGGGCGAGGACACGCTGGTGATCTGCGAGACGGGCGACTACGCCGCCAACGAGCAGATCGCCACCGTAACCAAGCCGGAGCCACCGGCGGAGGTGGCTCGCCCGACCGAGGAGGTGGCGACGCCGGACACGCCGACCATCGCCGCGCTGGCTGAGTTCCTTGGGGTCGGCCAGGATCAGACCGCCAAAGCGACCTTCTTCGTCACCGGCGACGGGCGGCTGCTGACCGCCATCGTGCGTGGCGACTTCGAGGTCAACGAGACGAAGCTGAGCAACGCTGTCAAGGCGATCGGCGGCCTCCGTCCCGCCCAGGCCGAGGAGATCGCCGCGGCGGGCATGGTGCCCGGCTATGCCTCGCCGATCGGCGCCAAGGGAAGCACCGTGGTGGTCGACGACCTGGTGGCCAACTCGCCGAACCTGGTGGCAGGCGCCAATCGCCACGGGTATCACCTGCTCAACGTAAACGTTGGCCGCGACTTCACGCCGGACCTGGTGATCGACATCACCAACGCGCGTGCCGGAGACCCATGCCCGAACTGCGGTGCACCGCTGGTCCTGCGCCAGGGGATCGAGGTCGGCAACATCTTCAAGCTGGGGACGGACTTCACCGAGAAGCTCGGGGCGACCTACCTGGCCGAGGACGGCAGCCGGCGGCTGATCGTGATGGGCAGCTACGGGATCGGCCTCGGGAGGGCGATGGCCTGCATCGTCGAGGCACATCACGATGACAAGGGGATCATCTGGCCCGATTCGGTGGCCCCCTATGCAGCCCACCTAGTGACGCTGAGCGCGTCACGTGATCCTGCCGTCGGCGAGGCCGCGGAAGGGCTCTACCAGCGACTCACCGATGGCGGCGTAGAGATCCTCTACGACGACCGCGACGAGTCACCCGGCGTGAAGCTGACCGACGCCGAGCTGCTCGGCATGCCGCTCATCGTCACCATCTCGCCACGGTCGCTTGCCGCGGGCGGCGCCGAGGTGACGCAGCGGGCCAGCGGTGAGCGGTCGGTCCGGCCGATTTCCGAGGTCGAACGGACACTTATCGGGGCGGCGTGACAGCGTTATAGTGCCGGCCCAGCCTCGCGACCCGAACATTCCGGACGCCTTCGACGTCTACACGCTCGTGCTGCTCCGTCGCCCGGCCGACGCGCCACAGATGTCCGACGCCGAGCTTGATGCGCTCCAGGCACAGCACCTCGCCTACCGCACCCAGCTGCGGCGCGAGGACCGAAGGCGATCCCTCGGTCAAGGCTGGACGGCTCGCCTACGACGTGATGGAGTGGTGGGTGGCCGCGGACTCCATGTCGTTCCCCGCGGCCGGTCGGCCCGTCGGGAAGAGGCGGGCGATGCCCGACGACTGAGCGACCCGGCCGTCGTCAGCGCAACTGGGGGAAGACCTCGGCCGCGAGGCGCTCCAGCTTCGCCGTGTCGCTGACGCCGCGCACGCTGAACAGGATGTGCTGCGCGCCTGCCTCGCCGAGGGCGCTGAAGCGCTCGACGATCTCGGACGCCGACTCGCGGTCGGGATCGACCGACTGCAGCGTGCTCCTCTCGATCTCGTCGCAGGGACGCCCGAGTCGGTCGCAGTGCTCTCGCAGGACCTCGTACTTGTGCGCAATGCGCTCGGGGCCGCCGAACACGTTGCAGGCATCCGCGTACTGCGCCACCAGCCGGAGCGTCTTTCGCTCCCCACCACCCCCGATCATGATCGGCACTCGCGGCCGCGAGATGGCCTGCGGCGAGTTGAGGAGGCGGGTCGCTGTGAAGTGATTCCCGTGGAAGGCCTCCCCGCTTCCGCTGCCACCCGACCACATGGCCTGCGCCATCTGCAATGTCTCTTCGAGCATCTCGAACCGGTCGCGAAGGGGCGGGAACGGGAAGCCGAGAGCGGTTGACTCCTCCTCGTTCCACGCCGCGCCGATCCCGAACCACGCTCGGCCGTTGGAGAGCACGTCGAGTGTTGTCACTGCCTTGATCCAGAGGCCAGGCAGCCGGTAGTGGATGCCACCGACCATCAGCCCCAACCGCGCCCGATCCGAGTTGGCGGCCATGAAGCCGAGCGCGGTCAGCCCCTCGAGCATCGGCGCCTCAGGCGGTCCGAGGCCCCGGATCTGGAAGAAGTGGTCCATCACCCAGATCGAGTCGAATCCGACGTCATCGGCTGTCCGCGTGACCCGTCCCAGGGTTGGACCGATGGCGGCTGCGCCGCCTGGCCATGTGAAGCTGTTGATCTGCAGGCCGAACTTCATCCTCGCGTGAGACCCATTGGCACACATTACCCCGAGCTTAGCGACGAGTGCGCAGGGCGAATCCCTGCGGCGAGTGGTCCGTTTGGCCCTCCCGTGACCTTCCCATCACTCGTTGCTCGGCTACGATGCGACGATGCCCAAGGGATCGATCGGGCTCAGCAACGAGCTGAACGCCTACCTCGTCGCGGTCGGGGTCCGGGAGCCCGACGTGCTGGCTCGCCTGCGTGAAGAGACGGCCGTGCTGCCAGAGGCCCGGATGCAGATCGCCGTCGAGCAGGGAGCCCTCCTCTCGATGCTGGTCAAGCTCCTCGGCGCGCGGCGATTGCTCGAGATCGGCACCTTCACCGGCTATTCGTCGACCGCCATGGCGCTCGCCCTGCCTCCCGACGGTCGGATCGTGTGCTGCGACCTGTCCCGAGAGTTCACCGACGTCGCGCGACGCACCTGGGCCGCCGCGGGAGTTGAGGATCGGGTCGACCTGCGCCTGGCCCCGGCGCTCGAGACGCTCGACGCGCTGCTGGCAGCGGACGGGGCGGGGACCTTCGACCTGGCCTTCATCGATGCCGACAAGGCCAACTATCGCGGCTACGTGGAAGGCGCGCTGCTGCTCGTGCGCCCAGGTGGCCTGATCGCGATCGACAACGTGCTGTGGAGCGGCCGCGTCATCGATCCGGAGGTGACCGACGAGGCCACCCAGGCCATCCGCGATCTGAACGCGGACCTTGCGACCGACGAGCGTGTCGACATCGCGATGGTGCCGATCGCCGACGGGCTGACGCTGCTAAGGGTTCGCTAGCGCTCCACCTTGACCCCGTTCCAGAAGGCGACGTAGCCCTCGATCGGCTTCGCCTTCTCGGAGGCATCGGGGTAGAACCAGGCGGCGTCCGCGTTCTGCTTGCCGTCGACCTCGAGGGTGTAGTAGCTCGCCTCGCCCTTCCACCAGCAGGTGGTGTGGGTGTCGGACGGGCGCAGGAACTCGGACTTCACGCTCTCCGGCGGGAAGTAGACGTTCCCTCCACCATCTCGAACTTGTCGCTCTCGGCGATGACGGCGCCGTTCCAGATTGCGCGTGCATGGCGGCATGCTACCGTGCAAGATTCTTGCCCTCATCGACGGCGGTTCGCCGCACCACCGTAGTTGAACCGCAGGCCAGCCATCGTATGGTGCATCGACACCGCGCCGGCTTACGGCTAACGGAACCCCTGGAGGGACTCGATCATGCGACGTACTGTCGGCATTCTTCTCACCGTGAGCCTTGGGCTCCTCATGACCACAGGCACAGCAACCGCGAGAACGCCAAGCACGTACCTTGCCCTCGGCGACTCATTGGCCTGGGGCGACGGGGCATCACTCCCGACTCGTACGGCCTATGTACCGCGCCTGGGCGGGTATTTCCGTGGGAATGCGGGCACGACCGACCTTCTCAATATCGCGGTCCGCGGAGAGAACACCAGTTCTTTCATCGCCGCGCAGCTCAGCGCCGCGCTCGCGAGCATCGCCGATCCATCGACCGATACCGGTGTCGTGACCTTGAGCATCGGCGGCAACGACCTTGGTGACCTCTTGTCGGTGCCGCCCTGCAGTGCTGACCCCGGCAGCACGGATTGCCAGCTCGCGGTCTACACCGCCATGGTCGGCGTCAGTAACAACTTCCCGGTGATCGTCGGCAGCCTGCAAGCTGCGCTGGCCGCCGATCCCGGCGAGGAGAAGCTCTTCGTCATCACCTATTGGAACGCATTCGGCGGAACCGGAAGTCCGTTTGAGGTGCCGATTGACTTCGCGCTGCTGGGCAGCGACCTGACTATTGACTGCGCCGCCAACCAGGTGGATGCAACCAAGGTCGGGCTGAACGATCTGCTCGCTTGTATCGGGACGGTCCTCGGCGCTGTTGTCGTGGACCTCTACCCAGCTATCGGTGACAACGCGCTGATCTATACCCACATCGCAGAGGGTGACTTCCATCCCAATGACGGCGGGTATGCCGTCATCGCGCGGGCGCACCGTCAGGCGGATCGCACCTCCTAGAGCCGATGTGGGCGCGGATCCGTCCGCGCCCACATCACCATGGCTCGCCGGCCGTCGCTGCCCCTGATCCGGGCAAGGCCTCTAGACCGCCACCGCCTCTCGCTGCGGCTCGTACTCGACGTCAACGAGGTCGCCGGCGAGGTACGCGTCGTAGGCGGCCATGTCGAAGTAGCCGTGCCCGGAGAGGTTGAACAGGATCACGCGGCTCTCCCCGGCCTCGCGAGCCTTGAGCGCCTCGTCGATCGCCGCCCGGATGGCGTGGCTCGACTCCGGCGCGGGGATGATCCCCTCGGTCCGCGCAAACTGCAGGCCGGCTTCAAACGACGTGTTCTGGGCATAGGCCCGCGCCTCGATGAAGCCCAGCTCGTAGAGATGAGAGACCATTGGCGCCATGCCGTGATAGCGCAGCCCACCGGCATGGATCGGGGCCGGCTTGAAGCCGTTCCCGAGCGTGTGCATCTTCACCAGGGGCGTCATCCCCACCGCATCGCCGAAGTCATACCGATACTCCCCCTTGGTCAGGGAGGGGCACGACGCCGGCTCGACCGCCAGGAATCGGGTCCTGGAGTCACCGGCCAGCTTGTCGCGCAGGAACGGGAAGGCGATTCCCGAGAAGTTCGAGCCGCCGCCCGCGCAGCCGATCACCACGTCCGGCTCCTCGCCGGCCATCGCCATCTGCTGGATGGCCTCCTGCCCGATCACCGTCTGGTGCAGCAGGACGTGGTTCAGGACGCTCCCCAGCGAGTACTTCGTGTCCTCGTTGGTGGCCGCCACCTCGACCGCCTCGCTGATCGCGATCCCCAGGCTGCCGGTCGAGTCGGGATCGGCCGCCAGGATGGTGCGTCCGGCATTCGTCTCCGTCGACGGCGACGGCACGACGGTGCCGCCGAACGTCTCGATGAAGCTGCGCCGATATGGCTTCTGCTCGTAGCTGACCCTGACCATGAAGACCTTGGTCTCGATCCCGAACAGGCTGCCGGCAAAGGCGAGCGCGCTCCCCCACTGCCCCGCGCCGGTCTCCGTCACCAGGCGGTTGATGCCCTCCGCCTTGTTGTAGAAAGCCTGCGCGATCGCCGTGTTGGGCTTGTGGGAGCCGGCCGGGCTGACCCCCTCGTACTTGTAGTAGATGTGCGCCGGCGTATCGAGCGCGCGCTCCAGGCCCAATGCGCGGATGAGCGGTGACGGCCGGTAGATGCGGTACGCCTCGCGCACCGGCTCCGGAATCTCGATGAAGCGCTCGGTGCTCACCTCCTGCTTGATGAGCTCCATCGGAAAGAGCGGCGCCAGGTCGGCAGGGCCGATCGGCTCGCGTGTGCCGGGGTGCAGCACGGGCGGTGCCGGCTCCGGCAGATCCGCCGCGATGTTGTAGAAGTGCGTCGGCAGCTCACTCTCGGGGAGCATGAACCGGCGCTGCTGTGGCTGGGACATCGGTGACCTCCTGAGAACAACAAACCCCTTCGTCTTGAAAGGACGAGGGGGTCTTCTCGTGGTGCCACCTTTGTTCCCCGGTGCTCTCACCCGGGCTCCTTCGACCGCGGCCCGCCGTTGCCGGCTGGCGATGGTCTCGGCCTCGATAACGGTGCCTCTCCGCCGGTCGCTACTGGCGCTGGACCGATGTCCGACGCGTTCTCGTCCGGAGCTCCCGGGTCCATTCGCCGGTCGCGCCGCCGCCGGGGTCCCACTGCTCCCGGCTCCCTGTGGGCTCGCCTGACCGGGTACTCGTCCCGATCGTCGCCGTATTCAGATGTGCCGCGGACGGTACGCGTTCTGCCCGGCCGATGTCAAGAACTCAAAATGGCTTGAACATCATCAGCCACAGGATGACCGCGACGCCGCCAATCCCGAGGACTGACATGCCGATGGTGTGCCAACTGTGTCGGGCGGCGTCGTAGGCAGCTTGGGGACCTCGATTCGACGGATCAGCGGTGCGCGCCGCGACGGCAGCCTCTGCGGCCTCCTGCACGAGGCCAAAGAACCCTCCACCGAAGCGCCACATCGCGACGGCGATGAATGCCAAGAGCACCAATGAGGTCCAGATCCAGCCGCTGCCCCACCACGAACCCATGAAGCCCGCGGCCGCCCCACTGGCCACGACGACAGCGAGCAGAATCCGGAGTCCGGTCGCGGTCGGAAGGTCGTTGAAGAAGGTCAGCATCCGCTCGGGATCGGCCTCGCGGCGCGTCGCCCACATCGCCGTCATGTGGACGCCGTGCGCCAGCATGAACGCCAAAACCGACGCCACGTGAACGAAGACGATCCACCCGTACATGCGCCGCCGACCGTACGCCGCGCGACGGCGGGCGGTCAAGGTGTCGGCGAACCTGCCTCTGCCGCTCGCGCCGGTAGGGTCACAGGAAGGGTGACGATGAAGCAGGTTCGTCCCGGCTCGGACTCGAGGTCGATCCGGCCGCCGTGGCGCACGACGACCTGGTGGCTGATGTGCAACCCCAGCCCGCTGCCGATCCCTGGCGGTTTGGTTGTAAAGAAAGGCTCGAAGATCTTCGCGGCCACCTCGGGCGGGATGCCCGGCCCGGTGTCACAGATCGTGACGGTGACCTCGTCGGCACCGTCGCGCTCGGCGCGGATGGAGATCGCGCCGCGCCCGTCCATCGCATCGGCGGCGTTGTCGATCAGGTTGGTCCAGACCTGGTTGAGCTCCGAGCCCCAGGCCTCGATCTCGGGCAGGTCCGGGTCGTAGTCGCCGGTCACCTCGATCCCGGCCTTGAGCTTGTGGCGCAGGATCACGAGGGTGTCGTCCAGGCCCTTTCGCACGTCGATGCGCTGCACGGGAGCCTGGTCGAGGTACGCGTACGACTTCACGGCGCCGACGATCTCGCTGATCCGGTCGCCGGCCATGCGCACCTCGCCGATCAGCGTCTCGACCGTGGCGGTGGCCGCCAGCCAGGCCGCCGCCTCGCGCACGGCGGAAGCATCCATGCCGGCGAAGGCGCCCCGCAGCTCATGGGTCGTCCAGCCGGCGTCCACCAGGGCGGCCGCCATCTCGGCGTCGCCGATCAGGGTCTCGATCTCGTCGACGGCATCGGCCCGGTCGAGGGCGTCGAGCGCGGCACGGCCGGCGGGGCGCAACAGCGTGAGCGAATGCGGCGGATGGAGGGCGTTGCGTGTCGCGATCGCCTGGTCGAGCGCATCCACCGAGCGGCGAATGGCCGCGGCGGGGTTGTTCAGCTCGTGCGCCAGGCCGGCGGCCAGCGTCCCGAGACCCGCCAGCTTCTCGCGCTGGCGCAGGGTCGCCTCCATCCCGCGCAGCCGCCCGATGACGGTGCGAATGATGCTGAGGGCGGCATCCGGACCCCCGGAGAGCAGGTCGCGCATGGCCAGGTACGGGATGCGCAGCACCTCGGCGTCCGAGACCGCCTGCACGGATGCCATCCGCTTGCCACGCTCGAGCGCCGCAAGCTCGCCCTGGATCGCCCCTGGGCCAACTCGCGCAAGTGGAATCTCGCTCGTCCCGGAGCGCTTTGTCACGTCGAACTCGCCAGAGACGACCACGAACAGGTCGTCGGCCTGGTCGCCCTCGTTGATCAGGAAGTCGCCCTCGCGCAGCGACATCGGGATGGCCTGGTCCGCCAAGCGCTGGAGGTTCTCGTCGGGCACCTCGGCAAAGATCGGCGTCGCCCGCAGGGCGTCGAGCACCATCGGCCTAAAGCCCGGACAGGTACTGGTGCACGAACTGCACCGCCATGGCGCCCTCGCCGACCGCGCTGGCAATCCGTTTGACGGACCGATGACGCACGTCGCCCGCCACGAAGATCCCGGGGAGGCTCGACTCGAGCAGGAATGGGTCCCGATCCAGGCCCCATCCAGCGGGCCGCTTGCCGTCCTCGGTCAGCTGCGCGCCGGTCAGCACGAAGCCGCCGGGATCGCGAATGACCGTTCCCTCCAGCCACTCGGTGCGGGGCTGCTGGCCGATGAAGACGAAGATGGCGGCCAGCGGCAGCTCCTCCTCGCCGTTCGGACCGGTGATGCTCACGGAGGCCAGGTGCCCCTCGCCGTGCGCTACGGTGATCGACGTCTCGAAGCGCACCTCGATATTCGAGCAGGCGCCGATCTGGTCGACCAGGTATTGGCTCATGCCCGACAACGCCGGCGTGCGGACCATCAGCACCACGCGCTTCGCAAAGCGGGACAGGTACACGGCGGCCTGTCCGGCGGAGTTGCCGCCACCCGCGACCCCCACCTCCTGGTCGCGGTACAGAACGGCCTCGGTAGTCGCGGCTCCGTAGTAGATGCCGGCCCCGGCCAGCTCGGCGGCGCCCGGCACGTCGAGCTGCCGGTAGCTGACCCCGGTCGCCACCACCACCGTCTGGCAGGACACGTCCCCCGCCGCGGCGAGCGTGACGACCCGGTACGGATCCTCGCGCCGGATCGCGGTCACCTCGTCCGGCGACAGGATCTCCGCCCCCAGCCGGCGCGCCTGGGCGAGGCCGCGGCGCGCCAGGTCCCCACCCGACAGCCCCGCCGGGAAGCCCAGGTAGTTCTCGATGCGGCTGGTGGTCCCGGCCTGCCCGCCCGGGGCCTCCTGCTCGACCAGGATCGTCTTGAGCCCCTCGCTGGAGGCGTAGACCGCCGCCGCCAGGCCCGCGGGCCCGCCTCCCACGATGACCAGGTCATAGAAGGGCAGCGCGGCACGCGTCTGCAGCCCGACCTTCTCGGCGATCTGCCGGGTCGAGGGGTCGCGCAGGGTCGAGCCGTCCGCGAACAGGATCAAGGGGATTGCCGGGTCGAGCGGATCCTCTCCGGCCAGGGAAGCGGCGAGCTTCCGTCCCTCGGCGTCTTCGGTCGGATCGAGCCACGCGTACGGGACCTGGTTGCGGGTCAGAAAGTCGCGGATGAGGTGCCCGCCCGGCGCCCAGCGCCCGGCCAGCAGGCGCACCCCCTCGAAGGCGGGTCGGAAGGTTGCGATCCAGTCCGAGAGCAGGTCGTCGAGGATCGGGTACAGCTTCTCGTCGGGCGGATCCCAGGGCTTGAGGATGTAATGGTCGAGGCGGATGTCGTTGATCGCCTTGATCGCGACGTCCGTGTCCGCGTACGCCGTCAGCAGCACGCGGCGGGCATCGGCCTGCAGCTCGACCGCCTGCGCCAGGAACTCGATCCCGGTCATCTGGGGCATCCGCTGGTCGACCATGAAGAGCGCGACCGCGCTGCCGCGCAGGGTCAGCTGCCGAACGGCCTCCAGGGCGTCCTGGCCGGAGTTGGCGGCCACGATCCGGTATTGATCCCCGTAGCGAGCGCGAAGGTCGCGCTCGACGGCGCGCAGGACAGGCAGATCGTCATCGACGGCCAGGATGACCGGCTTGGTGGCCATGGAGCGTCGAGTCTACTTGGCACGCGCTAGCATCGGCCTGTGACCAAGTCCGAGCACGCCGATGTCGTCATCGTCGGTGGCGCGATCGTGGGCAGCTGCGTCGCCACCTTCCTGGCTGGCCGGCCCGACTGGCATCGGCGGATCGTGGTGGTCGAGCGTGATCTCACCTTCCGGACTTCGTCCACCACGCTCTCTGCGGCCTCGATCCGGCTCCAGTTCAGCACCCCACTGAACATCGAGATCAGCCGGTTCGGGGTCGACGTGATCCGGAACCCGGGACGCTGGCTTTCGGTCGAGGGCGAGGCGGCTCCCGAGATCGACTTCGTGGAGGGCGGCTATCTCTTCCTGGCCAGCCCTGCCGGGTTGGCGATCCTCGAGAGCAACCACGCGGTGCAGCGCGAGCACGGCGTCCAGGTGGCGCTCATGACGCCGATGGAGCTGCGGACCCGATTCCCGTGGCTCAACGTCGACGACGTGGCGGGTGGCTCGCTCGGCCTGGCCGATGAGGGATGGTTCGACGCCTACGCCCTGCTGCAGGCATTCCGCCGCAAGGCCCGCTCGCGTGGCGTCGAGGAGCTCGCCGGCGAGGTGGTCGAGATCGAGCGTGACGGTGGCCGCGCAACCGGGGTCCGATTGGCCGATGGACGTCGCATCACGGCGGACTGGGTCGTCAATGCCGCCGGGCCGCGAGCGGGCGGCGTTGCCGCCATGGCCGGCCTCCAGCTGCCGGTCAGTCCGCGCAAGCGAATGGTCTTCCACTTCGACTGCCGCACGCGGGTGGAGAGCCCGCTGACGATTGACACCTCCGGGGTCTATTTCCGGCCGGAGGGGCCGAATTACATCGCCGGCTCCTCCCCGCACGGCGAGCAGCCGGATCCCGACACCCTTGACCTGGAGGTGGATCGGTCCTGGTTCGAGCAGGTGATCTGGCCGGCGATCGCCCACCGTGTTCCGGCCTTCGAGGCGATCCGCCTGCTCGACGCCTGGGCCGGCCACTACGAGGTGAACACGCTCGATCACAACGCCGTGATCGGTCCGCACCCTGACCTGCCCAACTTCCTGTTCGCGAACGGCTTCTCCGGGCACGGCCTGCAGCAGGCCCCCGCGGCCGGACGAGCGCTGTCCGAGTGGATCGCCACCGGCGATTACGAGACGATCGACGTGAGGCCGCTCGGCTACGAGCGGATCGCCGCCAACCAGCCCTACCGGGAGCTCAACGTCATCTAATCGGCCGGCAAGTTCAGCTCGTAGAGCTGCGGCACGAGGCGCAGGAACTCGTCGCATTCGCTCAGCGGTTCCGCCTGGCAGTTGGCCATCAGATAGGCCACGCCTCCGCGGCTGGGGATGGCATACGCCACCACGGCTACCTCGTCGGGCGTCCCACTGTCGAACGTGAGCCGGACCTCCACGGCAGGACCGATCGGCAGGAGGACCGATGAGCTCTCGTACGACTCCGGCCGCCGGCTCGAGATGATCGACAACAGCCACACCGCCAGGCTCGATTCCGTGAACGGAGGCGTCGGCTGTGACACGACGGTCGGCCCGATGGCCGCGACACCCACGGACGACGGGTTTGCGGCTGGGTCGTGAAACCCCGACACGATGCCGCTCTGGTTGTCGTCCAGCCTGAACTCCCCCGGAACCGTCACCGCCAGGTCGCGCTGTGCCGTCGTGAAGCGGATCCAGCCTTCCGGGACGGGTGGGCGCGAGGGAAGCGGGCTCGACGTTGGCGACGCGCATGCCGCCAGCAGGACCAGTGCCGCCATCCAGCCGCGCCTGGCGGTCATCGGCTTACTGGCATTTGCGTTCGTAGGGCGCCGCGTCGACGAAGGTGAGGGAGTTGACGTCCTGCCGGTCGAGGGTCCCCAACGTGTACTGCGAGGTGTCGATGACGACGACCCCTTTCGCGTTGATCTGCACCGCGAAGCGATCCATGCCGCGCTGTGCCGGCCCCTCCTTGAGCTTCTCGCCGATGATGTTGTAGGTGCTGCCATGGCAGCGGCAGGTGAATCGCTTGAGCTCGTCGCACAGCCCCGGCACCTGGCAGCCAAGGTGCGGGCACTTCCGATACAGGGCCAGCAGCTGATCGGCACTCGGGTCCGGGATCAAGGCCTCGTGTCCGAGGGCCAGTTCCTTCGCGGCAGGCACGTTGATCAGGAAGGACCGGGCGGTCCCCACCGGGTACGGCCAGCCATTGGCGAATGAGGGCTGTTCGGCCAGGATGTCGGCCAGCGTTCCGACCGGGAACTTCGCCCCCAGCCCGGAGCGGATCTGCGGCCAGAGGAAGGCGATGCTTCCGCCGATGAATTCCAGCGCCAGGATGCCCGCCCCCACCCCCAGCATGCGACCCATGAACGCGCGCCGGCTGAGCTCGCCGATCGGCTGCTTTTCGACCACGCCATACGGTCGGGGAACGGGCACTGCCATGACGACCTCCCTGCGCGGCATGGCCGCGACCAACTGAGTCGGTGGCCTGACCAGCCGGTGCAGCCGCGCGTCAAGGCCACCGCGCGCTAGGTCGAGCAGGTCTCGCCAGCCGGGCTCGCGCTCGGCGAGCAGCGCTGCCATCTCCGCGCCGTAGCGTTCGCGCCAGCGGCGCGGGTATGCGCGCAGGACGAGGCCGACCGCCCGGGCGGGAGCGGGCATCGTCAGCCGTTCGCTGCGCCCAGGCGAGCGCGGCCGACCTGGACCAGCCGCCGCATCTCGGCCAGGTGGCTGCTCAGCGCCTCCGAGCCGGCGCCCGTCAGTCGATAGGGCCGCCGGCGGTCCTCGGGCCCCATCGGCTCGATCAGCCCGCGCCGCTCCAGTCGCGCGAGGGCGGCGTACAGCGTGCCGGGGCCGATCGGGCTCGCCGCGAAGACGTTGACGTCGGTCATGATCGCGTAGCCGTGCTTCGGAGCGTCGGCAAGGCTCAGCAGGATGAGGAGCGCCGGCTCGGCAAATCGGCCCAGGTCGCTGGTGGATCGGTCAGTTCCCAAGATGCGCCTCCCATCGGTCGTGAACCGATATAGCGCTACCCGCTATATCGTCGCGCGTACTATGCGCGCCAGCCTCGCGGGCGTCAAGGGTCACCCGGCGGGCAGGTAGGATGACCGCATGGATCGGCCTCGCATCGTCACGACCCTCGCCAATCCCGCCAGCTCCCCCGATCCCTCGGTGGCTGAGCTCAAGAACCGCCGATACGTCGAGGCACTGGAAAGGGCGGGTGCAGCTCCGGTGCCGCTCGACGAGCGGACATCAGCGGCCGAACGGGCGGCGGCCTTTGCCGCGATGGACGGGCTGCTCCTCTCCGGTGGCGCCGATATCGACCCGGCTCGCTACGGGGAGGCGCCCGCCGGGGCCAGGGCCGCCGAGCCGGGACGCGATGCCCTGGAGGACGAGGCGTTCCATGCGGCTATGGAGGCCGGGGTGCCGATCCTCGGGGTCTGCCGCGGACTCCAGGCGATCAACGTCTTCGCCGGTGGCTCGCTGGTCCAGCACCTCGACGACCACGAGAGCAGCCCGTACCCGTCGCCGGACGTGACGCGGCATCGGCTCGAGCTCAGCGGGGGGTCGCGGTTGGCAGCGATCCTCGGCGACTCGAACGACCTGGTGGTCAACAGCTACCACCACCAGGCGATCACTGCCGATCGCGTGGCGCCTGGACTGCGGATATCGGCCGTTGCCGAGCACGCGGACGCGGGCGAACTGG
Source organism: Chloroflexota bacterium (assembly GCA_040902225.1). Taxonomy (NCBI): domain Bacteria; kingdom Bacillati; phylum Chloroflexota; species Chloroflexota bacterium. The sequence goes on from JBBDXT010000002.1 coordinate 135,903, forward strand.
TGGAGGGAGTGGAGTCAACGGATCCTGACCGCTGGCTGATTGGGGTCCAGTGCCACCCGGAGAGGACCGAGTCGTCACCCCCGGTCCTCGAGCGCCTGTGGGCATCGTTCGTGGCGGCGTGTATGGACCGGGCTGGGCGGTAGGGGATAGTCCACCGGCCAGCGCCAACGCGGCCTACGCCCCGATCGAGGGTCCCAGCAGGAGCGGCATCCCGAGCCGATGGTCGTACATCGGCCGGAACCGCTCGGTGCTGTACATGGTCGCCACGGCCACGTGCCGTGGACCCAGGGCCGGGTCCGGCAGGGCGGCGTGCGAGTACTTGCCATCGCGAATCGCGACCATTCGCCCGTGCACACCAGCGGCAAGCAGGTCGACCGCCACGTTCGCGAAGGTGGTCGCCACCATCTGGTCGAGGGCATCGGGATCGCCGCTGCGCAGGTCATAGGTGAGGTCGGAATGGACGGCCTCCACGCCGGTGCGCCTGTGCAGTTCATCGGCCAGCATCGAGCCGACATCGACCGGTCGACGGTGGCCGTAGGCGTCGGGTTCTCCGTACTCCTCCAGCGTCCCTCCGGCCCAAGAGGCTCCCTCAGATGCGATCACCAGCGCATAGCGACTCGGGTTGGCGGCGCGATCCTCGGCCAGCAGCTTGGCGAGCTTGTCCAGGTCGAAAGGGGCCTCGGGGATGACGCAGCGGGTGCTCGTCACGTAGGCGGCGTACCAGGCCGAGTAGCCGCTGTTGCGCCCGAAGATGCGAAAGACGCCGATCCGTTCGTGGCTGCCCAGCGTGGTCCGCTGCCGGTTGATGAGCTCTTTGGCCCGCGTGACGGCGGTCGAGAAGCCGACGCAATACTCGGTCCCCTGCACGTCGTTGTCCATCGTCTTGGGAATGGCGACCAGCGGAACCCCCTCGCGCGCGAGCCGGTCGGCGTATCCCAGGGTGTCGTCCCCGCCGATGGCGACCAGGTGGGTGAGCCCCAGGCGTTCGATGTTCTCCAGCACCACTGGCGTCAGGTCATAACGACCCTCGGCCACCTCGAGCCCGGCCAGGCGCCCGGGGTCGAGCTGCTCGGGCAGGCGATCCTGCTTCATGCGGGCCGGGTTGGTGCGTGAGGTATGCAGGATGGTGCCCCCGCTCCGGTCGATGGTCCGCGTGCTCTCGCGACTGAGCGCGACCACGAACTCGCCATCCGAAGCGGCCGCAGGACCCAGGTGGGTCAGGCCTTTCCATCCTCGCCGAATGCCGATCGTCTCCCAGCCGATCTCCCAGCCTCGATAGACGACGCTCTTGATGATGGAATTGAGCCCCGGCACGTCGCCGCCGCCGGTCAGGATGCCGATGCGTGTCACGCCACCATCATGCCGCGCCGGGCGACGGCTCGTCATCGCCTCCACGCGCCTGGGCCCGCTTGTGCCGGAGCCCGTTCTCGGGCACAATATGCGTCCCCGCCGCGACGCCCGCGGTCCCCCTGCGCCAAGGATCGAGATGACAACGACAACCACGACGAACGAACGACGCTACGTGACCTGGCGCCTGCCAGACCGGCAGTTCTCGAAGGTGCATCTGCAGCGCGATCCGGAGCAGACGATCTGCGGCCGGACCCTGCCACGCGCCACCGGCTCGCCGCAGCCACCGATCCCCGACGCGGCCATGTGCCAGGAGTGCGCGGCCTCGGAGGCCTGAGCCTCCCGTCCTCCCCGGGAAGATGTGCGGTCGATTCGCGCAGCCGCGCTCGGCCGAGGAGCTGGCCCTCATCTTCCACGCGCGGCCGGCCGCGGACATTGCCGGCGACCGATTCAACGTCGCCCCGACCGACGAGGTGGCGGCGGTCGTCGAGCACCACGGTGAGCGCACCGTCGACGCCTTCCGCTGGGGCCTGGTCCCCTTCTTCGCCAAGACAGCCAGGGGTGGCGCGGGCCTGATCAATGCCCGCGCGGAAACGGCTGAGACATCGCCGGCCTTCCGCTCGGCATTTGCGGACCACCGCTGCATCATCCCGGCCGATGCCTTCTACGAATGGCGACGCCGTCGCGATCCAGGTACGGGCCGCGTCGTCCGATCGGAGCCCTTCGCGGTGCGCCGATCCGATGGGGAACCACTCGCCCTCGCCGGGCTCTGGTCGAGCTGGCGCGACCCCGATACGGCGGCTCGCCTCTATACGTGCTCGATCCTGACCACCGATCCGAACGAGCTCGTGGCTCGCCTCCACGACCGGATGCCGGTCGTCCTCGACCCGACGGCCTGGGACGCCTGGCTGAACGAGACGACGTCGGCCATAGAGGTTCGGTCGCTGCTGCGCCCTGCGCCAGCAGAGTCCCTGGATGCATACGCCGTCTCACCGGCGGTCAACAACGTGCGGAATGAGGGACCCGAGCTGCTGGCTCCCCTCTCGCGTTGGAGCGACGGCGTGTGACCATTCGCATCCCCGGCGATGCCATGGTCGTCCTGGTCGGCCCGAGCGGATCGGGAAAGAGCACCTTCGCGACACGCCACTTCATGCCCACCCGGGTGCTCTCGTCCGATGCACTGCGCGCCATGGTCGCGGACGATGCAAACGACCAGACGGCGACGAATGCGGCGTTCGAGCTGCTCCATACGGCGCTGGCCATGCGCCTCGCCCGTCGCAAGCTCACGGTGGTCGATGCGACGAGCGTCGAGAGCTGGGCCCGAGAGCGCCTGCTGGCGGTGGCGAGGCGGCTCGGCCGCCCCGCTGCGGCGATCGTCTTCAACCTGCCGCTTGCCACATGCCTGGAGCGGAATGCGGCGCGCACCGATCGACGGCTTCCGCCCGCGTCGATCAAGCGCCAGCACGCGTTCATGCGGGCGTCCCTGGACGGACTCGCCGCCGAGGGGTTCGATCCGATCGCGGTGCTCACGACGATCGATGAGGTGGAGGCGATGAGCGTCGAGCACGGCGACCGCTAGACCTCGGTGGTGGTGGCGACCGCCACGTCCCGCTCGTAAACCACAGCCCACCGTGGGTCGCTCACTGGCGGGATCCTTCAAGGAGGCGGGCAATGAAATGCCCCGAAGGAACTGCGCCCGGCGCCGCAGTGCGAGACTGCCACACCGGTACCGGAACGCTTGATGCAATCTCGTGATCCGGTATCGCTGCCCCTTCGGGACGACCGCAGAATAGCCCGCTCTGCCTGGGAGCGGCAACCCCATTTATCCCCGAGTTTCTTGGACCGATTCGTCCTTTTCCACAGGCCTTCCCCAACCCGGTCCAGTGCCGGTCTCGCCGCGCGTAGAATCGTGTCTCCACACCACTGGAGACGTTTCGATGACGGCGAGCCGAGCAACGGGATCGGGCACGAAGGCCGACCCCTGGGAGCTGCGGACTCCGACCGGAACCTCGGAGTACGAGATGTATCGCGACGAGACGCTCGATCCGCCCGCGATCGTGTGCCAGGTGGGGTCCACCCAGCTGCGCTACGACCTTCGCGCGATCGAGGATCTGCACGCGAGGCTGAAAGCCCACGGCGACTGGATGCCGCTCGGCAGTGCGGACGAGCAGAAAGAGGCGGCCGAGGGAACGGTCGAATCGTGGGGCCGCTCCCCGGACAACCCGGTTGGGGGCTGGTACGGCCTGAAGAAGGGCCTGCGCGGCCGATTCGGGATGTACATGCCACCCCTGCTCGAAGCGTTGGGGCTCGCCGAGGTCGAGCACAACCCCAAGAACAACCGGATGCGGGCCCTCTAGGCCACCGCCAGGTGGCCGCGGCGCATCACCTTCTCCACGCGGGCTACGTCCGGGACGACGGCGTGGCGAGCAGCGTCAGCCTCGTGCTCGACGGTGCGGCGGTGATCGTGGTGGACCCGGGGATGGTGGCGGATCCGGAGCTGATCCTTGCTCCTCTCCGCCGGCTGGGCATGAGGCCCGGTGACGTCACCCACGTGGTCGTCACCCACCACCATCCCGATCACACCATCAACATCGGTCTTTTCGAAAACGCCGAGGTGGTCGACTTCTGGGCGCGCTATCGGGGCGACCAGTGGCTCGACCATGAAGGAGACGGATACCAGGTCAGCGACCATGCGCGGCTGATCCTGACGCCCGGTCACACCAACCAGGATGCGACCCTGTTGGTTGAGACCGATGCGGGCGTCGTGGCCTGCACTCATGCCTGGTGGCGGACCGACCGAACGCCGGAGGTCGATCCGCTGGCCGATGACCAATGGGCGCTGGAGACGAGCCGCGCCCGAATATTGGCAGAGGCGGACATCGTCGTTCCAGGCCATGGCGAGTCGTTTGCAACCGGTCGTCACTCGATCTGACAACGAACCTTCATCGAGCCTTCACCCGACCCTGTCTCGCCTCACGTAGACTTCGCTCCATGTTCAGCTTCGGTCACAAGTCCAGCATGCCCGATCCGGCCGACGCGCACCGCGGCCGCACCGAGCCCCTCCCCACCGCAGAGCGCCACCTTGTCAATGGACAGCCGCTGACGGGCCCGTATCCCGATGGTGCCCAGGTCATCGACTTCGCCCTTGGCTGCTTCTGGGGCGCCGAGAAGGACTTCTGGCAGGTGCCAGGCGTCATCGTCACCGCCGTCGGCTACCAGGGTGGCTTCACGCCCAACGCCAACTACAACGAGGTCTGCTCGGGACGCACCGGCCATGCCGAAAGCGTGCGCGTGGTCTACGACCCGCAACGGGTCAGCGTCGAAGAGCTGCTGCGGGTCTTCTGGGAGCACCATGACCCGACCCAGGGCTACCGCCAGGGGAACGACATGGGGACCCAGTATCGGTCAGCTATCTTCACCCACACCGATGCCCAGCGGGACGCCGCCAACGCGTCGCGGGCGATGTACCAGGCCGAGCTTTCGAAGGCCGGCTACGGTGCCATCACCACCGAGATCGTGGATGCCCCGGAGTTCTACTTCGCCGAGGACTACCACCAGCAATACCTGGCCAGGAACCCGGCTGGTTACTGCCCCATCCACGCCACCGGTGTTAGGTTCGCCGGACCGATCCAGCAGATGCAGCAGGTCTAGCCCGCGGACCCTGGGCCCGCGGATGAGCGGTCGCGCCGCACCGGCGGAACCAAACAGCGGATGCCTGCGTCGGGACGGCGTGCGCAAGGCGCTTGCGGTCGCCGTCCTTCTCGCGACCTCGGGGTGTTCGTTGCCGTGGGAGGTCCACGATCCCCCGGAGGCGTTCCTTGATCCGGAGCGTCCGCCGGCGCTCTCTATCTTTCCTCCCCTCGTGGATTCCGAGATCGCCGTCGACATTCCAGCCTTTGCCTACTGCTGGGGCCCGCTCGATGGTCGTGGAGTGGAAACCTGCGTTGAGGCGGAGCCCGACTTCGATGAGATGCCGGTCAGCCTGCCCGCACCGGGTGACGTCGCCCTTAGCTGGATAAACCTCACGGGCTGGTCCTTCACCGCATCGGCCACGGAGGTGGACGGCCCAGCCAACAGCCCGGCGGAGCTGGTGGTGAGAGAGGAGAACGACCTTCTCATCACCATGCCCAAGGCCGGTGTCTGGGATGTGACCCTCCAGGGCCAAGGGCCGCAGGGTGACGCGGCGTATGCCTTCCGCGTGTCGGTGGGCGGAGCCGACTGACCGGCACAGCGTCCCGGAGCCATGCGGCAGATCTAGCGGTTTTCACGGCCGGCACTTGCGGATTAGGGACCATCGAGCCCCTTGGCGCTGTCGCTTTTCGCCGCGGCAATCCGGCAACGTCGCCTACTTCTTCTTCGGCGCTGCCTTCTTGGCGGCCGGCTTGGCCGCTGCCTTCTTGGCGGCCGGCTTGGCCGCTGCCTTCTTGGCGGCCGGCTTGTCGTGGTGGCTCATTGCTCGGCTCCCTGTGGAAAGGAGATCGACAGGCCGATTCTAGGCAGACGCTACGGTCGCGGTTCCGCAGTTCGCGCAGAACTTCGCGCCGCGGCGAGGTCGTTCCCACCCTTCACCGAGCTTCGGCGCGGCGTTGCCGAGTACTGCGTGCTCGCCGTCCTGCGCGATGCCGAGTCGTACGCGTTCGACATCGTGCGCGTGCTGGCCCAGGCCGGAGGCCTGGTGACGAGTGAAGGAACGATCTATCCCCTGCTTGCGAGGCTGCGCCGCGATGACCTGGTGACAACCTCATGGCGCAAATGGATATCAGTCCGTTCACCCTGTTGATCCCGCTGGCGGGGATCCTGGCCGCCATCTACCTGGTGGTAGTGCTGCGGCGACGCGGGCGCTGACCGGCGTCAGACGGCGCGGATCTCGAGGTAGGCAGCGCCGCTCACGTCGATGAGCGTGCGCGACGGGGTCCGAACGATCCGCACCACCACGTCGCGGCAGATGCAGCAGCGCAGCGTCACGCCGGGGCCCTGCGTCCAGGCCAGCAGCGTGCCCATCGCGCCAACATTGCCGCAATGGTTGCAGCGGTGGATCGCAGCCGTCATCTCGAAGCCGAACAGTTCCGCCAGGTCTCCCGCAATCGCGTTCGCGTCCAGCATCAGCGTGTCCTGCATCTGACGGTCTCCTTTCAGCTCGTGGGTCCGAAGCGCTCGGTGCGCACCTGCGCCGGCGGCACGCCGTGCTCCACCAGTCCATTGGCGGCTGCCTCGACCAGCAGGGTCGGGCCGCAGATGTAGACCAGCGGATCAGGACCGGCGGCATCGATCGCCTCGGTCAGCATGGGCCGATCGATGCGGCGGTCATATCCGGCCCAGCCTGCGGGATGAGAGCGCGTCAGGGTCTGAATGACCCGCAGCCCGGCGTCGCCGGAGTCCAGCGAGGCGAGCTCGTCGCGGTAGATGACGTCGTCGTAGGTGCGCGAGGAATAGAGGAGGACCGCCGCCGGCTTCGGCTCGGCCGATGCACGCTCCCGCAGCATCGCCATCAGCGGGACGATGCCAGAGCCGCCGGCGACCAGGACCAGCGGTCCGCCGATGGCAGGCTCCCAGACGAAATAGCCGCCGATCGGCCCGCGCACCTCGACCTGATCCCCCACCGTCAGGATGTCATGGAAATACGGTGGTACCTCCCCGTCGGCGATCTTCTCGATCGTGAGATCTACCTCGCCCGTGCGGGAAGGAGGGGAGGCGATCGAGTACGAGCGCTGAGCCTGGTAGCCATCGGACGCGGTGAGGCGAACGTCGTAATGCTGCCCGGCGCGGTGAACCCGCCAGTTCGGCAGCCTGAGCGTGAAGGAGCTGACCTCCGGCGTTTCGGCGCGGATGGCGGTGACCGTTGCGATCTGCCAGGCGAGGGGCTCAGGCATCGGTCTCCTGGCCGTCTCAGTCGCCGGAATAGCGCTCTTCGCGCCAGGGATCGCCGCGGTTGTGGTAGCCGAGCGACTCCCAGAATCCCGGCTCATCGTCCTCGCGCAGCTGCAGGCCGTGGACCCATTTCGCGCTCTTCCAGAAGTAGAGGTGCGGGACCACCAGGCGGGCCGGCCCGCCGTGTGCAGGCTCGAGCGGCGCCCCGTCGTACTGCCACGCGACGAATGCCTGGTTGTTGAGCAGGTCGGTCAGCGGCAGGTTGGTGGTGTAGCCGCCATAGCAGTGGGCCGTGACGAACCGGGCTCGCGGCTCGATCTCGACGGCGGCCAGGATGTCGTCGACGCTGACTCCATGCCAGGGCGTGTCCAGCTTCGTCCACTTGGTTACGCAGCTGATGTCGACCGTCCAATCCCGCGAAGGGAGCGCGGTGAACTCCTGCCAGCTCCATCGGACCGGTGCCTTCACCAGCCCGGTGAGCGTGAACTCCCACGTGTCGAGGGGCACCTGGGGCGTCGGCCCGGCGGAGAGGACGGGAAACCCCTCGGTCAGGTACTGGCCAGGCGGAATGCGGCCAGCGCTGTCGCCAGGATCCCGAGCACGCCCCACAAAGCCGCGCGAGACGAATCGGTCGGTCATGACCTTCCCATGCGAGGAACGAATTATGGCTTCGGGCAGCATATCCGGGTAGCATCCAAACGGACGGACCGTGCTCAGCACAGGAGAACCCATGAAGGGCGATCGAGTCGAGGCGGTGGTGGACACCGGCCAGGGCACTCAGACCTTCGCGATCGAGGCGACCCGCGCCGGGCGTCGGATCGAGGTGACGACCAGCCGAGGGGTGGTCGAGGTCAGCGAGGTGACCCGCGGCGGGACGCCGGTCCGAACCGGACGCTTCATGTCGAGCCGGCTGATCGCCCTGGTCGAACATCCTGCCCACGAGGGACGCGAGTCGAAGGTCGACATTCAGACCCGGCGTCGCATCACCAAGGCAGGTGACGGGCTGTAGCCAAAGGTCCCGTTGTCGTCCAGGCGGCAAGATGTGGTACGGTACGGGGACATCGCCCCGAATGCGGGGCACATAAGACCGCGGCATCGACGTTCACTCCTCCTCACGGCTTTAACGGCGAGACAGGATCGCTGAGGCCGCACGAGAAGGAGTTTTCTCTTTGTATACCCCATCCACCTATTCAGACAAGATCCTGAGCTGCGTCGATTGCAACCAGGAATTCGTCTTCGCCGCGACTGACCAGCAGTTCTACGCGGAGAAGGAATTCAGCGAGCCGCGCCGCTGTCCGTCATGCCGCGCAGCCCGCAAGGCAGCACGCGGCGAGAGCGGTGGCTACAGCAGCGGATCCAGCTACGGCGGAGGCTCCGGCTACGGCGGAGGCTCCAGCTACGGCGGCGGTCAGCGCGAGATGTTCACCGCGACTTGTGACGGATGCGGCGGCGAGGCGCGCGTTCCGTTCCGCCCGACCGGCTCCAAGCCCGTCTACTGCAGCAACTGCTTCAGCACGCGGCGCTAACCCGCCCAGCGAGACGAGGCCCGGCGAGAGATCGCCGGGCCTCTTCGTTTTTTCAGAAGCCGAGGTTCGGCTTCACCACCATCAGGAAGACGATCACCGCCACCATCGCGGTCAGGAAGAGGCCGCCTCGCTGCACCTTGTGGACCTGAGCCATCAGGGCCGGCGGCGGACCGCTCGGCGCAGAGCCGGCCGGCGTCTCTGGCGGGGGACCGGAGGTCATGTCGATGATCCGCTGCGTGATCGGGATCTGAACGGTCAGGGCGAACGTGAGCAGCACCACGTACAGCACGATGCCGAGCGCCAGCCAGCGCGTATCGCGGCTGACGGGATCGATCCCGGCCGCCCAGATCAGGCCGATCCCGGTCACCGGCAGGGTCAGTGCGACGGGGACCACTCGCTTGGTCGAGATGGCGTGCGAGACGCGGGTGGCGAAGTTGCCATGCGTCCGGTCCGCGGCCCCCATCGCCCCGATGATCGAGAACGAGAAGCTCGGCCCGAAGGCGATGATCGCGCCCAGCACGTGCAGGAAGAGAAACCATGGGATCAGCTCGGGCATCGGGTCTCCTCAACGGCTCAATATTGGAGTCGGCAGTCTAAGCCCCGTGGGTGGCGCTGATACGCTTCGCAGGATGACGTTCCAGAGCCTGGACTTCGTCTACATGCCCAGCCGCGACGTGGCAACGGACATGGCGTACTTCACCGATGTCCTCGGCGGGCGGCTGGTATTCGCGGTCGAGGGGATGGGAACCAGGGTCGCAATGGTCGAGCTCACGGAGGCGCCGCCCAGAATCCTGCTGGCCGGCCATCTCGAGGGGGACCAGCCGGTGCTCGTCTATCGAGTCGACAACTTCGAGAACGCCAAGCTAGAGCTCGCGGCGCGGGGCTGGCACCAGGAGCCCACGTTCGAGATTCCACACGGACCCGTCTGCTCATTTCCGTGCGACTGGGGGACATCGCATCGCGATCTACCAGCTCGTTCGACCCGAGGCCGGCGAGCATTTCGAAGGCCGTCGCGATTTCTGACATGGCCGCGGGCAACCGAAGCGGCTCCATCGGCGTCCTTGCGGCATGAAAGCATTGATCCTGATGGTGGTGCTGTCCGGCTGTTCCCTCCTGACGAGCGGGGCGTCGGCCTCGCTCGACGGGGAATGGCAGCTTCAAGCCGGTACGAACCAGGGCCAGCCGATTCCGATCGTGGCGGGCAGCCGGCTCACCCTGAATGTGGATGGAACGCAGGTCGGCGGCAGCGCCGCCTGCAACAGCTACGGCGGCACGATCCAGATCAATGGCGGATCGATCGTGATCAGCGCCCTGTCGATGACCGAGATGGCATGCCAGGAGAATTTGATGGCCTCCGAGGCGGCCTACCTGGCTGCTCTGCCACGGGTCACCGACGCGGCTCGCGATGGAAACAGCCTGGTCTTGAGCGGCCCACAGGTGGAGGTGCGCTTCGCTCGCGTCGCGGAACTGGCGGACGTGGACCTCGCGGGCACGACCTGGATCCTGGATTCCCTGATCAGCGGCGACTCCGTCTCCTCGACCGTGGGCGAGGCAACCCTCCTGCTGAGCGGCGACGGGAAGATCTCCGCCTCGACGGGCTGTCGGGACGTCACCGGGAGGTACACGCTATCCGAGGGGCAGGTTCAGGTCACGCTGGACCCCTATGACACGATCGGATGCGCTGCGCCGCTCGAGGCCCAGGACACGCATGTCCTGGATGTCCTCTCCAACGGCTTTGTAGTCAGCATCGACGGAGACCGCCTGACCCTGACCCTGAGCGTGGGAGGAAAGGGCCTCGGCTACCGCGCCGACTAGCTGCTGGTCGCCGCCACACTCGTGCGCGCCCCGACATAGCGCACCGCAATCGTGGAGACCGCGATCGTGATCGCCACGGCGCTCAGCATGGCCGCGTACAAGGGCCGTTCGATCACCCCCGCCGCGAGGCCGACTGAAGCCAGCACGAAGCTGAACTCCCCAACCTGGCTGAGCCCTACCGCCAGCTGCAGCGGCCGCGCCGTCAGTCGCGTGAGCCTCGCAAGGAGGTAGGCAACCAGGACCTTGCCGACCACGAGCACGCCGAGCAGAAGCGCAAGCCAGCCGAGACCGCGCCCGAGCTCGTCGGGATCGATGAGTGATCCGACGGAGACGAAGAAGAGGACCGCGAACAGGTCCCTGAAGGGAAGGAGACGGCGCCGAGCCTCGTCGGCGGCGTGGCTCTGGGTGATGGTCAGCCCCGCGACGAACGCGGCAAGCGCCATCGGCACCCCAAACGCCACCGCGCCGATTCCGGCGATGGTCAGTCCGCTGGCCACCGACACGATCAGAAACAGGTCGTGATCCGACGCCAGCAGATGCAGCACCCGGGGCAGGATCCAGGCGGTGGCTACCGCGACCGCAACGAATGCGCCAATGCCGGCCAGCGCCACCAGCGGAGAACGAGAGGAGGCGCCCATGGCCGCGATCACGCCTGCCGCCACCAGCACGCCGGTCAGGTCCTGCAGCACGCTCCAGCCGATGAGCCCGTGCTCGGTGGCCCGGTCCGTCCGGCGGCGACTGCTCTTGGTGATGTTGACGATCACCACGCTGGACGAGAGTGCCAGGCAGAGGCCGATCAGCAGCGCCCCCACCAGCGTCAGTCCCGCTGCGAAGGCCGCCCCAGCTCCGATGGCTGTCGTGAGCAGCGTCTGCAATGGCGCAGCCACGAACAGGCCGCGTTGTTCTCGCCGCAGGCGCATCACGTCGATCTCGATGCCGACCTCGAAGAGGAGCAGGATGACGCCGATATCGGCCAGCACCCGCAGCTGCTCGCGATGTGCGATGTAGCCCGGTGTGAAGGGCGAGACGGCCACTCCCACCACCAGGTAGCCGATCACCGCCGGGAGCCCCGCGCGACGTGCGAGCCAACCGGCGCCGGCAGCCGCGAGCAGCAGGCCGCCGAGCTCCGCGATGATCGGCGCAGTCAGCTCCATGGCGGCAGGATACGCGGCCGATCCTTCCCTACGCGTTCCCCTGGATCAGCCCGTCGCGCATGTGGATGATGCGGTCGCAGAAGGCGCCGACCTCGGCGTCATGGGTGACGAGCAGCAGGGTCTGGCCCCGCTCCTTGTTGAACCGCCGCAGCAATGCGAGCACCTCCTGGCTGTGACCGCTGTCCAGGTTGCCGGTCGGCTCGTCGGCGAGCAGGAGCTTCGGCTTGTTCACCAGCGAGCGCGCGATCGCGACGCGCTGCTGCTCGCCGCCGGAGAGCTCCATCGGCCGATGGCCCGCACGCTCTGCCAGCCCCACCCAGCCGAGGGCCTCAGTCGCCGCGGCCATGGCCTCGCGACGACCGGTTCCGGCATATTCGCCTGCCAGGGCCACGTTTTCCGCCGCGGTCAGCGTCGGCACCATGTTGTAGGACTGGAAGACGAAGCCCATCGTGTCCGCCCGCATGCGCGTGCGGGTGCGCTCCGACATCGAGGTCACGTCGACCCCGGCGATGCTCAGCTCCGCCCGCGGCCCGTCCTCATCATCGGGCGAATGGAGCAGGCCCAGGATGTGCATGAGGGTGCTCTTGCCCGAGCCGGAGGGACCCATCAGCGCGACCATCTCGCCGGGCTCGATCCGGATCTCCACCCCGCGCAGGGCCTTGACCTGGTTGCGGCGGCTGAGCCGATATGTCTTGCGCAGGTTACGCCCCTCAAGGAGCGACGTCGCCGCCTCCATCATTCGTAGCGCAGCGCTTCGACCGGGTCGAGGCGCGCCGCGCTCCAGGCGGGGATGACGCCCGCCAGCATCCCGAGGATGGTCGAAAAGGCCACGGCGAATATCGCCGTGCCCGGCGTGAGGTCGAACAGGATCGTGCCCGACGAGCGGCCGGCCTCGTTGGCAAGGACCACCACGATGGCACCCAGCACCAGGCCGATGAGGCCGCCGATGAACCCGATAAAGGCCGCCTCGGTCACCAGCTCGCGAATGATCCGCCGCCGCGAGCCGCCGATCGCACGCTTGATCCCGATCTCTCGTGTGCGCTCCGCGACCGACATGGCCATGGTGTTGATGACCGACAGGCCGCCGACCACCAGGCTGATGACCGCGACCCCGATGATGATCGCGTTGAAGATCGCCGTGGCCGATCCGACCTGCTCGTCGAACTCGGCGCCGGTCAACGTCCTGACGTTGTCGACCCGTTCCTTGATGAGCGTCGCGAGCGCGGCTGGATCGGTCCCCGGCTCGGGATAGACGACGACCTGGCTGATCAGCAGGTCGGCCGGGATCGCGTCCTGCACCGCCACCGGCAGGGTCTTGTGGAAGAGAAGCTGGGCGGCGCTCAGCGGGACGAAGACCGAGCTGTCCGGCGCGGTCAGGGTCGGCTCGAGGATGCCGACCACCTCGAACTGCTCACCGCGCATGTCGATCATGTCGCCGACTCCGGCCGACTGCTGGCGAGCCATGTCGCTGCCGAGCACGACCACCAGGGAATCCTCGTCCGCCGCTGACAACAGCTCGCCCTGTGCCGCACGGAGCTCGTACGTCTCGTGGCCCTCATCGGAGCCGGCGACGAGTCCGACGATCGTCTGGGCACCCCCGAACGCGTTGGCTTCGGGGTCGAAGATGAGCTGGACCTCTCCGGCTGCTGCCGCCACGCCGTCCAGGTCGCGAATCTGGTCCGTGACGTCGGCCCGCATCGGCGTGAAGCCGGCGCCGACCGCCAGGTTGGAGGCATCTGTCACCAGGATCTTGCCGGCGAAGTACTCGCTGCCGCCGGCGACCAGTGAGTTGATCTTGTTCGCCATGGAGCTGAAGACGACGAGCGCCCAGATCCCGATCGTGATGCCCATGATCGTGAGCGTGGTTCGCAGCTTGCGGCGTGACAGCTGGCGCAGCAGGCGCATGAATACCTCTCTAGGGGACCGCCGCCAGGCCGGCGGAGGCGAAGACTACTACGCCAAGGTCAACGGATCGTGATCACCAGCTTGCCGCGCACGTGCCCGGCCGCCATCGCCTGCAACGCATCCGGGGTGGCCTCGAGCGGGAATGCGGTGATCGGCGGCACGCGGAGCTGGCCACCGTCGATCAGGGCCGTCAGCTCCGGCAGTCGCTCCGGAGGCAGCCGGTTCGCGCTCTTGAAGGCGACGCCGAGCGGCTCCAGGGCCGCCTTGGCGATGTCAGCACGCATCGCCGGGGAGACGACCAGCCCGCCCTTGCGCAGGGAGGCGGCGATGCCGGCCACGACCTCCACGTCGCCGTAGGTGGAAATGATCGTGTCAATCCCGTCGGGGTACCGATCGCGGAGGACCGCGGCGACGTCAGCGGCCTGGTAGTCGATCGTCTCGGCCGCGCCGTATTCGCGGGCCTGTGTCGCTCCCGCGGCGGTCGTCAGGGCGACGACGGTCGCTCCCCGCGCGGAGGCCAGCTGGGTGACGAAGCTGCCAACCCCGCCGGTGGCACCAACCACCACGATCGTCTGGCCGGGCTGCAGATCGGCCTCCTCGATGGCCGCCAGGGCGGTGAGCCCCACGTGCGGGACCGAGGCCGCCTGGGCGTAATCGATCGATTCCGGCTTTGGGGCCGCGCCATCGGCCCCGACCACGAGGGATTCGGCGAAGGTGCCGGCGCCGATCCACGGCTTCGAGTTGATGCCGTAGACATCGTCTCCTGTGGCAAAGCGTTCGACGGCAGCGCCTACGCCCTCCACCACTCCCGCGAAGTCGATCCCGGGCACCAGCGGAAAGCGGTGCTCCATGTAGTCCTTCACCACGCCCGCGACGTAGAGGGGATCCATGACATTCACGCCGGCAGCGTGAACAGCCACGAGGATCTCGCCCGGGCCTGAGTCAGGGATCGACAGCTCATGGATGGAGCCGGGGGCTCCGAACTCGTCGACGGCGAAAGCGCGCATGGACATTGTCTCGATCCTCATGGGAAGCAGTTGCTGACGCAACTATCGCAGGGCTTGCGTCTCGGCGCAAGTCACGCCTGGTACCGAAGCGGCGCCGTCGTCTCGTCATTCGCCGGCGAAGGCATACCTCACCACGACCAGCCGGTCGGCCGCGGATTCAGCGCCCCAGACCTCACCTGCTCGGCCAAGGAGCTGGCGCACGGCCGAAGGAGAGCTCTGCGGCGGGAAGGAGCGGAAGGTGGCGGTCACCGGGTCGAAACGGACGATGGCATCGGCGGTGAAGTCGGTCAGCCAGACGGCGTCGAGCTCGTCCACGTACACGGCATAGGCCTGCGGCGACTCCCCGGGGAGTGGCCACTCCTGCCACGAGCCGTCAGAGGGGTCGTAGACGCCGACTTGGCCGGCGTCCCACTCGGCGACCCAGATCCGGCCAGATGAGTCCGACCACGCGCGACGGACGCCGGCTGGGGCGGTCGGCGGCTCGAGGACCGTGACGGACCCGTCCTCGATGGCAACCTCCCCAAGGTACGAGCCGGCCAACGACGCGAAGTAGATCTCGCCGGCTGGCGTGGCGGTGATCCCGTACGGGCCGACGCCACGTGGAGCCTCCCAGAACATCCACCGTGCCCGAGGCGGGGTCGACGCGCCCGTACCAGCCAGCCTGGCCGGTAAACCAGAGCATGCCGTGGCGATCGAAGGCCGCTGTGTTGAGGTTCGCGCCCGATGCCTGGGACGGAAGGGGAAACGTCGTCACCTCCTCGGTCTCGGGATCCACGCGCAGGATGGCGTTCAGGCCGCTGTCGGTGATCCACGGCGCGTCATCCGGACCGACGATGACGCCATGGGGGGCCGAGCCCGCCCCCAGCGCGACCTCGCGGATCTCACCGGTCTCCGGGTCGAGCCATCCCAGGCGTCCTGTGTGCTGTGCCGAGTACCACACCCCACCATCCGCCGCGGGCGCCACGTCGTGGGGATGGGTGCCTGCCGGTACGGGGAACGTCTCGACCTCGAAGGCCAGCTCACCTGAGGACGATGGCGAGGAGTCGGCGCTGGCGGACGCCAGCGGCGAGGTGGAGTCGCGCGCGGAGGAGGGCGTGCTCGCGCTCGGCGACGGTGCTGTCGAGCACCCCATGGCCATGACACCGACCAGCAGGGCGCACGTTCGTGCGGCGAAGTGGCTGGAACGCATGCCTGAGATCCTCGGTGGACGAACGCCTAGTTGCCGGTGCAACTGTCTCAGGAGTTGCGTCGTTGCGCAAGCAGCGGCCGAGTGGCTAGCGCGGGGTGACCACCCCGGCGCCACGCGCCACCCGATGCTCGGACGACCCCGGGATCTGCGGACGACCGAAGAACAGGATGCTCGCGCCAATGAGCGTGGTGAGCACCAGCGCCACCCGCCCCAGGAGGAGGCCGGCAAGGGCGGTCTGCGGGGCGAGGCCAAGGCCGGTGAAGAGCAGGGCCAGGATCGCCTCGTTGGCTCCCAGCCCGCTCGGCAGGATGGGGACGGCAAGGCTCAGTCGGGCGACCACGATCGCCGCCACGACCGGGGCCCCGACCGCCGAGGGGTCGACCGCTGCGATGAGCACCGCCGTAAGCAGGACGCTGACCCCGTGGAATGCCAATCCCAGCCCCGTACCGGTGACCATGCTCCGGACCGGGGGGCGCGCCCAGGTGCCCATCGCCGCTCCATCGGCGTCCTCCGCGGTCCGGGAGAGGCGGGATAGGAGCCTGGTCAGGCCCGATGGGGCGGCGAGCATGACGATCCCGACCCCGCCGGCCAACCCGCAGAGCAGGGTGGCCGCGGGGAGGATCGCGCTTGACAGGTGGGAGCCGAAGGCCAGCAGTCCGATCGCCGGCAGCGCCAGCAGGGCGACGGCCAGGTAGCTGGTCGCGCGCTGGACGAGCACCGGCGCCACTGCAGCGCCCCAGCCCGAGCCGGCGTTGCGCACCGCCACGACCCGGTACGCGTCTCCGCCGAGGTTGGCTGGGGTGACGCCTCCCAGCGCCTGTCCGGCGTAATAGACGCGGAGCGCGGATGCCCACCCGAGTCGCAGCCCGGCGAGCTGCCGGCACAGGATCGCCCAGGTGGTCGCGCCCAGGACGTGCACCGCGGTCAGCCCCAGGACCGCCACCACGACCAGGAGGCCATTGGCCGCGGTGATGCGTGCCATGACCTCTGCAGCATCGAGTCCCACGACCATCAGCGCCACGACGCCGATGCCGAGCGCCCAGCGCGCGGCGTTCCAAGCTCGCCGGCGGGTGAGGTGCGGTCGTTCGGCGTTCACGACGCTCGGCTCCGAGCCGGCAGGATGCGGGCCAGGGCTCGCGAGAGTCCTGCCACGGTCGCGGGCACGGCGCGCAGGCGGCGCTCGGCAAGCCACGCGTCACTCTTGGCGGCATACGAGAGCGGCACGAGCGGGACGCCGGCCCGCTCCGCGAAGAGGAGGCTGTGGTAGCGCATGCCGACCACCGCGTCGAGCGAGCCGAAGAGCGACAGGAGTGCGGACGGGTGGTGCGCCCCCTCCACGATCCTCAGCCCTGGCCAGCTCGCCTGCAGCCGGCGGGCCAGGACGAGGTCGTTGTGGCCCTCCAGGTACGGGTGCTGGCTCATCGGGATGAAGCAGAACTCCATCTCGGGGTGGCGTCGCATGGCGGCCAGCACGGCGGCGCTCACGCGATCGGTGATCGCGTCGTTCACCGCCGTCAGGCACAGGCCGACGACCTTGCGCCCCTCGCCGACGCCGGCCGTCCGCAGGAGCCCGCGCCCGATGGCCGCCGGTGCAGCCGGCATGTGGGCCGACAGGTCGTCTGAGGCGACGACGTCGAATCCCCACTCACGCACGACCGCCGCTGAGACCCCGTCGCGGACGCTGACCTGCGCGGCTGCCTGCAGCAGGCGCCTGACGAGAAGCCGATGGATCCCGGTCAGATCCGGGTCGATCCCGACCCCCTCGATCCGAACGGTTCGGCCCAGCGCCGCGGCGAGCAGCCCGTAGAGCGGCAGCAGCCGCCCGATGCGGCCCATGTCGCGCCCGAACAGCCCTCCCCCGCCGATCAGCACACTGCGGTGCCGGCGCAGCGCTCCGACGGACCCTGACAGGCCGATGGCGCAGACGCCATGCAGCGCAGCGGTCTCTGCCGGGGAGCGCGACACGACAGTGACCCGTCGCCCGGCCAGGGTCCGCAGCAGCCCGGCCAGGATTGCCTCGTCGCCGGCGTTGCGGTAGCCGTAAGCACCCACCACCAGGATCGGCTCTGGCGACATCACGACGGCGCCATGACGATGTACGGCCCAAAGGTCTGCACGACGTGGAAGCCGAGCGCCTCGAGGCGGATGCGCCGATCCTCGAAGGCCGGATCCCTGACCAGCAGGACGGCACCCACTCCGTAGGCGGAGATGAGCTGCGCCGGGTCCAGAAACTGGGCGCCGATCGTCGGCGAGTCCGCGCCGGAGAGGTCGGTGATCAGGAGCCGGATCGGTCCACCCGCCGAGCGAACGCGAAGCCCGCCATCGGGCAGTGGCTCGAGCGTTGCCGACAGGCCCGACACCACCACCCGGACGCGCGGCGCGCTCGACCCGGCAACGGCGAAGGTGAGCTCCGCAGCCCGGTCGATCATCCCGAGTCCAGTGAGCGCCAGCTGCCCCGGGGTCAGCTCGAGCTCGAACCCGGTCGGGGTCGATGTTGCGGCCGAGGCACGGATCTCGAGGGTCGACGAGCCGTTGCGCACCGCGACGATCTGGTGGAACGTCACCGGCACGCCATGTCGCTCGGCGGTCCAGCTCGAGGTCACGCTGGCCGAGACCGCGTCAGCGCTCACGCTCCGCCCCTCACCCGCGAGGTTCGGTAGCGTGGCCAGCGTGGTCAGCCCATCGGCCTCCAGCAGGCGCGTCCCCTCGCCGGCGATCTTGAGCAGGTCCAGGTACTCGCCGCCGTGGTTCACACCGACGACGACGGTGCGCGGCACGCCGGTGGCAGCGACGCCATCAGTGAACCTGGCGAAGAAGAACTCGTTGGCCAGTGCCCCGCCGCTGCGCAGCACGGCATCGGCGGCCAGGCTCCGCCGCCACTCCTCCGGTCGGAAGCTGTAGCGCACCGCGGAGCTGAAGAGGGCCGGATGCCCGCTCAGACCCTCGATCCATTTCCCTTCTCGCACCGGCGCCACCACGGTGGCCCCATTCGGCACGTTGCCGTCGATCCACGCGACCGCCTGGACGAGGCTGCCCGGATCGACCAGTCGATAGCCGTTCGCCTGGGTTCCGAACGCGATCACGGCCGGCGGCACGCTCGCCACGACCAGCGCCACCGCCAGCGAGACCGACCAGCCGGCCGTCGTCCCACGCCGCAGCACGGTGGCGAGCCAGCCGCCCGCCTCGTGGATCACGAGCACCGCGGCGCCTGCCGCCGCAATCACCAATGGCGCCAGCAACGGGGTGGCGAAGCGCGGATAGTCGGTCGCCGCACCGGTTCGGACGGCCGCCATGACCACCAGCCCGGTCACGGCCATCCAGGCCGCCAGGACCGTCCAACGTCCGATGGCACGCCGCCGCAGCTCGGCGACAAGCCCCACGATCATTCCCACGAGGCCCAGGCCGGCCATCAGAACGCCAGGCCAGTACGCGGTCAGCGCATCGAGCAGGCGGGAGGGGCCGCGGTAGGTGAGGCTCGCAGGGTTTCGCGCGAATTCGGTCCCCCCCGGCAGCAGGAAGAGGAGCCAGTAGGCGCCGGCGATGACGAGTGCCACCCCCAGCGGCGCGAGCCGGATGAGTCGCTGCTGCGAGGTAGGCGCAGCACGCATCGCGATGAGCATGCCGATCACGAGCCCAGCCGGAACGATGATGGTGGCGGTCCCGACGTGCGTCACCGCCGCCAGGCCGATGCACAGGCTGCCGGCCCACCACCATGCCCGCTCCCAGCGACCCGGCCTCCCCGCTCGCAGCAGTGCCGCGGAGCCCAGCCACAGCAGCACGATCGCTCCAGCCTGGAGCAGTCCGCCGAACGCGAACAGCTCCATGAAGCGGTCCGATAGCAGGAGCGTGCCGACCAGCGCCATCAGCCCTGCCCATCTTGTCCCGAAGAAGGTCGCGCCCGCCGCGTAGGCGCTGAGTCCCAACGCGACGAGGAGCAGCACGGCGAACAGGTGGACACCGAGCACCGGATCGCCCGTGGCCCGCACCGTCAGGCCGAGCAGGAATGGCATCACCGGCGGCACCGCCGACGCGGCACGATACTCGGGCACGGCCTCACCGAGGTACGGCCGCGCGGTCATCAGCCATTGGCCGTAGTCGCCGCTGCCGATCTCGGTGGTGGCGAGCACCAGGGCGACGCCCACCAGCACCGACCCGAGCAGCAGCACGGGCCACAGATCCATCGATGGCCATCGGATCGCCAACGCGACCCGCACGGGCCGTCGCTCCCAGGCCGTCGTCCTCACGTTGCGGCCGCCAGCGACACCGATCGGCGCGCGATCTGCAGGTAGACATGTTCGATGCGATCGGCGAGCAGGTCCCAGTCATAGCGCTGCGCCACGCGACGTGCACGGCGCGACATCGCCGCCAGGCGCGTCGGGTCGGAGAGGAGCGCCGTTATGGCACCGGCAAGCGAGGCCGGCGTCGGATCGCATAGGAGCCCGTCGACGCCGTCTTCCACCAGGGCCGGAGCGGCGCTCATGGGGCTGCGCACCACGATGGGGACGGTGCCGCAGGCCTGTGCCTCGGCCACGCTGATGCCGAATCCCTCGCGCGCCGACGGCATGACCAGGATGCGAGCCGCCTTCATCAGGCCGTACAGGCGTGAGCCATCGACGCGACCGGTGAACGTGACTCGCTGCTGCAGACCGAGCCGGATCGCTCGCCCCTCGAGGGCGGCCCGCTCTGGCCCATCGCCGATCACCGTGCAGCGCAGGTCGGGATGGTCGCCGGCGAGGCTGTGGATCGCCTCGAGCAGGAGGTCGACCCGCTTCTCGTC
This sequence comes from Chloroflexota bacterium, assembly GCA_040902225.1. NCBI lineage: Bacteria > Bacillati > Chloroflexota > Chloroflexota bacterium. The sequence continues at coordinate 156,491 of JBBDXT010000002.1, forward strand.
GATCAGGCGTCCTACGAAGACAAGATCGGTCCCGGCAGGGGCCCGGCGCGCTCTGCGGATCGCCGCGAGGTCGACGCCATTGCCCACGATCGTGTCCCGGCCGTCGACGTCGGGCAGGCCCATGCGCTGCGCCGTGAACGGGGAGACGGGGACACGCACGTCGCCGAGCCGGCGTGATCCCGCCTCGATGGCGCGAGCGACGCGCGCCACGACCGGGCGGTGCGGCAGGTAGTCGAGCCAGTGATCGCCCCAGAACTCGTGCCAGGTGGCGATCAGCGGGGTGCGCGTGGTACGGGTCGCCAGCCAGGCCGCGTACAGGGGCAGGTACGGAGTCGCCGAGCAATCGACCACGTCCAGTCGCTGGCGCAGCAGGACCGGGAGCAGTCGGGCGCTGAAGGCGGCCGCCTCGCGCACGGTGCGCTTGCCGTCGGCTCCGTACAGGGACGGGGCACGGCCCACGCCATGCAGCGTGATCCCGTCCTCGACCACCTGTCTCGGCCCATCCCAGAACTGCCAGGTCAGGTAATGCACCTCGTGCCGCTCCGCCAGGCGCGAAGCGAGCTCGCGGTACCGCTTCTCGGCGCCGCCGGTGACGTACGGGTAGAGCGCGTCATACACGAGGCCGATGCGCAGGCCCGATCGGCTCATGGCGACTCGATGGTGACGATCAGGAAGCCCGCCATGCCCAGCTCAGCCCCGACGATCAGGAGCGTCTGGGCCAGCGCCGCCAGCTGCCCGCCCATCGCAAGGTGCGAGCTCGACGCCCACACGACGAAGAGCAGCCCGTCGATCAGCAGGCCGCTGAAGAAGAGCAGCGCCGCCAGCGCGAGGATCCACTCCAGGTGAAACCAGCGGCGGTAGAGATGGACCCAGCGGTCCTCCGTTCGCAGCCCGTGGGTCGCGCCGTACAGCTTGGCAACGACCCCCACCAGGACCGAATTGACGCCGATCGCCAGCAGGATCGTCCCGGCAAAGACCGGCTGCCAGCTGATCGAGCCGATCTCCACGCCGGCGGGCGCCACGAACGAGAGGACGGACGTGACCGCTCCCAGTCCGATCATGGCCAGGCCCGGCAGCGTGAACAGGAAGTCGGGCGCCGCCAGGAGCAGGTAGCGGATGTGGCGCCAGCCATCGCGGACCGTGTTCAGCTTGCTCTCGCCCTGGCGCACGGCGTAGGGAGCCGGGACCTCGGTGATGGTCATCCCGGCACGCGCCGCGCTGACGATCATCTCGGAGGCGAGCTCCATCCCGCCCGAGCGCAGCTGCAGACGCTCCGGTACGCTGCGCCGGAAGGCGCGCAGACCGCTCTGGCTGTCGCCGATCCGAGTCCCGAAGAAGAGCCGGATGACGAAGTTGATGATCGGGCTGCCGATGTATCGGTGCGCCCAGGGCATGGCGCCGCGTGAGATCCCGCCGGAGAAGCGGTTGCCGACGACCATATCGGCCCCATGCTTGAGCGGTTCGATCAGCGCCGATAGATCGCTGAAGTCGTAGGTGTCGTCCGAGTCGCCCATCACGATGAACTCGCCGCGCGCCTCGGTGAAGCCGCGCAGGTAGGTCTGGCCGTACCCGCGACGGCGCTCGTGCACCACGCGCGCGCCCGCCTCCTCGGCGAGCTCCACACTGCGGTCGCTGGAGCCGTTGTCGACCACGATCACCTCGCCCGACAGGCCGGCGCGCTCCAGCCAGCTGATCGCCTTGCGGACGCAGACCGCGACGGTCTGCTCCTCGTTGAGACACGGCATGACGATCGAGACGTAGGGATCTGCAGGTGTGGCCGCGGCCTGGGCGGCAGCCAGCGTTGCTCCGTTCATCGGGCTCCTGTGGATGGGACGCAGGTGGGCAGAGATGGCGATGGCGCCCGTCACCGGGCGCCATCGGTCAGGGCTTCGAGACCATCAGTCCTTCTTGGGCTTCTTCCCCGCGGACAACTCGACGCTGGGGCAGTCGCCGTATTCGTCGGCCACTACGTCGCCATGGCGCTCGTGCGCCGGCATGGCGTTCAACGAGACGGTGATCTTCACGAACTTGTGATTTGCCCAATGGCAGATCGCCACCTTGCCTGCGTTGCCACCGGCGGCCACCGAGCTCACCGCGAAGATCGTGACGATGATGGCCGGGATGACGATGGCGACCATGAATCGGCGAATGTTGTGCATACGGAGACTCCTGCGTACGGGTGCTCGGGTGTGGTGTTCCGACCGTAACGGCAGGGCTCGGATGAGGGCAATCCCTGACCCCCCCGGACCTTGGGCCCCCCCGGACCTTGGGGCCTGTGCGGCGAGGCACCGCCCCCGGAGCTAGGGTGGCTAGCCCTGCGCCTCCAGCTCGTCGACCCACGCTTCGAGGCGCGGCAGGTGCTCGGCCAGGTGGTCAGGTCCGGCCTTTCGCAGCCAGAACTCCGCCGCGGGAGTGATCTCGGGCAGCTCCGACCAAGCACGGCGCAGCTCGGCCCGGGCCGAGGCGGCCTGGAGGTGGACCACGTCGAGCGGGATGTCGCGCATGGCGGCAAGGAACCGCTCGTTCTCGGCGTCCACGTCCAGCTCACCCTCACGGTACGTGCCGGCCGCGATCCGGCGCAGCATCTGCGCGCCCTCTGCCATCCAGGTCCCGAGGTGCGCCACCGCGTCCTTGGCGGTCCAGCCCTCACGGAAGTAGCCCGGCACCTCCGCCATCTCCGGCGTGATCCGGTACATCAGCGCATGGAGTCGCTGCCAGGCCTCCGCCTCCCCCTCAAGATCCCGCGATCTCGCCTGCTTGTCGCTCACCCTGTCGCCCACAGCAGGATGATAGTCCGCGCTACCGAATCGGCCCTCCGCTGGACGGTCGCCGGCCCACTACCCGCACCAGCGGCCGTCGCCAGACGAAGGCATCCGGCCGCAGCTCGCCCATCATCCGCAGCGCGACCGCCCGCAGCTGACCCCGTGACGCGCCATCCAGGCCCGCAAAGACCTCCCGATCAATCCAGTGTTCGAGCAGGTCCAGGTAGCTCTCGGGGGTGAACCGATGCTCCAGCCAGACATCCCGGGCGTGCACCTCGCGGAACCCTGCGCGGCGGAACTCCGCGGCCGAGGCCGAGGCGGACGTGTAAGGGTGGACATCTCGATCGTCGGGTGGCGGGATGATCTGCAGCTCGTCGAGCGCATCGGAGAAGGCCTCGTCCGGGACGAATCGGAGGTCGTCCTCCCGCCAGGTCAGGCACGCGAACCTGCCGCCCGGGCGCAGGACACGGAGCACCTCGCGCAGCGCTTGCGCTCGATTCGGTACGAGCTGGATCACGAAGGACGAGGTTGTGACGTCGACGCTGCCGTCCGCCAGGGGCATCCGGTCGGCGCTCGCGACGACCGTTCTGAGGCGGGGCGCGAGCATTGGCGAGCGCCGCCTGGCGGCCTCGACCGCCAGCTCGAGCATGTGACCCGACGGATCGATGCCGACGACCCGAACGCCCGGCCAGCGCTCGAGGGCAGCCACCGCGAGGACGCCCGTCCCGGTGCCGAGGTCCAGCAGATCGAAGGGTGAGGGGTCTCCCCGCGGCACCTCGACGTCGTCGAGGACCTGGAGCGCTGCCGGAGCGATGATCGGGCCCCACCAGTCTCGATACGCCTCGGCGAACTCGTCGAAGATGCGCTCCGCCTCGTCAGCTTCCATGTGCGCAACCGGGACCTCGGCTACGAGCTGCGGGCACGGCGTCTGCGCGGGAACAGATCGCTGATCGGGAAGCTCCGCTCGAGCCGGTCGGCGATGGAGTGGAGATAGTCCGCCTCACCATGCGGCGGGAGATCGTCGGTGGTCGACCGCCTGACCAGGTCCTGGAGATCGACCGGTTGCCTCGACCCCGACGCCTGCTGGGCCTCCACCTCCCGGGCCAGCGCGGAGAGGATCGCCCTCGCCTGCACGAAGGTCTCGTCATCGACGGTGTACATGGGTGGCTCCTGTGCGCCAGTCCCCGTGGTTCGGCCTGATCCTACCGCCTGGATCGCGCGGTTCGGGATTAACATCGCGGCGATGGACATACCCCAGCCGTCCGTGCACATCCGTCGTGACCAGTTCCACCTGGCCTGGGACCGCTCGATCGAGCCGATCGCGACCGTCGCCAGTGGCGATGTCGTGGAGATCGACGCCCTGGATGCGTCCGGCGGCCAGATCACCAGGGATTCGACCGTCGCCGACCTCGCCAATCTCGACTTCTCCCGGGTCGACCAGGTCAATGGACCGATCGCCGTCGAGGGCGCCGAGCCGGGCGATACGCTGGAGATCGAGCTGCTCGAGTTCGTGCCCGCGGACTGGGGCTGGACGGCGAACATCCCCGGCTTCGGGCTGCTGGCGGAAGACTTCACCGAGCCCGCCCTGCGCATCACCCGCCTGGCCGAGGGGATGGCGGAGTTCCTGCCCGGCGTGCACATCCCGCTCGCCCCATTCTGCGGGGAGCTGGGGGTCGCGCCGCCGACGGATGGAGCCCATTCGACGATCCCACCGGACGTGTTCGGCGGCAACATGGACACCCGTCACCTGACGGCGGGGACGAAGCTCTACCTCCCCGTCTTTGCGCCCGGCGGCCGCTTCTCGCTGGGCGACGGGCATGCGGCCCAGGGCGACGGCGAGGTGTGCGGCACGGCCATCGAGACTCCGATGCGGGCGCGCGTGCGCCTGTCGGTGCGCAAGGACCTGCATGTCACCGCCCCAGAGTTCCTGACCCCGGGTCCGCTGGCACGAGGGACCAACACCGGTGCGTACTACGCCACCGATGGCGTGGGCCCCGACCTGATGACCGCGGCGCGGGACGCGGTGCGGCGCATGATCGACTACCTCGGCCGCGAGCACGGTCTCGATTCGATCGACGCCTACCTGCTCTGCAGCGTGGGCTGCGACCTGAAGATCAGCGAGATCGTCGACGCGCCGAACTGGATCGTGACCGCCCACTGCCCGCTCTCGATCTTCGGATAGCTGCGCGCCTCAACCCACGCGACGCTCGCAGCACAAATATTCGCTCCGCGCATGAAATCGCGCCGGAAGCTTCCTTCCCGTGACGCCTCATTCCGACGACGAATGACACGGCACCGGAAGCCGGTCATCGGTGCGTTTCTATGCTCCCCGCGAATGGCTTGGCGGCGCGTGCGCTTACGCCCGGCGTACGCAAGAGCCAACCTGGGTCCAACACGCTGGGCTCTTGCCCCAGATTTACGCTGAGCGCACATCACCGGTCCGCCATCACCCTGAAGAGTACGGGACGGCCGAGCTGTCCGAGCCCGATGCTAGAGTTTCTGCACCGATGACCGAGGAGCAGACCCAGGCCGATTTCCATCAGATCGCCCGAGAACGTGGCGTTCGCAGCGTGCACGTCGCGTGGCACACGGAGTATGTCTCCGCGTCCCAGATCGGCTGGCGGATCGCCGAGCTGGACCGCGAGGTGCGTCGCGCCGCCGTCGACCTCCAGACGGACGGGAGCGCCAGGGTGCGACCGCCGCAGGAGGGCGGTCTCGCCTTCGTGGACGCGGCTCCGGGATCGGCCGACATCCTGTTCGAGGTCTTTGGCTTCGTTCGCGACGTCCTTGCCTCGGATGCCGTGCGCGTGCTGCTGACCGCCATCGGCCTCACCGGCGCCATCGCCAACGTGTGGGGATTCGTGTTCAAGGATCGGGATCCCCTGCATGGAGTGACCGGCCGCCAGGTCCTGGAGATCCTGCGCGAGTACCAGGCGCTCCAGGCGCCGCCGGAGGGGGCCGACCCGATCGGGGCTCCGCCCACGGAGGCTGATCCCTCGGTCATCAGGATCTCGATCCTGGTCGAGCACGAGGACGATTCGCGCTCGGTGCTGATCGTCGAGATGAGCCGCTGAGGATATGCCGGCCGCCGACCTCGTCCTGCTGGGTGCGACCGTCGAGCCGATGACGCCTGTTGCAGGTCGGGCGCCCGATGCGCTGGCCGTCACCGACGGGCGGATCAGCGCGGTGGGCGGGAGGGCCGACGTCGAGCAGCTCATCGGCGCCGCCACGCGGGTCATTCGCCTGGACGGCGAGACACTCCTCCCCGGCTTCCAGGATGCTCACATCCACCCCCTTCAGGGCGAGCTGACCGTCATGCAGTGCGACCTCAGCGAGCTCAGTGCGGACCAGTTCGACGATGCCATCCGCGCTTATGCGGCGCGGCACCCCGAACGCGCGTGGATCGTCGGGGCAGGCTGGTCCGTCACCGACTTCCCCGATGCGGCGCCTCGACGAACAGACCTGGATGCGCTTGTCCCCGACCGTCCGGCATTCCTGTGGAGCCGCGACGGCCACTCGGCCTGGGTCAACTCACGGGCGCTCGACCTGGCGGGGATCTCGGTGGCGACGCCGGACCCCGTGGGAGGGGCAATCGTCAGGGATCCTGACGGCTCGCCAAGCGGGACACTGCGCGAGGGGGCGGAATCACTGGTGGAGGAGCTGGTGCCACCGCTGAGCGCGGAGGAGCATGCGACCGCGCTGGCGTCGGTTCAGCGACGCCTCCACGCCCTGGGGATCACCGCCTGGCAGGACGCATCGGTCTATGACTCCGGCGCCTGTGCGCGACAGCTGGAGGCGTATCGCGCGGCGGCCGGGGCGGGCAGCCTCCAGGCACGCGTGGTGGCGGCCCTCTTCTGGGATCCGCGTCGTGGCCTGGAGCAGGTCGAGGGGTTTGTGGAGCAGTCCGTGTCGGCTGGCAATGGCCGGCTTCGCGCCGCAACCGTGAAGATCTGGGTCGACGGCGTGATCGAGGGGCTCACCGCCGCGATGCTCGACCCATACCTGGACGAACGCGGCCAGGCGACCGATAACCGGGGCATGGCGCTCGTTCCGCCGGAGGCCCTGCGCGAGGCCGTGATCGCCCTGGACCGCGCGGGGCTGCAGGTGCATCTGCACGCCATCGGCGACGCGGCGGTGCGCAGCGCACTCGACGCCATCGAAGCGGCGCGCCAGGCCAACGGGCCGTCGGATCAGCGGCATCACATCGCGCACATCCAGCTCATTCACCCGACTGACCTTCCCCGTTTTGCGGCCCTGGGCGCGACCGCCAACATGCAGCCCATCTGGGCCTGCCACGAGCCAACCATGGACCAGCGCACGATCCCGTTCCTGGGACCCGAGCGCACGACCTGGCAATACCCCTTCGCAAACCTCATGAAGCACGGCGCGCGCCTGGCGGCAGGCAGCGACTGGCCCGTCACGAGCGCCAACCCGATGCAAGAGATCGAAGTGGCCATGACGCGGGTCGACTTCGGCGCGCGTGACGGAAGTCCGTTCCTCCCCGATGAGCGCCTCAGCCTGGACCAGGCGTTGGCCGCCTTCACCATCGGCTCGGCGTACGTCAACCACCTGGATGCCGAGACCGGCTCGCTCGAGGTCGGCAAGCTCGCCGACCTTGCGCTCCTCGACCGGAACCTGCGCGATTTCGGCGCGGGTCCCATCGGCGAGGCGAAGGTGCTCGCCACCTGGGTGGAGGGTCTCGAGGTCTTTGCGCTGCCGATCTGATTGAGCCCCGGCCCCTGTTACGCTGACCGTACGTGAGCTTCCCCACCTGGCCGCGTCGCATCGCGACGCTTCCCCTGTACCCGTATCTGGCGGCCGCTTTTCCGGTCGTCTATCTCTATGCGCAGAACGTGCAGGAGGCGATCTCACCGTTCGAGATCCTGCTGCCGCTCGGCCTGTCGCTGGGCATCACCTTGCTGGTGGTTCTCGCCTTTCGCGCCTTGACCCGCAGCTGGGCGGCGGCCGCCCTGATCGGAACGCTGTGCGTGGCTCTCTTCTTCACCTACGGCATGGCGTGGCAATGGCTCCAGGAGATGCTTCTCGGACCGTGGGTCCTCGTGGGCGCGTGGGTCCTGCTGGCCGTCATCGGGGTCTCGTTCGTCTGGCGCCTCGGCGAATGGGTGCAACACTTGACCCTGCCGTTGAATGCCATCGGCGTCGTTGTGCTCGGCTTCAACCTCGTGCTCATCGGCGCCTTCTTCATGAATGTGCGCTCAGCCGCCGCCGTGACAGGTCCTGGCCTGACCATGAGCCCCGCGCCGGCTCCGGGCGAGCGCCTTCCGGACGTCTACTGGGTCATCCTGGACCGATACGGGTCCGGCAACGTCATCGACAAGTTCTTCGACTACGACAACTCGCCGTTCCTGGATGAGCTGCGGGCGCGTGGCTTCTACATCGCTGAGCACGCCACAGCGAACTACCTCAAGACGGCCCTCAGCCTCGACTCGTCGCGCAACCTGGAGTACCTGGATTTCGCGGAGCTACGCGAACGGGCAAAGGACGATCGTGACTGGGGACCGCTCTACAGGGACCTGAAGAGGCCCTTCCAGGTGCAGCACTACCTGGGCAGTGCCGGGTACCGGTTCATCCACCTGGGCACGTACTGGGGCCCGACCAAGCAGCACCCGTCAGCTGAGATCAACTACGTGTACGACGAGCTTTCCTCGGAATTCCTCGATGTGCTCACCGGCTGGACGATGCTCAGCGCTCTCCAGGACCTCGGGCCGGAGTCACCATTCGATTGGCGCCGGAACCGATGGAACCAGTCCCGCTACCAGTGGGATTCGCTGAACCGCGCCTCCTCGCTCGGTGGTCCGAAATTCGTGCACGCCCATTTCGCGCTGCCGCACGATCCATTCGTCTTTCACGCCGATGGCAGCTTCGTGTCGGCCGAGGAGGAGAAGGAACGCCCGCGTGAAGTGAACTACGTCGACCAGATGCGGTTTGTTAACGCAAAGGTGCTGGAGTGGCTCGACTCGCTCCTATCTGTTCCGGCCGAGGACCGGCCGATCGTGATCATCCAGGCTGACGAGGGGCCATTCCCCATTCGCTACGCACGCAACGAGGGGGCGTTCGACTGGACCACCGCCACGCCGGACGAGCTCGAGGAGAAGTTCGGGATCCTGAGCGCCTTCTACCTGCCGGGGAAGACCCCGCAGGAGGCCGGACTCTACGAGTCCATCACGCCGGTGAACCAGTTCCGCGCCATCTTCCACGCGTACTTCGGCCTCGACTTGCCGCTCCTGCCGGATCGCAACTGGATCTTCACCAACCAGCTCCACATCTACGACGAGGTGGATGTGACCGAGAAGGTGGCGCGCTAGGAGGTTGGCTCGCCGCGGCTGCCGATGGTGGGCAGCTCGCCGCTGAGGGCGGCCAGGTCCGGATCGTCCCTGGCCAGGTCAGCCAGGTCGTGACGACGGGCGAAGGCCGCTGTCAGCAGGCGGCGTGCGTCATCCAGCTCGCCGGAGAGCGCGCGGGCGCAGGCGATGTTGTAGAGGATCACGCCGGAGTCGTGCGGCGGGACGTGGCCGGCGCGAAGGACCGTCTCGACCTCGCGGGCGAACGCGTCAAACTGGGCGCGGCCGCCGACCAGGTCCGCGATCTCCGGCAAGTGGCCGACGGCGTGGTTGACTCCGTTCGCGCCGATCCCGGCGACCGAACCGTCGTCGCACTCGCACAGCACGTCGGTTGAGCTGCGCTCGACGGCCGCGATGAGGGCGTCGAAGCTCACACCCGCCTCGGCGGCGACCGCCTCCCAGCTCAGATCTCGATGGCGCTCTTGGAGCCTGGCATTCGACTCGTCGATCGGCTCATCCAGTGCCGGGTCGTCGGTCGGGAGGGTCCCATCGCCCACCGCCCGCGCCTCCAGCCGCCGCGCCTCGATGGCACGCCATGCACCAAGGTGGGCCAGCACGTCCTTCGGCGACCAGTCGCCGAACGTGCCCGCGGTCTCGCGCGCACCAGGCGGGACCATAGCGAAGAGATCCTGCTCCGCGTCCCGCAGGGCATGGAGCATGGCGACCAGGTCGGCCTGGAGGGGAGTATGGGTCGTATCCACGTCGGCGGGCATGGTACTCGCGACGAGCGCGGTTGACCTGGTCATCATCGATGGTCAATCTTGCCCGCAATGAGTGCGAGCACGCCGCCGCCGGATCGGATGGACAGCGAGTTCTGGCGCGACTACCTTACCCACGGTTCACCATTTGAGCGACAGGCCCGGCGCGTATTCAAGCGGATCCCGCACGAGCCGCGCTGCTCGATCTGCGCGGCTCCGTTCGCCGGCTTCGGCGCCCCGCTGATGCGGGTCCTCGGCAAGCGGCCATCCCGGCAGAGCCCGAATATGTGCGACTCCTGCTTCTCCTTCGTGGCCAAGCATCACGGCGGCGCCGAGATCGAGGTCAGCCTCCTATTCGCGGACGTAAGTGGCTCCACGGCCCTGGCCGAGAGGATGACCTCAGCGCAGTTTCGCGACCTGATGAACCGCTTCTATTCCACGGCATCGAAGGTCGTCTTCGATCACGACGGCAGCGTCGACAAGTTCGCCGGCGATGAGCTGGTCGCCATGTTCTATCCCCTGCTGACCGGCGAGCGGCACGCGGCCCGGGCCGTCGAGGCGGCCATGGCGCTATTGAAAGCCACCGGTCACGAGTACGCGGACGGTCCATGGGTGCCGATCGGCGCCGGTGTCCACACTGGCCCGGCCTGGGTTTGGCTCGGTCGGCGAAGGCCCGCGCACGGAGCTGACCGTCCTGGGCGACAACGTGAACATCACCGCGCGCCTGGCCACGGCCGCACGTGCCGGCGAGGTGCTGGTGACCACCGAGGCTGCCGCAGCCGCAGGTCTGGAGACCGGTCTGGAGCAAAAGCGGCTCGAGCTCAAGGGGAAGCAGGAGCTCACCGAGGTGGTGAGCCTCCACGTTGGACCCGCGCCGAGGTGATGGAACGCCGCAGCGTTTCTCTGACCCAGTACGAGGCGACGCCGGGCGTCATCGACCTCGCCTGGGGACATCCTGACCCAACGCTGCTGCCGGTTCAGGAGCTCGCGGCCGCGACACGACGCGCGATGGATCGCCACGGGTCGGATATCCTCGAGTACGGCGCCACGGCGGGCTCCCCGCCGTTGATCGACTTCATCTGCGACCGCCTGGCCGAGACCGATGCGCGTGCCCCCAGCCCGGCCGAGGTGGTGATCACCAGCGGTGCCTCCCAGGGGCTCGACCTGGTGGCCACACTGCTGCTGTCTGCCGGCGACACCGTGCTGCTCGACGTCCCGACCTACCACCTGGCGATCAGCATCCTGGCCGATCACCCGGTTCGGCTCCAGGCCGTGCCCTCCGACGCCGACGGCGTTGTGCTCGATGAGCTGGCCGAGGTAGTCGCGCGCCTGCGCCGCGCCGGCGAGCACCCGCGACTCCTGTACACGATCCCGACCTTCCATAACCCGACAGGCCGCAAGGTCTCGCTCGAGCGACGGAACGCGCTCGTGGCCTTCGCCGCACAGGAGGGCCTCCTCATCGCCGAGGACGACACCTATCGCGAGCTCTCCTACGACGGCCCGTCACCGCCGTCGCTCTGGGCGCTGGACGGCGCCGGATCGGTGGTGCGCATCGGCAGCTTTGCGAAGTCGGTGGCCCCGGGCCTGCGCCTCGGCTACGTGACCGCCTCCGCCGAGATCGCAACCCGCATGGCGACCGGCGGCCTGCTCGATTCGGGAGGCGGGATGAACCATTTCGCAGCCACCGTGCTCGCCGAATACGCCGCCAGCGGCGACTACGTTCGGCAGGTCGAGCGCTTCCGCTCCGCATATCGGGCGCAGCGGGATCGGCTGCTGGCCGGCCTCAGCGCCCACCTTCCCGATACTGCCGCGTGGTCACGCCCGGGGGGTGGCTACTTCGTCTGGGTCGAGCTGCCGGCGGGAGTCACGGCCGACAGGCTGCTGCCCGTCGCGGCGGCCCGCGGGATGGCGTTCCTGCCCGGCCATCGCTTCTTCCTGGACGATGGGGCGGTGCCAGGTGCGCTCCGGCTTGCCTTCAGCATGCATCCCCCCGAGACCCTGGAGGAAGCCACCGCCCACCTGGGAGCTGCGGTCAATCAGCTGCTGGTGGACGCTGGCTGAAGCGCCCACTCGTTGGCCCGGAACGGATTGCCGGGAGGGAACTCGACCACGGCCTCGCCGATGAGCGTCATGCCAGCCTTGCGGCAGACGGCGTTGGAGGCCCCGTTGTCGACCGCCGGGTAGGCCAGGATCGCCCGATCCAGTCCGGCGTCGGCAATCCGCTCCAGCAGGAGGCCCACCGCGCGGGTCGCGATCCCGCGCCGCTGCCACTCGGGGACCACGCTCCAGCCGATCTCCCATACCGTGTCGCCGCGCCAGGCGTGCTCCCAATAGCCGACCGACCCCACCCCCCCATCCTCGGTACCGGCGCAGATCACGAACATCCCGCCCGTGCCAGTTTCATGGATGCGCTCGTAGCGTGCCTGGCGCTCAGCGAGCTTCTCCGGCGACTCCGGGCCGCCGAGGTGCTCGGTCATGCGCGGATCGCCCATCACTCGGTCGACGAGCGCGCGGTCACCAGGCCCCCACGGACGAAGCGTGACCTCCAGCTCGCCTATGGGACGATCCCCAGCTCGTCGAGCGAGGCGTTCAGCTCCGCCGGATCGCGGTAGACGCGGAACGCACCCGCGCGCCCCAGCTCGTCCTCGCCGTAGCCACCGGTCAACAGCCCCACCGACAGCATCCCGGCGCGGCGGGCGGCGAGCAAGTCCCAGACCGCGTCACCGACGACCGTCACGTCGCGGATCTCGACCCCCATGCGCTCCTGGCAGGCCAGGAACAGGTCAGGCTCCGGCTTGGCGCGCAGGACGTCGCCGCGCTCCACCACGACCACATCGGCCCCTACGCCGAGAATCTCGAGCGACGCGTCGATCTCCGGGCGGCGTCCCGAGGTCGCGATCCCGAACGGCACGCCGACCTCGCGCAGGTGCGCCAGCAGGTCCACCGCGCCGGGCAGCGGACGGCGCTCCGGGACGAGCTCGCGGAAGAGCTCGCCGTGGCGGCGCTGGATCTCTTCGACCTCCGCGTCGCTCAGGGGACGGCCCAGCTCGCGGGCCACGGCGCGCGTGAACAGGCCGCCGCTCATCCCGATGCGCCGATGGATGCGCCAGCCCTCGATCGGCAGTCCCGCCTCCGCCAGCGCCCGCTGCCAGGCGAAGACGTGCGCGTAGACGGTGTCGATCAGCGTTCCGTCCAGGTCGAAGATCAGCGCTCGCGGCATCGGTCAGGCCTCGACTGGGACGCCCTCGTACGCCTCGCGCAGCTTGGCGACGTCGATCTTGGTCATCTCCAGCATGGCCTTCATGGCGCGCGCCGCTCCCCCGCGATCGGGGCCACCGAGGAGCTCCGGGAGCTGGCGCGGGATGACCTGCCACGACACGCCGTAGCGGTCCTTCAGCCAGCCGCAGACGCTGTGTTCGCCGCCACCCTCGACCAGCGCGTCCCACAGCCGGTCGACCTCGGCCTGGTCGGCACAATCGATGCTGAACGAGATGGCCTCGTTAAAGGCAAATTCGGGCCCACCGTTGAGGCCGATGAACTGCTGACCGGCGAGCGTGAAGTCGACGGTCAGCACCGCCCCCTCATCGGTGCTCGGGTTGTCGGCGGGCGCGCGCTGAACCTTCTCGATCCGGCTGTCGGGCAGGATCGACGTGTAGAACTGAGCGGCCTCCTCTGCTTGTCCGTCGAACCAAAGGCAAGGGGCGATCTTGGACATGATGGAACCTCTGAGGTGTGTGACCCGATTCTAGGCTTGCGCGCCGCCAGGTGGCCGTGCAATACTGAACTTCATGGTTCAGTATCCGCACCTCGACCAGACCATCGCCGCGCTCGCCGACCCCACCCGCCGCGCGGTCCTTGAGCGCCTCGGGCGCGAGAGCGCCACGATCTCCGGCCTGGCCGAGCCGTTCGGCATCTCGCTCACCGGGATGAAGAAGCACGTGCGGATCCTCGAGGGCGCGGGGCTGGTGACGACCGAGAAGGTGGGGCGCAGCCGGCGCTGCACCATCGGTCCGCGCCGGCTCGATGACCTGCAGACCTGGATCGAGACCTATCGGCGCGCGCTGGGCCAGCGCCTCGACCGATTCGGTGAACTCGTCGAACGCAAGAAAGGAACGACCTCATGACCAGCGCACAGCCGCAGGCGCAGCCCGTGACGCTCACCCTGCCGTCGGATCGCGAGCTCCGCATCGAGCGGGTCTTCAACGCCCCGCGAGACCGGGTCTTCGCCGCATACACCGAGCCGGCCCTCATCCCGCAGTGGTGGGGCGCGGAGACTGTTGTCGAGGAGATGGACGTGCGGACCGGCGGCAGCTGGCGATTCGTGGCCCATTACCCGAACGGGTACGACGCAGCTTTCAGGGGCACGTACCGCCAAGTCACCCCACCGGAGAGGATCGTGCAGACCTTCGAGATCGAGGGAATGGGCTCGACTCACGTCGAGACGATCACCTTCGAGGATCTCGGCGAGCGCACGCGGCTGACCGTCACCTCGCTCTTCGACACCACCGAGCAGCGCGACAACATCGTGACCTCCGGCGCAGAGCGCGGCGCCACCGAAACCTACGCCCGGCTCGAGGCGCTCCTGGCCAGTCTCCCCGGTTCCTAGGGCGTCAGCGCTCCGAGGCTTCGCCTCCGCGCGGCGGCTGATGCGCGCCGCAGCCATTGCGCGAAGGCGGGACGAGGATCGACCCCCTTGCGCACGACCTCGGCCACCTTCCCGTTCAACCGCTCGCGGTCGGCGGCCGACAGGTCCTGGCCGGTGAGGATCAGGATCGTCACGTCCTTGGTCGGCAAGAGCCCGGCCTCGATGCGAAACGGGGTCAAGGCGCTCGTCGAGCTGCTCCCGCACGCGCAACATGAAACGCTCGCGGGGCAGACCCACATCGTGAAGCCGCCCGTGCTGGCCCCCGTCCTCGCCGCATTCTTCGCGGCATAGACGCGTCAGGCCTTGGGGATCTCCTTCATCGGGTCGATGAACGGCATGGCGACGACCGTCGCCTCGCGATTGCCATTCGGGCAGTCCACCGTGACCGAGGAACCGACCCCCGCCAGCTCGACCGGCAGCCAGGCGTACCCGATGTTCTTCTCCAGCCGCGGTGACCAGAGGGCCGTCGTCACTGATCCAACATGCCCACCGTTGGCATGGACCGGCCATTTCGTGAAGTTCATGTCCAGCTTCTCCCCGCCGATCTCGACGCCCACCAGGCGGCGGCTGACACCCTCGTCGCGGATCCGGCGCAGGGCTGACTTGCCCTGGAACTCGAATGGGCCGTCCAGGTTGCAGAGCCGCTCGAGGCCCACCTCGAAGGCGTTGTTCTCGATCGTCATGTCGGCACCCCAGTTGAGGATGCCGCCCTCCACCCGCCGGATGTCGACCGGCCCGGTGGGCTTGATCTGGAACGGGCGGCCCGCCTCCATGATCCGTTCCCAGAGCGCAGTCCCGTGACTGCCGTCACGCAGGTAGACCTCGTACCCCACTTCGGCGGTCCACCCGGTGCGCGTCACGATCAGGGGGATTCCATCGAGCTCCAGCTCGCGGAACCAGTAGTACTTCAGCGAGCGGATCTCGTCGCCGAAGAGCGCCTGGACGACCTCTCGGGAGCGCGGGCCCTGGATCTGGAGCGGAGAGACATCGGGCTCGGAGAGCTGGACGTCCCACCCAAGATCGGCGGCAAGGCCGATCGCGTACAGCAGCGCGTCCGAGCTGGCGAGCGCGAACCAGAAGTGGTTCTCCCCCAGCCGCAGCATGACCGGGTCGTTGACGATCCCCCCGTCGGGCGCCGTGATAAGGACGTACTTGCCCTGGCCCACCTTGCACTTCGACAGGTCGCGCGGGGTCAGTAGCTGGGCAAAGCGGAAGCCATCGCGGCCCTGCACCTCGAGCTGTCGCTCGACGGCCACGTCCCACAGCGTGACGTGGCGCAGCAGGTGCCAGTACTCGGCCTCGAAGTCGTCGAAGTTGATCGGGAAGAGCATATGGTTGTAGACGGTGTAGCCGCGTGGGCCGTAGGCCTGCTCGGCCTCGTAGAACGGCGTCTGGCGCAGGCGGGCCCCGCGCTGGACCAGGCTCATGTCAAAGGCCATCTACTCACTCCATTGCCTAACCTCTCTCGCTGATTGCTCGCGCGACGATCGCCGCGTCCTCGCCCACGCCGAGCAGCAGCGCCGACTGGCGCTGTCGCATCCAGTGGACGCCAACGAAGTACAGGCCGTTGACGACAGTGCTCGCCCCGTCCTGCTGGATCGGGAATCCCATCTCGTCGAACGCCTCCGGCCACGGCAGCCACGACTGATAGGCGGGACGGAATCCCCCGGCGAAGATGGCGGCGCCGAAGCCCTCAAGCGACACGCGCTCGGGTGACTCCGGGTCGAACGGCTCCGGCTCGTCGATCTCCGGGTCGGGATAGCCAAGATCGGCCGCCGCCTTCCGGATGCCATCCATGATCTGTCCGTGGCGCTCGTCTCCCCAGGCGATGCTCTCCCCAAGGTCGGCGGCGAAGCGCGCCTCGTGGTTCGACGTGCCCAGGAAGTGGCCGACCAGGGTGACGCCCTTGCCGCGGAGAATTCGCAGGTCGAGGTCGTGGCCACCGCCATGGCCGGTGGCCAGGGGGTTCGCGGCCAGCCGCGCCGCGGGAGTCGGCAGCGAATCAACCGTGTGCGCCATGAAGCCGGTGTCGACGAACCAGTGGAAGATGTCGCGGCCGTCAACCCGTCGCGGCCCGCGTCGTGCAGCTCCTCGGCGATCTGGCACCCCGACTGGCCACCGCCGATCACCAGGATGCGCCCGGGCGGGAGTGAGGCCTCATTGCGGTAGTCGTCCACGTCGATCTGCAGCAGATCGGTCGGCAAGGTCTCGGCCGCCGGCGGCCGGTAGGGACGCTGGTAGGCACCGGTGGCAAGCACGAGCGATCGAGCCTGGAGATCTCCCGTCGTGGTTCGAAGGCGAAATCCACCGGCGCCCAGCTCAACCGAGAAGGCGGCCACGCCTTCCCGGACGGGAAGCGCGAACGCCCCTCGGTATCCCTCCAGGTGGGAGACGATCTCGTCGCGTGGCAGGTACCCGTCGGGATCGTCGCCGGCGTACGGTCGACCCGGGAGCTGGATGCACCAGTTCGGCGAGACGAGGCAGAAGCTGTCCCATCGATCGCGCCACGTCTGCCCGATGCGCCCCCGCTCCAGCACGACGTGCTCCACGCCAAGCTGCCTGAGCTGGTGACTCACCGCGAGCCCAGCCTGTCCGCCGCCGACGATCACCGCCTCGAACTGCTCCATCGGTCGTTCAGTCTAGGGGCGCGCCTCTGTCTGGACCGCTGGGACGCGAAGCATAATATCCGTGAGGCAAGCTGGAGTGACCTTGACCGATCCCATCCGAGCCCGGCATGTGCCCCACCTCGAGCTTGAACTGCTCGGCGAGAAGGTGACGCACGAAGGTGGCGAGCTGCGCCTTCTCTCAGGCTCCGATTACGGCCTCGTCACCTCGGTCATGCACGCCCAGGTCGCCCCGGGCAGCGGCCCCAGGCGACATCGGCATCCGCATGCCGAGATCTTCGTCCTTCATGACGGCCAGGGCAGGTACGAGGTCGAGGGCACCAACATCGACGCCCAGGCCGGCGACATGGTCATCGTCCTGCCCGATGCCTGGCACTCCTTCGTGAACACCGGCAGCGATTTCCTGCGGCAGACGGCCATCCACCAGAATCCACGGGCAGTCTCCACGTTCGAGGACGGTACGCAGAGGACGTGAACCGATGAGGGCGGTCGTCCACGACCGATACGGGCCTCCGGAGGTCCTCCGACTCGAGGAGGTCGAGCGGCCGGTGCCCAAGGACGACGAGGTTCTCGTCAAGGTGCACGCCACGACCGTCAATCGGACCGACGCCGGCCTCCGCAGCGCCGACGTATTCATCAGCCGCTTCTTCACAGGCCCGCTTCGGCCGAAGAACAAGATCCTCGGCATGGAGTTCGCCGGCGAGGTCGAGGCGGTCGGCCGTGCCGTCACCGAGTTCAGGGTCGGCGACCAGGTCTTCGGCGGCAACGGCTCCGGCGCGCACGCCGAGTACCTCTGCATCGCGGAGAGCGCTCCGTTGGCGCACAAGCCAGCGGCGATGAGCTTCGAAGAGGCCGCGGCGGTCTTTGATGGGGCGAGCCTCGCGTTGGTCTGCCTTGAGAAAGGCGGATCCCTAGCCGGGAGGAGCGTCCTCGTCTACGGGGCCTCGGGGTCCGTAGGGACCGCAGCCGTGCAGCTGGCCAGAGCCTTTGGTGCAAGAGTCACCGCCGTGTGCACCACCAAGAACATCGAGCTCGTGCGATCGCTCGGAGCCGATGAGGTCATCGACTACACCAAGGATGACTTCACCAGGAACGGCAAGCGATACGACGTCATCTTCGACAGCGTGGGCAAGCACTCGTTCAGGCGGTCCAGGCGATCGCTGAAGGCCGGCGGAACCTTCATCGAAACGGACCTGGGCTTCCTGTGGCACGTACCCCTGCTTCTGTTGGCCACGCGATTGACTGACAAGAAGCTGAAGATGGGGATCGCCCGGTACAGGAAGGACGACCTACTCCTCTTCAAGGGGCTCATCGAGGCAGGCAAATACCGCGCGGTCATCGATCGCACCTACCCGCTCGAGGACGTGGTCGAGGCAACCCGGTACGTCGAGACTGAGCAGAAGACGGGAAACGTTGTGCTGAAGGTCGCCGCCGAGGTGACGCCAAGCGCGAAGGAGGCCGCTGCAGATGAGTCGTGATCCCAGCGCCGACCTGCTCAGGGAGTTCACCGCAGTCTTCAACACGCGCGACCTCGATGCGGTCATGACCTACTTCACCGATGACGCGGTCTTCGAGTCGCCCCGCGGCCCGGATCCCTGGGGGACCAGGTTCGAGGGCAAGGAACGGGTACGTGAAGGGCTTGCAGCCCGATTCGCCGGTCTGCCCGAGCTGCACTACGGCGACGACGAGCACTTCGTCGTCGGGAACCGCGGCGCGTCGGAGTGGACCTTGCGGGGCACGACAACCGACGGCGAGCGGATCGAGGTCCGAGGCTGCGATCTGTGGACCTTCCGCGACGGCCAGATCACCAAGAAGGATTCCTTCTGGAAGATCCTCGTGCGCTGATCAAGCATGGAACAGCTCAAGATTGACGGGCTGCGCATCGCGTATCGGCGAGAGGGCGATGGCCCCCTGCTGCTCCTGTTGCACGGATTCGTGGGCGACAGTCGGGAGTGGGCCAGCGAGATCGAGGGCTTGTCCGACCACTTCACCGTCGTGGCCTGGGACGGCCCTGGTAGTGGGAAGTCGGCGGACCCACCCGAATCGTTCCGCATGGCCGACTACGCCGATTGCCTCGCCGGATTCGTCGAGGTGCTGGACCTCGGGCCTGCCCACTTCATCGGTCTGTCGTTTGGCGGCGCCCTCGCTCTCGAACTGTTCCGCCGGCATCCCGCCATCCCGCGGACGTTGGTGCTGGCCTCGGCCTACGCCGGCTGGACCGGCTCACTTTCGCGCGACGTTGCCGATCAACGGCTGCAGCTGACCTTGCCCATGGCGGACCTGCCCCCGGACGAGTTCGTCCGCACGCTCATTCCCACGATGCTGTCGGAATCGGCGGCGCCCGAGACGGTCGACAGCCTGGCATCGATCATGTCGCAACTCCATCCGGCCGGATTCCGGACCATGGCGCGCGCGCTCGCCGAAGCCGATCTGCGGGATGTGCTGCCGCGCATCGACGTGCCGACGTTGCTGCTGTACGGCGACCGGGATGTGCGCGCCCCGCTGACCGTGGCGCGTGACCTGCACGCGTCCATTCCGGAGTCCAGCCTGGTGGTCATGCCGGGCGTCGGCCACATGAGCAACGTCGAGGCGCCGGACCGATTCATTGCCGAAGTCCGCAAATTCCTGCGGGGCGTGGGCCCAAGTCGCAGCTAGACCATGTACTGGTCGTGCCGCGCGTAGAGCTCCGTCCACTGCCGGTCAGTCAGCTTTCGACCCGAAGTGCGGATCTCCTCGGTCTCCCTGAAATAACGCTCGCGAGCCTTGCCGGGCGCGAACAGGATGAGCATGGAGGCAGGCTCGTCCGAATCGGCCTTGAAGGCGTGAATCCCTCCCTTGGGCACGTACAGGAAGTCGCCGGACTTGGCCTCGATCCAGGCGCGACCGTCGTACATCCGGACGCGTCCTTCAAGGATGTAGAACGATTCGGAGAAGGTCCGATGGACGTGCGCATCGGGCCCGCCGGCGTGCGGCTGCATGTCCCGCCGGAAGATCCCGAACTGGCGACGTGTCAGGGAGCCGGGAGCGAGGAAGGTCATCGAGGCGGTTGGCCCGACGAGGTCCGGCACCGTCGCCAGCTGCCGGTACACGGCGCTGATCTCACCGTCCGTGCGGACAAACGACATGACCCTACCTTACTCCGGTCGTCATCGGTCTCGAGGCCCGGCTCGACCGTCTGCGCGACTCGAATGGGGATCGCCTCCATCGGTGCTCCTGATGGTGCGGATCACCCAGCTAACGCGCGAGACCGGGCGCGCCGGACATCCTCGTCCTGCATGCGAGCCGGGTCCAGCATCCAGGTGACATCATTCCCCTGCCCTTCACCTCTACCCCCTCGCGGCGCTGGAACGGATAGCGCCCTGCCAACAGCCGGCAGGTCTCCTCGGTGACCTGGATTCAGCCGGGGATCCCGCTCGACTCCATGCGTGCGGCGGTGCATTCCCCCGCCGCGTGGTATCAACGGGCCCATGTGCCCTATGACTGCGCACCTTCACAAGCCTGAGGGGGTTGTCCTCGACCTGGACGGGACCCTTGTCGACACGGTGCACACGCGCATCGACGCCTGGCTGCAAACGTTCGAGGAAAAGGGCATCCCAGCCGATCGATCCCTCGTCGCCGAGCTCATCGGCTCCGACGGGCGCCAGCTGGCCCGGATCGTAGGTGCGGCGGCAGGTGAGGAGGTCGACGACGAACGCGCGGAGCGGATCGACGCCCGCTCCGGCGCCATCTACTCCGAGCTCAACGTCGCCCCTCAGCCCCTGCCCGGCGCCACGGAATTCCTCGATGCGCTGGACGAGCTGAAGATCCACTGGGCGATCGCGACCTCGAGCCGCCGCGAGCAGGTCGGCCGGTCGGTCGCCGCGCTCCATCGCAACCAGCCGCCTCTCATCGCGGATGGGGCTACCGTCAAGCTGGCGAAGCCTCACCCCGACCTCGGCATCACCGCCGGCTCCGCAATGAGTCCGGACCAGCTACGGACCGCCGGTGCCAGGCTCGTGCTCCCCACGATGGCCCACCTCATCCCCCACCTGAAGCGAGAGGCTTAGAGCCCGTACCAGGCGCGGCGGCTATTCTCATTGCCGCGCGATGACCGACAACGACCCCGACCTCCAGCAGCGTGTGCGGCTCTTCATCTTCGAGCACTTCCTCGACCATGCCGCCCCGCCGGTGGTGGAGCAGGTCATGACCGAGTTCTCACTCTCCCGAGCCGCCGCCACCGAGATGCTGAAGGACCTCGAAGCGGCCCATCACATCGCGCTCGTCAAAGGAACGGCCCGGATCCTGATGGCCTTTCCGTTCTCGGCCATCGCGACGCCATTCAGGACCACGGTTCGCGGCCGCTCGTACTTCGCCAACTGTGCCTGGGACGCCATCGCCTTCCACGCCATGCTGGGCGACGAGGTCCGGGTCGAGTCCTTCTGCCACCACTGCGCGACACCGTTTGAAATCGAGCTGTTGCACGGCCGCGCGTCGCGTGTCGATCCACCCGAATCGCTTGTCTATTTCGCACGCCCTCCGACCGAGTGGTGGGACGACATCACGACCACCTGCGGCAACACCATGGTCTTCTTCGTCTCCCCCGAGCACCGCGATGCGTCCGACCTCTGCGCAGGAGCCGATCAGTCCGCTTCGTTGACGCCCGACCAGGTCAACACCCTCAGCGTGCCAAGCTATTCCACGAAGTTCTCGCTCGACTACACGAGGCCATCGAAGGACGTGCTGCTCGCCCACTGGGCGGCGATGGGCCTCACCGGCGACTTCTGGAAGCTCTGAGGAGCTCAGCGAACGAGGAGCACCCGGGGACCATGTGCAATGGATCGCCACACAGAATCGGTCGTCACCACAGTGAGGTCGAGCCTCAGCCCAAGGGCCAGGCACAGCCGATCGGCGAGGGAGAACGTCGACCCGAACTCCCATAGATCAGCCGCACGCTCGGCGTCCTCCGCGGTCACGTCAACGACTTCGAGGCCGAACGACGTGAGCAGGCGAGCGACGAGCCCGGGCTGTGCTCCATGCTGTCGTGCCTTCTGCAACACCTCGGACCAATTGGCGGCGCCGATGATCCCCTCCATGATGTGCCGCTCCGCGATATCGCTGCCATGCTCGTCCTGGAACCAGGCCAGCACGACCGACGCGTCGATCACCGCGCTCACCGCGTCCGCGACTCCTCAGCGGCGGCAGCGCGCCGATCGCGCAACAGGTCCTCCGCCATGCTCGTCCCAAGATCGGCGAACATTCCCCGCAGCCGCTGCTTGACGGCCGCTCGCGGGAGCAGGAGCACGCCGTCCCCTTCGACCACAGCTACGAGCTGGCTTCCCTCTTCCAGGCCGAGACGCCGCCGGATCTCCACGGGAATCACGACCCGGCCCTTGGGTCCCACCGATAGCACGTTGGTGTCACTCACGGTTGAATGGTGGCACCCATGCCTGGGGACGTCAACCGTTTCATGCAGCTGAGTGCAGGACCTCTCCGCCGACGACCGTCATCCAGATCGGGATGCCACGAATGGCCTCGGCCGGCGTAGCGAGCGGGTCGCCATCCAGCACCGCGAAATCGGCCAGCTTGCCCACCTCGATCGAGCCGATCCGATCCTCCAGGTGGAGCGCCCGCGCCGCGTTGATGGTGTGCGCGGCGAGGGCCTCCTCGACCGTCAGCTCCTGGTCCGGCCCGATGCGCACGCCATTGGGCGTGACCCGGTGCATCGCGGCCGCGATGGTGTCGAGCGGCCGGTAGCTCTGCACAAAGGCGTCGCTGCTGATCGCGGGACGGATCCCCAGCTCCAGCTGGTCTCGCAGTGGCATGGATCGGTGAACGCGCTCGCCCAGGTGGTCGTGCCAGATGTCGCCGAGCTCGGCAATCGAGCCGGGCTGCGTGACGGGCACCATCCCCAGCCGCGCGATGCGGGCGAGCTGATCAGGGGTCGGCCAGGTCGAGTGCTCGATGCGGTGCCGAATGTCGCTGTCCGGTGAGGCGGCCATGGCCGCCTCGACGGCATCGAGCATGATCCCCATGGCGCGGTCGCCCATCGTGTGGATGGCCAGCTGCCAGCCGGCGCCGGCGGCCCGCTTCAGCAGGTCAGCCAGCTCCGCCGGCTGGTGGTAGAGCGAGCCGGGGTACTGGCCGCGTGAACCCATCGGCTGGCTGAACATGGCGGTGCCGCCGGTGATGGCGCCATCGGTGTAGAACTTCATAGCGCCGATGCGCAGGCGGTCGTCTCCCATCGGGCCAACCAGACCGATGGCCAGGTACTCGTCGAGCTGGTGGGACAGCGGCAGCATCACCGTCCGAATGGGCAGGTCGCCCCTGCTGCGCGCCAGCTGATATGCCTGCATCTCGCGCGAGGTGACCTGCGGATCGCAGATGGTCGTCAGTCCCGCCGCCAGGTAGCGCCGCGATGCCTCGCCGATCATGCGGGCCAGCTCATCGGTCTCGACTGCGGTGTGGATGTTGGGCCCGTGCCCGCAGATGTCGACCGAGGTCTGCAGCACCAGGTTGGTGGCTGAATCGAGCAGCAGCCCGGTGAGCCGCCCGGATTCGTCGCGCTCCAGCGATCCGCCCTCCGGATCCGCGGCGGCATCGGTCAGTCCGGCATCCGCCAGCGCTCGAGAGTTGACCAGGACGTAGTGCCCGGAGACGTGAAGGATCACCACCGGGTGCTCCTCGCCAGCCTCGTCGAGGTCCCGGCGGGTGGGCTTCCGGCCGTCGGCAAACCGCGTCCAGTCCATCCCGAAGCCACGGATCCATGAGCCGGGCGGCGTCCGCTGCGCGGCCACGTTGATCGAGGCGACCAGGTCGGCGATGGAGCCAGCCGATCGAGGACTGGCGTCGACGGCAAAAAAGGTCTCGGCGGTGCAGGCCATGTGGTTGTGCGCGTCGATGAAGCCGGGAACCATGGTGCGGCCGCCGAGGTCGATGGTCGTCGCAGCGGCCCCCACCTGCGACCGAACCTCCGCCTCCGCACCGACCGCCGCGATCCTGCCCTCACGAACCCCCACCGCGGCGGCGGAGGGTCGCCCGGGGTCGGAGGTCAGGATCCGCCCGTTGGTGTAGACGGTCGCTGCCGCGTCGGGAGCGTTCACGCCGGCATGGTACGTCCCTTGTACCGACATCCCCAGCGTGGTACAAACCCCACTCGGCATTTCGACGAGACGAGGAGCTTCAGGAGGCAGAAGGTGATCGTCCGCAGAAGTTCGTTCCTGGCCGTGGCAATCGCAGCGATCCTCGTGGCGGCGTGCACGCCGGCCGGCTCGGGAAGCCCGAGCGAGGCGGCCAGCGAGGCCGCAAGCGCCGCGGCATCGGCCTCCACCATCCCGGCTCCCACCAGCCTGATCACCGCCGGGGAGCTGGTTGACTGCGTCGACATCGAATACCCGCCGCTCGAGTACTTCGAGACCTCCGACGTGACCGATCCGAACGCGGCCATCGGCTTTGACGTCGATGCTGCCAAGGCGGTCGCCGAGAAGCTCGGCCTGGAGATCACCATTCGCAACACCGCGTTCGACGCGCTCATCCCGGACCTCACCGCTGGGCGCTGCGACATCGTGTGGTCAGGCCTCTTCATCTCCGACGAGCGCCTCGCCGTTGCGGACGCCACCCCGTACATGGCCACCGGTCACGTCGTGATGGTGGTGAAGGGCAACCCGGAGGGCATCGAGACGCTGGACGACCTGTGCGGCAAGACGGTCGCGATCCAGACCGGCGGCCTGGTCGAGACGGTCTCGGCCGAGGCGAGCAAGGCCTGCACCGATGCGGGGAATCCGAAGATCGAGATCCAGGGATACGCCAAGGTCGCCGACGAGTTCCAGCAGATCGTCCTTGGCCGCGCGGTCGCGATCTGGGAGACCCAGGAGGCGGTCGCCGACTGGATGAACCGGAACCCGGACAAGTACGAGGTCGCCTTCGTCGCGTCCCAGGACAAGACCTACGGGATTTACCGCCAGAAGGAGCACGAAGACATCGGTGACGCCATCGCAGCGGCCCTGCGGGCGCTGAAGGATGACGGCACGCTGGCGGAGATCGCCGAGAAGTACAACCTGGATCCGGCCACCCTCGACAAGATCGAATAAGCGTCCCCCCGGCGGCGAACTGAAGATCGAGTGAGGCAAGCGTGGACTTCCAAGGGCCGATCTTCTTGGAGGCGCTCACCTCCAACTCGCTGATTCAGGGCGTCCAGATCACCATCGCCCTGACCGTCGTCGCCTTTGCGCTGGGCCTGGTCATCGGGCTGGTGGTGGCCGTCCTGCGTGACAGCCGGCTGCGGGTCCTGCGGGCGCTGTCGTGGACCTACATCTGGATCTTCCGGGGCATCCCCACACTGATCCAGCTCTTCATCGTGTGGCAGGCGCTGCCGCAGCTATTTCCTGCGCTGAGGGAGCCGTGGTTCACACCGTTCCTGGCAGCGACCATAACGCTGGCGTTCAACGAAGCGGCGTATGCGGCTGAGATCCTTCGCGGCGGCCTGCTGGCGGTGGACGATGGGCAGAGGCTTGCGGCTCGCGCCCTCGGCATGCCGCCCTTCAAGGTATTCAGCAAGGTGGTTGCGCCCCAGCTCACCCGGGTCGCGATCCCCGCCATGGCCAACGACTTCATCACCCTGCTCAAGATCACAAGCCTTGCCAGCGTCACCTCGCTGCGTGAGCTGATGACGAACACGCAGGCTGCCGTCTCCTCCTCGTTCCGCTTCGCCGAGTGGTACCTGGCGGCGGCCCTCTACTACCTGGTGCTGGTCAGCATCTTCATGGTCGGCCAGTCGTGGCTCGAGCGTCGCTACCAGTGGACGTCGCGCGCCCGCACCCCCAGGTCGCTCATACGCGCGATCGGCCGATGACCGGGCAGATCCTCGACGAGGCGGTCCTCCAGGAGCTCGCCGCCACGCCCGCGACCGAATACGTCATCGAGGCGCGCGACGTCTGGAAGCGATACGGCTCGAATGAGGTGCTGCAGGGCGTCTCGCTCGGGGTGCATCGCGGCGATGTGAAGGCGATCCTCGGTCCATCCGGCTCCGGCAAGAGCACATTCCTGCGCTGTCTCGGGCTGTTGGAGCCGATCGACCGCGGGGAGGTTCACCTCGAGGGCGCCCGCGTGGGGGTCCGCGAATCGCGTGGCCGCTACGTCACTCTGCCGGAGCGCATGCTCGCGCGCCAGCGAACCGACATCGGCATGGTCTTCCAGCGCTTCAACCTGTTCCCCCACCTCACGGCGCTGGGCAATGTGATGCTCGGCCTGACTGTCGTGCTGGGCAAGTCAGATACGGATGCACGAGCCACGGCCAACGTCATGCTCGAACGGGTCGGGCTCGGCCAGCGAGCCAGCTTCTACCCCTCCGAGCTGTCGGGCGGACAGCAGCAGCGCGTGGCCATCGCCCGCGCGCTGGTCATGCATCCGAAGGTGATGCTCTTCGACGAACCGACGTCGGCCCTCGACCCCGAGCTGGTCGGCGAGGTGCTGACGGTGATGGAGGAGCTGGCCCGCGAGGGGATGACCATGATCGTGGTCACCCACGAGATCGGCTTCGCAAAGGACGTGGCCGGGCGCGTGGTGATGATGGACGAGGGGCGCATCATCGAGGACGCCCCACCCGACGAGTTCTTCGGCAACCCGCGCGAGGAGCGAACCCGAAAGTTCCTGGAGGCCGTCCGCTAACGGAGTGGCCGGCCCTCGGGGGCCGGCCACACAGGATCCCGGACGCTCAGGCGTTCGGCAGAATCGGGCATCGGAAGTCTGCGTCGGGCATGCGCTGCAGCGTGATCTCATCGGCATCGACCAGCTCCATCACATCGTCGAAGTCGGTGAGCAGGAAGGCCTCACCCGGGTCCACCCAGGTCGCCACCCAGACCATCCAGCGCCCGCCGTGCGAGCCTTTTCCGGGCGCGTATTGCGCCACATCTAGCTGGTCGAAGTTGCTGAAATGGATGATGGGGTCAGTGCCCGTGCCCGGCTCGACGTGGGCGGGGTTGCCGAAGGTGCGGAAGGCGTCGCCCTCGGCATAGATCGTCCCGAACGTGCGGGCGCCGACGGGCGCAACCAGCGCCAGGCTGAGCGCCGCAAGGAGGGAAAGCATGAGGAGAACTCGTCGCATCTCGGACCTCGGATTGGGGCCGGCGTCTCCGGCCGTCGAGGGTAGGGTCGGCCGGGCGCGTGACGGCTTGATGACGCTCGGATATCGGGAACGTGAAATTGGCGGTCGTCAGGTCGTATGGTTCCCGGTCGGCAGGGTGAACCAGATCTGGGACAGGCCGTCTGCCGACGACGCACCAACCTGCCCACCGTGCGCTTCCACGATCTGCCGCGCGATCGCGAGCCCGATGCCCGCCCCTCCACTGGCTCTCGCGCGCGATCGGTCCACCCGATGGAGACGCTCCCAGATCAGCGGCAGCTCGTCGGCCGGGATCCCGACGCCGGTGTTCTCGATCGAGCAGCGCACCGCCTCACGCTCGGCGCCCAGCCGCACCGTGATCCGGCCGCCGTCATCGGTGTAGCGTGCGGCGTTCTGCACGAGGTTGGTGATCACCTGGCCGATGCCATCGCCATCGCCATCCACGCGTGGAACCGCCACCGGCTCATCGAATGCGACCCGGATGTGGCGCTGCGTCAGCTCCGGCGACGCGAGCTCGAGCGCGCGCCTGACCATCGCAGCCAGGTCCAGCGCCTCGTTTCCCGGTGGACGGTCACCACCCCCGCCGCGCGCCAGCTGATCGAGCCCGTCGACCAGTCGCGTCAGGCGCTCGATCTCCTCGTGCACGGTCCGAAGCATCTCCGGGGTCGGCTCCACGACCTGGTCTGCCAGCGCCTCGGTGTAGCCGCGAAGGCTGGTCAGCGGGGTGCGCAGCTCGTGTGCAACATCCTCGACCAGCGCCCGCCTCTGACCCTCGGTCCGTTCCAGGGTCGCCGCCATGCGGTTGAACGATTCTGCCAGGCGGCGCAGCTCCGGGTCGGGCGGTTCGGGCACACGGGCGCCGAGATCGCCCCGCGCAATCGACCGCGAGGCGCCGGTCAGCTGTGCCAGCGGCCGCATCAGGCGACGGACCAGCCACCAGGCGGCCAGGCTGCCCAGTACGATCCCCGCCACGGCGCCGATCAGCATGACCTGCACGACGTACTGGTTGAACATTGCCTGCGCCTCCGCGGGCGTAGACACGCCCTCCATCAGCAGGTGCATGACCTGTTCGGTACTGAACTGGATGACCACGCCGACGATCACCGTCGCCACCAGCAGCGAGAGAAGCACGAACAGGACCACGAGGCGCGCGCTCAGGCTGCGCATCGATCAGCTGCCGTTCTGGCGTTCGACCGCGGAAACGAACTTGTAGCCGACGCTGCGAACTGTGGCTACGTAGCGCGGGTGTGCCGCGCTGTCGCCCAGCTTGCGTCGGAGGCGCCCCACGTGAACGTCGATCGTCCGATCCAGGATTCCCGGATCGTCGGCGGCGTGGATCGCCTCGATCAGCTCGTCTCGCGCAAAGACGCGGCCCGCCCGGCTCATGAGGGCGTGGAGAAGGCGGAATTCGAAGTTCGTCATGTCGACCGGAGCGCCGTCGAGTTGCACCTCCACGCTATTTGGGTCGACCACCAAGCCATCCGCGGTCAGAACCGGCTGATCGACCGCCGGCGTGCGCCGCCGGCGCAGGTGGGCACGAATGCGGGCCATCAGCTCGCGAGGGCTGAACGGTTTGACAACATAGTCATCGGCCCCCAGATCGAGACCGATGACCTTGTCGGAATCGCCGCTCCGGGCGGTGAGGAGCATGATCGGGACGTCGCTCTCCTCCCGCAGCCGGCGGCAGACCTCCAGCCCGTCGATCCTGGGCAACATGACGTCCAGGAGGATCAGGTCGGGAGTGTGCTCTTTGGCGGCGGCGAGCGCTTCAACGCCATCGGCGGCGAACACCACCTGGTGGCCGTCGCGCGCGATGTACAGGCGCAGCAGCTCGCGGATCTTGGGGTCGTCATCGACGACGAGCACGGCAGCCATGGCGGCGGGACCATATCACCGGCTCGTGACCGCCGTGTGACGGCCTCCGAGGACCAGGACGGATAATCCACCGGCCGAGATCAGGACGGAACGCGCTCGGCGACCTGCAGGCCAAATCCTCCACCCGGAACCAGTGATATCGACTTGCGCGGCACCAGTCCAGCGTCGACCTGCCACGACCGCATCTCGTCGAAGGTCCAGATCCCCGATTCGCTGGTCAACGCGAAGTAGAGGTCGAAGAAGGCACCCTGCTGGCCTCCCCTGCCGGGCGAACTCGGGCGAAGCGCGTCACCGATGACCAGGTACCCACCTGGGCGCAGGGCCTGGGCGGCTCGGCGCGCGAGAAGGCGGTTGGTCGCGTCATCAAAGTGGTGCACGAGGCTGAACATCAGAATCAGGTCGAAGACAGCCTCACCCAGATCGTCATTGAGCGCGTCGCCGGCTCGCATCACAACCCGATCCCCCATCCCCTCCTTTTCCAGGAGCGGCGCGGCGTGCTCGACAGCCGCGGGCAGGTCGAGCACCGTCGCTCGGAGCCCGGCGTGCCGTCTGCAGAGAACCACCGAGAAATAGCCGTGTGAACCGCCGATGTCCAGCATCTCGGTCGCGCCCGCCGGCACCGGGACCCGCCGCGCGAGGAACGGCGCAAGCACATTGGCTTGAGCCCGCATTCCACGCTGATAAGCACCCCAGTCCTCTTTGGACATCGTCCCGTGGACGTCGAGCGGTTGGCCGTCGCGCACGAACGAGTCCAGCTGGTCGATCCAGCGCCACTCGAGCTCCTTCATCAGGATCACGTCGCGGATCGACCCAGGGGCCTCGGCCAGCAACCAGCGCCTCGTATGACGGGCCAGCCGGTACGTGCCACCGCGATAGGCAACGTACTTCATCGTCACCAGCAGATTGAGCAGCTTCTCCGTGCCCCGCAGATCGGTCTCGCAGACCTCGGCGACTGCCATCGCTGAGCGCGGGACGGTGCTGAGTGCCTCAAAGATCCCGAGCCGCGTGGCGGTCGTGATGGCCCGAGCGTAGGCCGGGCTGTAGGCCTCGAGCATGGCCACGGGCACCAGGCCGGAGGCCAGCACAGCGCTCTCCAGCGGGTTCTCGGCCATCAGTCCAACTCGCATCGGATTACCTCCTCCAAGCAATCGGCAGCGCGCCCCAACCTGTCAACCCGGTCGCCCACGAGATTCGCTGAATCGATCCTGTCTCGCCGAGGTCAGGGCCCTCGGCTGGCTTCCAAGTGCCGCTTCGAACCCTCAGCTGCGCTGCGGGTGTTGCGCCTGAAGACCGTCCGTCGCAATAGAGGGGCCAGGAGCCCGCCCAAGGCGCCAGTGGCCTCGAGCCAGAATTCCGCCCCATGTGCCAGCGCCATCGGGCGACAGGACGTGCCCGCCGGTAACGAGCAGGCCGGGGGCAAGCGACGACTCCCATGTGAAGGAGCGCCCCTCGTCGTATTCGGTTACCCGCCAGTTCGACGCCAGCATCCCCTTCGGCCGCACCCGCACGCGGCTGCCGAGCGCCAGCGGAGCAGCATCGAGTCGCTCGAGGCGCTTGAACTGCGATGCCCAGGCCGGCCAACCCTCGACGTCGACCAGGACCTCCCAGACCTCGGCCGGCGTCGCGGCAATGGGGATGCTGCTGGCAAATCGTGACATCCGCTTCCTCATCGGCTCCTGTCTGTCACAGGGACCCAGCCCGCCCAACAGGCTTCACGACTGGCGAGAGCATCAGGAGGGGAACCATCGCAAGGCTCATCCTACGCCTGCAAATGTGGCGAACCCAACGCTTGGTTGTAATCCCTACTACGCTCGAGCCGGAGGCGGCGCCCGGACGCAGCGTGACGGCCGGGAATCCCGCCGGGCTACCTCGACGCGCTCGCCCGAAAGCCTTGCTGAGTCCCTTCGTTGCTGCCCCGTGTACCGGTCCGTCCCGAGACGATGAGCGCCGCGCCAAGCGCCATCGTCCCCACGAGAGCCAGACGATTCAGGAGGGCTGTTGCAAGCGCCATCTCGGCTGTGAGGCCAATCTGCAAGAACAGAACTGACAGTGCCGCCTCCTGAAAGCCGAGACCGCTCGGCGAAAGAGGAAGAAGGATCGTGAGGCGCGGGACAGCAATGCATGCGAGGACGGGGCCTGCGTCAGCGTGCCCGCCCAAGGCCGCGACCAGCAGGTAGACCATCGCGATGCTTCCGAGGTGGAAGGCGAGAGCGAGGCTCGGGGCGGGGGGCACTTTGTGGCGGAATTTGCCCGATGCCGCCGTCGACCTGGTCTACCCCGACTCGCCCTGGCACGCATCGGCCGAGGCGACCTACGCAGAGATCTCCGCCAGGATCGCGTCTTGGGCGACCTGACCCAACGCCGCCACTAGCTCCGACATGACGTTCAGCGACTCGATGCGGGCAAAGGCCATGCCCGCCTCATCGGCCTGCGCTCGTGCGCCGATGTCGATGTCGTACAGCACCTCCAGGTGATCGGACAGGAACTGGATGGGGGCGACCAGGACAGACCGATGACCGGCATCGCGTAGCTGAGGCAGCAGATCAGCGAAATCAGGTTTCATCCATTCCCCCGGTTCATGCCCAGCCGACTGCCAGCAGAAGTGCCACCGATCCGGCGGTAGCCCCGCCCGC
This sequence comes from Chloroflexota bacterium, assembly GCA_040902225.1. Taxonomy (NCBI): domain Bacteria; kingdom Bacillati; phylum Chloroflexota; species Chloroflexota bacterium. Next base: position 188,186 of record JBBDXT010000002.1, read on the forward strand.
CCGGCGACCATCTCGGCCGTCTCGCGAAGCTGGTCCAGGTACCGCGGCTCCATCTCCGCCACGCGACGCGGCAGCGAGTGGGCGGTCAGCAGCACCGGCGCGCGATCCCGCTCGGCGGCCGGCAGCCGACCGAGCCCCTGATCAATGCGCCTGGCGACTGCCTCGACGAAGCGCTCGTTTCGATACCACGGCGGCGCCAGGCGAACCCGGGGCGCATCCGAGCCCAGCGCCGAGGCTGCATCATTGAGAGCGCGCTCGTACCCGCTCATCAGCATGCCGGAGAACTGCGGGCTCATGATGATGCCCACCACCTCGCCGCAGCCGGCCTCCGCCAGCGCGCCAAGTCCGGCGGCGATGGTTGGCTCGGAGAAGCGCATCCCGGCGACGGCGCGTGCGTCAACGCCGTCCCCGCGCAGCCCTTTCTCGACGGCGGCCGCCTGTGCCTGGGTGATGGGAATCAGCGGCGACCCGCCGATCGCGTCGTAGCGCCGCCGGAACTCGGTGACCACCTCCGGCGCGACGGGTCGCCCGCCGCGCACGGCCGTGAGGTAGCGCGGCATGTCATCGAGGTCGTCCGGCGAGCCGTAGGTCATCAACAGGACGCCCAACCGCCGCGCGTGCGGCTTCATCGGGCGCTCTCCGTGTGCACGAACTCGACCAGGCGGGTGAGCAGGGCGGGATCGGTGTCGGGCAGGACGCCATGGCCCAGGTTGAAGATGTGCCCCGGTCTATTCGCTGCGCGGCGCAGCACATCCAGCGCCCCATCCCGCGTGGCATCCCACCCGGCCAGCAGCCGGGTGGCGTCCAGGTTGCCCTGGATGCCCCGTTCGAGACCGATCCGGCCCCAGGCAACGTCGAGCGACTGGCGCGCATCAACGCCGATCACGTCGCCGCCCGCTTCCGCCATCAGCTCCAGCAGCGCGGCCGTCCCGGTCCCGAAGTGGATGGTGGGTGCGCCGCGCACGGCCGCGAAGATGCGCGCCACGTGCGGCTGAACGTAGATCACGTAGTCGGCCGGCGAGAGGGCGCCAACCCAGGAGTCGAAGAGCTGCACCACCTGCGCCCCGGCGGCCACCTGCGCGTTGAGATAGCGGATGACCACCTCGGCGAGCTTCTCCATCAGCGCATGCCAGGCGCCCGGCTCGCGGTACATGAAGGCCTTGGCGATGGCGTAGTCGCGCGACGGCCGCCCCTCGATCAGGTAGCAGGCCAGCGTGAAGGGGGAACCGGAGAAGCCGATCACCGCCTGCTTCCCCGCGAGCTCGCCGCGCACCAGTCGGATCGCCTCCATCACGAACCCGACCTCCTCGGCCGGCTCGATCAGCCGCAGCCGGTCCACGTCGGCCGCGGAGCGGACCGGGTTGTGGATGATCGGGCCCAGGTCGGGCTGGATCTCGAGCGAGACGCCCATCGGCTCCAGGGGCAGCATGATGTCCGCGAACAGAACCGCCGCATCGACGCCGAAGGTGCGAACCGGCATCAGGGTGACCTCGGCGCAGAGCTCAGGCGTCTTGGCGAGGGTCAGGATCGGGTAACGCTCTCGCAGCCTGCGGTAGTCGGCCAGCGCGCGTCCCGCCTGGCGCATGAACCAGACCGGCGTGGCGTCGGGCTGCTCGTGGCGCAGGGCCGCCAGGAACCGGGCCTCGCCGGTCATGCGCTTGGTGGGCACGTCAAGCATCCGATGCTCCGAGCCCTGCGAGTGCGCGACCGGCCGCGTCCAGCGTCGCATCGAGCTCGCCGCGTCCGTGCGCGGCGGAGAGGAACCAGGCCTCGTGCTGGGAGGGCGGCAGCATCACCCCCGCCTCGAGCATGGCATGGAAGAAGCGCGCAAAGCGTGCGTCGTCGTCGAAGAAGAGGGTGAGCAGCGAGCCGGCGCGCTCCAGACGCGCCGCCACGCCGGCGTCGGCCGCAGCCTCCGCCAGGCCTGCCTCCAGCACGGCGCCAGCCTCCTCCAACTGCTCATAGACCGATGGCGTGAGCTCCCGCAGCGTCGCCAACCCGGCGGCCATGGCCAACGGATTGCCCGACAGGGTGCCCGCCTGGTAGAGAGGCCCGAGAGGAGCTACCAGTCCCATGATCTCGGTTGATCCACCGTAAGCGCCCACCGGCAGCCCACCTCCGATTATCTTGCCCAGGATGGTGAGGTCCGGCCGAACCCGGTACAGATCCTGGGCACCGCCACGAGCCACCCGGAAGCCGGTGATCACCTCGTCGAAGATGAGCAGCGTCCCGTGCCGGGCGGTCAGGCGGCGAAGCCCCTCGAGATAGCCCGGGTCGGGCAAGACCACGCCCATGTTGGCCGCGACGGGCTCCACGATCACCGCCGCCACGTCCCCGCGCCTGAGCAGTGCGGCGGCCGCCTCGAGGTCGTTGTAATCGACCACCAGGGTGTCCGCCGCAGCGCCCGCGGTCACCCCAGCGCTGGCGGGCAGCCCGGTGGCACCGGACCCGGCACGCACCAGCAGGGCGTCGGCATGCCCGTGGTACCCGCCAGCCATCTTGATGATCCGGTCCCGGCCGGTGAACGCCCGCGCCAGCCGCACGGCCGACATGGCCGCCTCGGTGCCGCTGTTCACGAAGCGCAGCTGCTCGATCGACGGCATGGCCGCCACGATCTCGTCGGCCAGCGCCACCTCGCCGGGGTTCGGCGCCCCGAAGGACGTGCCCCGAGCGGCGGCCTCCATCACGGCGGCAATCACCGCGGGATGCGCGTGCCCCAGGATCATGGGTCCCCAGGAGCCGATGTAGTCGATCAGCTCGTTGCCGTCCACGTCCCACAGGCGTGCGCCGGATGCACGCTCGATCACTCGCGGAACGCCGCCAACCGCGCGGAAGGCGCGCACCGGCGAATTGACGCCGCCCGGAAAGAGCCGCTCAGCGCGAGCCATCAGCTCGGCAGATCGTGAGGTCGAGGCAGCCACGCTCATGTGGCACTCCCCGACAGCTGCCGGAGGATCTCGCCAAGCGGCCGGTGGATGCCGGTGATGATCGGCGTGTCGCGCACCGTGGAGCGGCGGCTCTCCGTCTCGCGCAGCTCGCGGACCAGGTCCTGAAAGGCGACCAGCTCATCGGTCTCGTAGGCCACGATGAACTCCTGGTCGTCGAGGCCGAACGAGTAGGCGAGCAGCTGGCGCACCTGCGGGAACCGATGTCCGACCCGCATGTGGCCCTTCATCACCTCCTGCCGCTCCTCGGCCGGCGTCAGGTACCAATCGACGCTTTTCACGAACGGGTAGACGACCAGGTACCGCGACCGCTCCCCGGAGAAGAGGCTCTGCTCCTGGCTGCTCGGCCGCTTCACGTACTGGCTCGGCCGCGTCAGCCCGATCATCGAGATGGCCGGCGTCATCCAGCGACCGATGCCGCTGGCCAGCAGGTCCGCCGCCGTCTCCTCGATCTCCTCGATCCGGTCGGCCATGCGCCACAGCAGCAGGTCGCCCTCCGCCCGCAGGCCGATGGTCGAGTAGGCGTGCTGCATCACGCGCGCCTGTGAGCGTTCGGCGGCCGCACAGAACGCGGCGATCTCCGCCTCGCGCTCGGTCGCCGCCTGACGTCGCCACGCTGGATCCAGGCGCAGCAGCCAGGCATGCACGAAGCGTTCGTCGCTCATCGCCTGGCCTCGTCGCGCAGCCAGCCGGCCGCCTCAACGGCGAAGTAGGTGACGATGATGTCGGCGCCGGCGCGCGCGATGGCCACCAGGCTCTCGAGCGCGGCCGCCCGCCGGTCGAGCCATCCGTTGGCGGCGGCGGCGCAGATGGCGGCGTACTCGCCGCTCACCTGGTACGCGGCGATCGGGACATTGGTCCGGGCGCGCGCGGCAGCCACCAGGTCCAGCGACGGCAGCGCCGGCTTGATCATGACCATGTCGGCCCCTTCGGCCACGTCCGCATCGATCTCGCGGAGCGCCTCGCGCCCGTTGGCCGGGTCCATCTGGTAGCTGCGCCGGTCGCCGAACGCGGGAGCCGAGTCGGCGGCTTCGCGGAACGGGCCGTAGAAGGCGGAGGCGTGCTTGGCCGCGTAGGCCAGGATCGCCGTCTGACCGTGTCCCGCCTCGTCGAGCGCCGTGCGGAGAGCGGCCACCTGGCCGTCCATCATCGCGCTGGGCGCCACGATATCGGCCCCTGCCTCGGCCAGCGACACGGCGGTGCGAGCCAACATCTCCAGCGACGCGTCGTTGTCGACGGTTGCGTCCTCGCCGCTCCCTGCCAGGACTCCGCAGTGGCCATGGCTGGTGTACTCGCACAGGCACACGTCGGCGATGATCACCAGTTCGCGGTCCGCTGCCTTCAGCACGCGGATTCCCTCCTGGACGATCCCGTCAGGCGCCCAGGCGCCCGAGCCAGTGGCATCCTTGCTCGACGGCAGGCCGAACAGCAGCACCGATCTGACGCTGGCGGCTCGCAGGCGCGCCGCCTCCTCAGGCAGGGCGGCAAGCCCCAGGCGGTCCTGCCCGGGCATAGCATTGATCGGCTCACGACCCGAGGCGCCGGCCTGGATGAAGAGCGGCTGAACGAGCACCTGCGGATGCAGGCGGGTCTCTCGGACCAGGCCACGCAACGCCGGCGTGCGGCGCAGCCGCCGGCCGCGCATTGCAATCTGCAGCGCGTCGCCGGTCTCGAGGCTGAGGCTCACGGGATCTCCTTACTGAGGTGGGTCTGAATGGCCTCCGCCAGGTCGGCGACCATGTGCCGGCCGGCGACCACCGGGACCGCATAACCCGCCCGGCGCGCAACTGCGGCGGTCACTGGACCGATGCAGTAGGCCGGCAGGGCGGTGGCGCGCAGCGCCTCAGGCGGCGAGAGGAGAGCATGCAGACCGCGCACGGTCGAGCCGCTGGTGAAGATCACCCCGTCGAGCTCTTGCGCCAGTGCCGCGCGAACGCTGTCCCGCGACGCGGCCGGTCCCTCCACCGTCCGATAGGCGACAACGTCCTCGACGAGTGCCCCGCGCTCGAGCAGAGCGTCACGCAGGTCGCGCGTCGCCGCATCAGCGCGAGCCAGGACCACGCGCCTGCCCGTCACATCCCCAAGCCCCTCCGCGATGGCCACGGTTCGGTAGCGGGACGGCACATGATCGACCGGGACGCCGCCGGCCTCCAATGCCGATGCTGTCGCAGCACCCACCGCGGCCACGCGTACGCCAGCCGGCAGCGAGCGGCGAAGCGCCGCCAGGCGCTCAAGCAGTGCGGCGGCTCCATTGACGCTGGTGATGACCAGCCAGGCGGCGCCGTCCAGGGATTGGATCGCGTCGTCGAGCGCGCCACCAGGTGCAGCGGGGTCAATCTCAACCGTGGGCACGCTGATGGAGTTGATGCCGCGCTCCGCCAGCAACGAGACAAGCTCGGCAGCCTGCCCGGCGGGTCGCGTCACGAGCAGGGTGGTCAAGCGGTTGCCTCCCTGATGCGTGCCGCTGCCGCCGCGACCACCTCGGCGGGGCGGCCTGCCGGGCCACTCAGGTCTACGCGAGTAAAGCCACGCCGACCCTCGTACGCCGCGCGCAGTCGGAGCTGGCCGTCCACCGCCTCGGCGAGCGCACCGAGCGGGGCCAGACAGCCGCCGCCGAGCGCCCGCAGCAGGGCGCGCTCAACCTGGACCGCAACGCGGGTCGGTTCATGATCAAGGGAAACCACCACCGGCACGTCACCGGCTCGCACCTGGAGGGCCAGTGCCCCCTGACCGGGCGCCGGAAGCATGAGATCCAGCGGCAGCCGATCGTCATCGCTGACGGGGATTCCCAGCCGGTCGAGCCCCGCCGCGGCGAGGAGCAGCGCGTCGTACTCGCCGGCCTCGAGGCGCTGCAGGCGGGTATCCACGTTCCCACGGATCGGACGCGCCACGACGTCGGCCCTGGCCGCCGCCAGCTGTGCCGCGCGGCGCACGCTGCTGGTCCCGATTCTCGCCCCGAACGGGAGGCCGTCGAGACCTCCCGTGTGGCGGCTCAACAGGCAGTCCCGGGGATCGCCGCGTTCCAGGATCGCGCCGAGCCTGAGGGCCGGATTGGGGGCCGTCGGCAGATCCTTCAGCGAATGCACCGCGACATCGATCCTGTCCTCGAGCAGCGCCTCTTCCAGCTCTCCAGTGAATTGCCCATCGCCGACGACAAGGTGCCCGGCGGGTCGCCGCTCGCTGATGGCGTCACCCTTGGTGCGGATCTCGACAAGCTCCACCCAGCCGATACCCGGTGCGTTCACCAGGGCGGTTGCGGCGACTCGTGCCTGGGCGAGAGCCAGGCGGCTGCCGCGGGTGCCGACTCGAAGGGTCGTTGTGGTGGTCATCACTCGATCCCGAACACCTGTCTGACCCGTGCGGCAGCCTCGGGATCGTTTCGCAGGCGGAGCGTGGGCGCGTGGAGCAGCTCGCCCAACATCGCGGCAGTCATCGCCTCGACAGCGGCCGCCTGCTCATCGTCCAGGCTGCTCCTCAGGCGCAGACGCGCGAGGTGCCGCCGCCTGACATTGTCGGCGAGGGCCCGCAACATGGCGATGCCGTCGCCGCTGCCACGCACCTCGAGCCAAGCCGCGAATGCGCGCGCCTCGGCCTGCGCCTCGATCCGCAGACGACGTTCCACCTTCGGCGAGAGCCGCCGGGCCTCGTCTGCAACACCCAGTCGGTCGAGATCGAGCAGGAGGTCTCCGAGTCGGGCAGCTGCCTCCGGGGCCACGCTGGCCGGCGACGAGAGATCCACCACCAGGGGAGCGCGACCATCCAGGTGGCGGCCCTCGAGGCGCGTCACTCCACCGCGCACCGCGATCACCACGATGTCGTGCAGCAGCGGACCGGCGAGGGCGTCCGAGATGAGTGCCGCATCATGGCGCTCGGCATGGGCCAGTGCGGCGATGACACGATCGGCCCGCTCTGCGCTTCGGGATGCCACCGTGACGCACGCGCCACCGGCGGCGAAATGCGTCGCGAGGGTACGCGCCATCTCGCCGGTGCCGACGACAAGCGCCTGGAGTGGACGCCCGGACGGTGGCGCCACGCGTGCCTCGACCCAGCGCGCCGCCCGGTCCGCCAGCGAGCGGTCGCCGATCGGTTGCGCGAAGGACCGCACCCGCCTTCCGAAGCGAATCGCTCGGCGCAGCAGCTCATTCACGACCGGTCCGGTCTGGCCGCGTTCGAGCGCGGACGCATATGCGTCTCGCACCTGTCCGAGGATCTGCTCCTCGGCGATGACTGCGGAGTCGAGCCCTCCCGCGACAAGCATCACCCGCTCGACGGCAGCCAAGCCAGCGTACTGCCGCATCGCGTGCGGGAGATCAGCCATCTCCGCGTCAGCCCCGGCGAGTGCGATCAGCTCCACCCGATGGCACGTGTGGAGGAGCACCTGCTCGACGGACCCACCGCTGCGCTCCTCGAGGACGGCTGCCAACAGTTCTCGGGCTCCGGTGTCGACGTCGCGGACCGTGGCACTGGCAACGACCAGGCGGTCGAGCTGCGTGCCGCGGCGTGCAGGCCTTTCGCCCGGGCCGGGAAGGACAGGAGGCAAGCGAAGGTATCCTCATTGTCCGGCAGATTGGGGAGCAGACGGCGCAACGCTAGGTGCGCTCGTGCCGGGCGTCAAACAGAAACATAGGTTTTCCTATGTTTCTGACGATTCTGGCGGGGCTGGCTTCTAGGTCGGAGACCAAGTCGGACCGATGACCAGGCCGATGGGCCAATGTTCTCCACCCGTCTCTGTCCGGACCGTGTAATATTCGGCGAACGATATGTTTAATGAAAAAGCGAGGCGACGGAGTTATCGCCTCGGCAAGCGGGCGGAGACAGCTGAGGCGACCCGAAACCGGATCGTAAAGGCGACCCTGTCACTCCACGACGAGCAGGGCATCACCGGCACGAGCGTACGCGACATCGCCGGTCGCGCGAGCGTAGCGCCAGCAACCGTGCTCCACCACTTTCCGCGGATGGATGAGCTCATCGGGGCATGTGGTGAGCTCAGTGACCAGCTTGCCCCCATGCCGAGCGAGGCCGTCCTTGTCGGTGCCGGGGATCGGGCAGAGCGCATCCGCGCGATGGCCCGGGCAATGTTCGAATGGTGGGAGCTCCTCGGTCCCGGCTGGGACCACCTCGAGATCGACCGCCGCCGGATGCCGCAGGTCGATGCATGGCTGACCGATGTCGCCCTGCATCACCGCCAGCTGGCGGCCGCCGCGCTCGGTCCCGATCCGAATCCCGCGACTGTCGCATTGCTCGCGGCGATCACGACAACCGATGCATGGCGTTCCCTGCGGGACGCTGGTATGGACGCGACCCGGGCCGCCGGGCAGGTCGCGCGTTTCATTGAAGGGCGTAGCGACGTCCCGCCCTCAACCACGGACAGCAGAGAGCGAGTCCACTGATGGATCCCTTCGTCGCGTTCAAATTCCTCCATATCGCCTCCATGTTCTTCGCCGTCGCGCTCGCGGTCAGCGGGGAGATCGTCTTGCGGCGCGTGGCCGTAACTCACGACGTTGGCGCTATCCGCGTCACCGTGAGCCGAGTACGCCCCCTCGGGAACGTCTCCACCATTCTCTTTCTGGCGGGGGTTGCCTTCGGGATTGTCGCTGCGCTGACGGGGCACCTTGACCTGCTGGCGCCGTGGCTGATCCTCGCCTACGTCGCCTTCGTCGGCGCGATGCTGGTCGGCATCCTCATCACCGATCCATGGGTCGGGCGGCTCGCCGCCGCCGCCGCGAACAGCCCGGATAATGCCGCGTCGGAAGGCCTCCGCACGGTTATCGGTGATCCCATCGCACGAGCCGGCACTTGGACGCTCATGGTTCTCATTGCCGCGCTGGTCTTCATCATGGTGGTGAAGCCGCTCGCGTAGTGCGGTGCCGCTACGGCTCGATGAAGTACCCGACCTGCGTTATTCGAGAAGCTTCCCCGCCGGGTCGATATCACCAGCCCTGGCGAGCCACGGAGCAAGCTCCAAGGGAACCGCCGGAACGGGTACGGGTTGCAGTGTCATCCGGGCGTCGCCGTCACGCCCGACGATGAAATTGACCTCCATCGCCGGATCCAGCTCCGGGAAGTCCGAGCGGTTGTGCGCACCACGGCTCTCCTCGCGGGCAATCGCCCCGCGCAGGGTGGCTTCGGCAGTGCCCAGCATCGCCTGGACGTCCAGGACCTGGGCGAGGTCGCTCCACCCCTCCTCGCTGGGGCGCACGTCGACGCTCGGGAGCGCCGAGCGGACCTCGTCCAGCATCCTGAGCGCCTGCTGCATGTCGCTGGCATTGCGCACCACGCCGCAGCGCTCCCACATGACGTTGCGGACTGCCCGCTGCAGCGCCCGGCTGAGCTCGGCGCCGTGGTGGACCAGGCTGTCAAGGTCGGCGTGTGCCTCGTCGACGACTGGTTTGGACCGAATCTGCGATTCGCGCTCCCGTGAAAATCGTGCCGCTGCCTCACCGGCGCGACGGCCGAACACGAGTGTCTCCACCAGCGAGTTGCCACCCAGCCGGTTGGCGCCGTGCAGTCCCGCGGTGCACTCGCCCGCGGCATAGAGTCCAGTCACGTCCGTGGCATGGCTCGGCGGATCGACAACGATGCCGCCCATCGAGTAGTGCGCCGTGGGAGCGACCTCCATCGGCTCTTTAGCGATGTCGAGCATCTGATATTCCACGAACTGGCGGTACATGCGTGGCAGCTTTTCCAGGATCACGTCCTTGCCGAGGTGGGTCACGTCCAGGAAGACGCCGCCGTTGGGGCCGCCCCGCCGCTCCTTGATCTCGGTGTAGTTGGCCAGGGCGATGCGGTCGCGGCTGCTCAGCTCCATCCGCTCGGGGTCGTAGCGTTCCATGAAGCGCTCGCCCTGGGCGTTGTACAGCCGGCCGCCCTCGCCGCGCACGGCCTCGGTGACCAGGGTGCCGGCGACCTCCTCCGGCACCAGCATTCCGGTGGGGTGGAACTGGACGAGCTCCATGTCCATCAGGCGTGCCCCGGCCTGGGAGGCAAGCCACATGCCCTCGCCGTAGTTCTCGTCGCGCCGCGAAGAGCTGCGACGCCAGATGCGCGTATGCCCGCCCCCGCACAGGACGACCGCGTCGGCCTCAAAGACGGTGCGATCCCCGGTGTGCAGATCGAATGCCAGCGCGCCGAAACACTCGCCTTCCGCAATCAGCAGCCGTGAGACGTACTGGTCTTCGATCACCGGGATATCCAGCCTTTGTACCTGGTCGGCCAGGGTGGACAGAACGGCTCGCCCGGTGTAGTCCCCGGCGTAGCAGGTGCGCCGATACGTGTGGGCGCCGAAGTAGCGCTGGTCAAGCTGGCCGTCGGCGGTCCGCGCGAAGGGGCAGCCCCAGGCCGCCAGCTCATTGATGGCCGCCGGCGCCTCGCTGGCCATGATCTCGACAACGCGTGGATCGCTGAGGGAATAGCCCTCGCGCACGGTGTCGGCGAAATGCTGCTGCCATGAGTCCTCGGGGTCGACGGTGCCAAGCGCCGCGTTGATCCCGCCGGCGGCGAGCACGGTATGGGCATCAAGGCGGCTCCGCTTGCCGATGACCACCACGTCGACACCGGCCTGGCGGGCCGCAATTGCAGCTCTGAGGCCGGCCCCGCCGGTCCCGATGACCAGGACATTGCACGGGCGCGTGCGGCTCTCTGGTCTGGGGCTCATTGAGAAACTGACCGGGGCACGACCAGATCGTACCGGGATATGGAACCTCGCCTAGGCGACCACAGGCCTGGTGCCGGCCGGCCGGAGCCAGTAGTCCTCGAGGGTTGTGACACCCGTGATTCGCAGCATCTCGCCGATGATCCTACAGCGGTGGGATCTTGCGCAGCGGTCGCCGCTTGGCGCGCGACTTGTGGATAACTCCATTGCGCTGCGGTCCACAACGGAGTACATGGAAGTCCCGATACGGAGATAGCAGCCTTAGGAGCGCGCGTCATGACAATGGAAGAGAACAAGGCCATCACCCGTCGGTTCCTGGATGAGGTCGCGAATGGCGGAAACGTCGCTGTATTGAACGAACTCTACGGCCCGAACTTCGTCGATCACTCCGTCCCGCCGGGCGTGCCGGGGACGACAGAGGCGGCCAAGGGTTTCTGGACCATGTTTCGGGGGGCCTTTCCGGACCTTCACTACACGCTCGAAGACGAGGTCGCCGATGGAGATCGTGTGGCCCAGCGATTCACGGCACACGGAACCATGCGCGGCGATTTTCAGGGTATGCCCGCATCAGGCAAGGAGGCGACCTGGTCGGAGATCCACATCATCCGCTTCGCCGACGGCAAGGTGGTCGAGCACTGGGGCGTCGTCGATCAGCTGGGGATGCTGACTCAGCTCGGCTTCTCTGGGGCTCCGGCGTAGGGCCGACCGTCTTCAAGCGCGACCACGCGTCAGCCGAACTCGGCCACCGCGTCGCCGATACGGACCTCGGCGCCAATGCCTCTTACGATCGGCAAGTGGTCGAATAGGTGCCAGAGGCGAGCCACACGACCGCCACGGAAGAAGAACACGTCGAGCGACGGCGCATCGATGGCCCGGCCGGTGGCTGGCAGCCCGAAGATCACGCCCAGGTGCGTCCCGATGAATCGCGTGCGGGTGATCACGGTCTCGCCCAGATCTTCCAGATCGTCGATTCGAACATGAAGATCCGGGAACGAGGCCACCGTCTCGCGGACGATCTCGGCGTGATCCGCCGGCGTAAGGCTCGTGCGGCCATGGAGGTACTCGTCGTGGAAGACCTCCCTCAGCCGCTCGACTCGCCGCTCGTTCCAGCAGTCCGCCCAGTACATCCGAATCAGGTCAGCGTTCGGGCGAGCGGGAGTGGCTGCATCCGTCACGCTCGGCATCCTATGCCTCGCTAACCCGCGCTGCTACCCTCTCCCAGACTCGGGCGCCCACCTGAGCCACCACTTGCGGGAGACCGATGACCGAGCTTGCCACCAACGTCCTCTACTACGGCGACAACCTCGACATCCTGCGTCGCTACCTGCCCGATGCCCAGCTGCTGGCCTTCGAGGACGGTCGGCGTTGAAGGCTGAGATGCTTCAGCCAAATGTGCGGCTCTTCATCTTCGAGCACTTCCTCGAGCACGCCGCCCCTCCTGTCGTGGAGCAGGTCATGGCCCGCTTCTCGCTCTCACGGGCCGACGCGAAGGACGCGCTCCGCGACCTCGCGGCTGCCCGCCACATCGCGCTCGTCCCGGGGACCGACCGCATCCTGATGGCCTTTCCGTTCTCCGCCATCGCGACGCCGTTCCGGGTGACGGTAGGCGGCCGTTCCTACTTCGCCAACTGCGCCTGGGACGCGATCGCCTTCCACGCCATGCTCGATGAGGGCGTGCGGGTCGACTCGTTCTGCCATCACTGCGCCGTGCCGATCCGCATCGAGCTGCAGGGCGGGCGCGCGACCCGCGTCGATCCGGTGGAATCGCTCGTCTACCTCGCCCTCCGCCCGACGGAGTGGTGGGGGGACATCGTCACCACTTGCTCGAACACGATGGTCTTCTTCGCCTCCCCCGAGCATCGCGACGCCTCCGACCTGTGCGCAGGGCCCGATCAGGCCGCCTCGCTGACAGCCGACCAGATCCACTCGCTCAGCGGGCCGATCTACGCCACGAAGTTCGCCCTCGACTATGCCAGGCCGTCGAAGGAGGTCCTGCTCGCCCATTGGGCGGCGATGGGCCTTACCGGCGACTACTGGAAGCTCTGACCCTATTCAGGAGATTCCATGAACAAGGTCAACCTCGACGAGAAGCTCTCGCTATTCGATGACCTCTGGAGCCCCAAGATCGTCGCCCGCCTCAATGACTACGACATCCAGGTCGCCAAGGCCGACGGTGAGTTCGTGTGGCACGAGCACGCTGAGACCGACGAGTTCTTCCTGGTCCTCAGGGGCCGGCTGGTCATCCAGATGAGGGACGGCGACGTTGAGCTCGGCCCCGGTGAGCTGTTCGTCGTGCCGAAGGGAATCGCGCATCGCCCGCGTGCTAGCGACGGCCTGGAAGTTCTCCTGATCGAGCCTGCCGGGACCGTCAACACCGGCAACGCCGGAGGCGACCTGACCGCGGTCGAAGAGCGCCTCTAGCCGGTCATCGTCTCAGCTGGTGGTAGGCTTCCGAAACTGATACCCGTCCGCCCACGCGCGGGGGACCGACGCCCAGCTGCTGGCCTTCGAGGACACGTGGCACTGGGATCCATCGGCCGAGGCGACCTACGCCTACCTGACCAACGGGTCATCGGCTGTGGAGGCCGACGTGATCCGCCCGCACGAGGCATCGAGCATGGGCGCGGTCCACGTGGATGGTGGGCGCCGGCGACGTCATCCGTGAGCCCCCTCCACCCGATCAAAGAACCGACGCATGGCCGCAATGTAGGCGTCCCGCTCCTCCACGAACGCCATGTGTGAACTGTGCTCAAACACGGCTAGCTCCGCATGCGGGATTCTTCCTCGCATGTCCTCCATGTGGGCGGGCCACATCTCGTCGTGGCGCCCGACGGTCAGCAGGACCGGCATGTCGAGCTCGTCCAGCCGGCTGGTGATGTCCCAGCCGTTCAGGTTCCCAGTCACCGGACCGAACTCGCTCGGCCCCCACATCGTGAGGTAAGGGCCGGCACCGAAGGCCGGGCCCATGGACCGCTCTACCGAAGGCGGCCATGGGTCGAGCCGACAGAGGTGCCGCTTGTAGAAGACCATGATTGCGGCGGTGTACTCCGGACAGTCGAAGACCCTCCGCGCTTCGTGGTCGGCGATGACCCGCTCGACGTCCGCCGGTAGCCGGAGGCGGAGTTCACCCATTTCAGCAACGACACGAGGCACGGACGGTGGGGAACTGCTGATTGTCAGGCTGGCGAGGTCCGGCCGGCGATCGAGGGTGTACTGCATCGCCAGCCACCCGCCCCAGGAGTTCCCGAACAGGTGGATCTGGCCCAATTCGAGCGCGTCGCAGACCGCGGCCACCTCGGCCACGAACCTATCCATCGTCCACAGCGAAGGGTCATCTGGCCGATCGGACGCGCCGCAGCCCAGCTGATCGTAGAAGACGACCGCGCGCTGGTCCGACAGGTCGGCCAGAGTGTCGAGGTAGTCGTGGGCCATGCCCGGACCGCCATGCAGGCACAGGAGCGGGATCCCGCCTTCCCCGTAGACCCAGTAGCGGACCGATCCACCCGGAACCGGGACGGTCCCCTCTCGCGTGAGCCGCGCGTCAGTCGACGATGGGGGTTGGGTCATATCCTCGCCAGCCGTCGTGAAGTCGCATGAACAGCCCGGCCAGGAAGGTCAGGATGGCCGAGCCGAAGGTGCGGGTGGTGATCTCGGCGACGTCCCGATTCGGGTCCAGCTCGACGAAGTCAATGGCCGCCACCCGCGGATCGCGGCCCAGCATGAACAGGGCCTCCAGGAGGTCGACCGGATGGAGCCCGTCGGCGGTGGCGGCCGCGGTGCCGGGCGCGTACCCCAGCTCGAGGACGTCGATATCGACGGTGGCGTAGATCGCATCGGTCCCCTTGCCGGCAACCTCGAGGGCGGAGGCGACCATGGCCTCGATGCCGGCCTTGCGGATGGCCCGGGCGGTGTAGATCGTCCCGCCCTGTCCCTCGACCCAGCGCTTGTAGTAGCTGGCGTTCATGAACCCGTGGATCCCGAACTGGACGAGGTTCTCGCCGCGGACCTTGACCCCCGACTCGAGAATGCCCCGTATCGGCGTGCCGTTGGTCGGCCCGTGGTCCATGACGCGCACGTCGTTGTGGGCATCGAAGTGAATGAGGCCCACCTGCTGGTCGGGGTGGGCGCCGCAGTACGCCCGGACGGCTGGCGTGGTGATGGCGTGATCGCCGCCGATGATCAGCGGGAAGAACGCCTCGGGCTGGCTCATGAGCGCCTGAAGGCACTCCTGAATGTTCTCGAGTCCCGCCACCAGGTCGATGATCGGCGTCGACACGTCGCCCAGCTCGCGCACACGCAGCGTCGAGATGTCCACGTCGTAGTCGGGCGTGAATGTCGTGAAGATGGCCCACGCCTCACGCAGGGCGTTCGGCGCCGCGTAGGCCCCGTTGGGGAGGATCGAGGTCTTGCTGAACGGAACCGTGATCATCCCAACGTCGAGCGGCGAGGCCCAATCCCAGACCTCGATCCAGTTGTTGACCCGGATCTCGTTGCGGTCGTTCCAATGGGAGATCTTCCGCTTCTCGGGCACCAGCAGATGCGGGATGTCCCGTGGCGGGCGCGGCGCTGTGTACATCGGACCCGAAGACTCAGCCATCGGGTGGCCCCGATCCCCCGCCGCCCGGGCGCTGCGGCGGGGGCAGCAGGTTCATTTCGATGAACTCATCGCTCAGGCTGCCCAGCGGGTTGGCCCGGTTCGGGAGGCCCTCGACGAACGGCAACAGGTCCAGGCGAGCCACTTCGGCGACCCGGCGCAACTCGGCCACCGGCTGGGGGTGCTCGTCGACGCGCAGGTCCCACAGCGGGTACTCCTCGCGGTCCACGACCAGCAGTGCCGCGCACTGCCGGCCCCGCTTGTCCCCGCCACCCGCCTGTCCCGCCTCGAGAGCACGCATCAGTCGCTCGGCGAGGTCGAGATCGGTTCCCTCGGTGGAGCGGAACGAGTCGGCCAGGGCCGTTACCGTGTCGCCGCGGAGCAACATGTTGCCCTGGGCTGCGAAGTTCGGCCCGCTGATCTCGCCGTACCAGGTCGTACACTCGTCGCCGGAGAATGACGCGCTTCCGCCGTGGGCATCCACGACCCCCAGCTGGCGGACGCTGCGCCCCGGGTCGTCGCGAAGCACCGCAGCCAGCGCCTCCGACGCGGACGCCCCGCCTTCCATCAGGCGGAGGGCGTCGATGGCGAGGTAGAGGCTCGGCCACGACTGGGTGGCCACCGCGCCGACTCCCGAGCGCGCCCACGTCACCAGGCGCCCGGCCCCGACGTCCGCGGTGGAGACGGCCACGCCCAACTGGCCGGTTCGCTCACAGCGGCCGACGATCGAGAAGGTGCCGAGCCGTCGCACCTGCCCCCTCAGTACGTCTCGGCCTCGTGCATGGCCGCCTCGCCGCTCGCCTCGAGCTCGGACGCCTCGGCCTCGGTCAGCCGCTGCTCCTCGGTCAGGTCGATGTTGCGGGTGAGGATCCAGTACAGGATCCCGGCTACCGGCAAGCCGACGAAGACCGATATGTCGGCGCCGCCGATGGCATCGGCCACCGGCCCCGTGTAGAGCGCGGTGCTGAAGAACGGGACCATTGCCACAAAGCCGACGAAGTAGGCGATCAGGCCGCGGGCGTTCCACGAGCCGTAGATGCCGTTCGGCTTGAAGATCTCCAGGATCGCGTAGTTCCCTTTCCGGACGACGTAGAAGTCGACCAGGTTGACCGCGGTCCACGGCGTGAGGAAGTACAGGATCAGGAACAGGAAGTTTCCGTAGCTCGTCAGGAAGTCCTCGGGCAGCAGAAGACTGCCGCCGGTGCCGAGGACGCCGATGACCGCCACCGCCACCAACCGCACGCCGCGCCCGGCCTTGACCCGGACCACCGCGTCCACGACCGACAGCCCTGACAGGTGGCCGGAGTACATGTTCAGGGCAATGACCGTCACCATCCCGATCAGAGCGATGGCCAGGGCGAACGTGCCGAAGCCCTCGAACAGCAGGTCGCCGCCGAGAACGATGGAGCCCACCGTCGCGGCATCGGGGAAGAGGGCCAGCAGCAGCGCGCCCAGGGCGATCATCCAGAACGACCCGAGCGCCGAGCCGAAGTAGGTCCACAGGAACGTGGCCCGCGACGTCGAACCCGGCTCCAGGTAACGGGAGAAGTCCGACACGTACGGAGCCTGCGAGACCTGGTAGGACGCCACGGCTCCGAGGACGACGAGGAACGGCGTGAGCTGGAACTCGCCCATGACCGTGTGCTCGGCGGGCAACCGCCCCTGGAACAGGACGGTGACGGTGAAGATGCCGAACACGACGAGGAAGATGTACGTCCCCCACTTCTGGGCGAAGTGGATCCAGTCGTAGCCGACCATGGTCAGGCCGAACGCCACGACGGCCATGATGACGACCGATGCCTCGAGTGGCAGCCCGGACACGGTCGCCAGAGCGGTGCCGCCGATGATGGTGTTGAAGATGTTGAACCCAACGAAGAGAAACACGGCGATGGCCTGCGGGATCAGCGCCCCGAGGAATCCGAATTGGGGACGTGACTGCAGCATCTGCGGAATCCCCATCCGGGGTCCCTGGACGGCGTGGAAGGCCATGAAGAATGTGCCAAAGACCTCGCCCAGGATGATGGCCACCAGGGTCCAGAACAGGTTCAGGCCCAGGCTGATACCGATGAATCCCACGGCCAGGGTCGCCAACTCGGCGTTGGCGAGGAACCACAGGGTGAACTGGTCGCGGACCTTGCCGTGCCGTTCCGTCTTGGGGATGTAGTCGATGTGGTGATACTCGATGACGCCCGGGGCAGGCTGCCCCTGCGCAGCAGTGGTCATCTCCTGAATCCCTCTCTCCGCCGGGCCGATATTGACGATATCGGATAATCGGCAGGACACATTCTATGGGAATCAGTCAACAGCGAGGAAGCCACTTCCGTGACCCAACAGACCCGGCCCGCGCGGCACCACCTCGACGCCACGGAGCGACGCATGGTCGAGCTCCTGCAGGAAGACGGGCGGCTGACGGTCACCGCTCTCGCCCGGGCTGTGCGGGTGACCGAGCAGACCGCGCGACGCAAGCTTCGTCGCCTGCTGGGCGACAGGATCATCCAGGTGGTCGCGACTGTCGATCCCTTCGACGTCGGCTACGAGACCCCGGTCATCATTGGCCTGAAGGTCAAGCGGGCCAAGCTCGACACGGTCGCGCGCCGCCTGAGCGACCTCCCCCAGGTCAGGTACGTGGGCGCAAGCACGGGACGTGTCGACCTCGTCGTCGAGGTCGTCGTCCGCACCAACCAGGACCTGGCGGATTTCCTCATGAACGAACTGGGCTCCATGGATGGTGTCTTGGACTCGGAGACGAACCTCATCGTCCGCATTTACAAGCAGTCCTGGTCCTGGGCCATCCGCGACGATTAGACAGCGCGACGGGCACCTCGACGGCTGCGCCACCATCGACGACGCGATACACGATCAGGTACGGCCGAGCCGAGACGTCACAGATGTACCCGTGCCATCGCGACCCAGCCGGCGCGATGAACCGCAGCTGACCGTCCCAGGCAGGGTCGTCCTCAAGGCGCTTGAGCGCAGCTTCTAACGCCTATCGGGTCTTTCCTCTTGACCTGGCGAATACACGCCGCGCGTTCTCGCTGAGGATGACCTCAGCCGCGGCCACGGTCTTTCTTGGCCCGCATGGCGCTAAGGCGAGTTGCCTTCCCGGCGGCGATCTGCGATGTCCCTTCTTCCATGGCCTCGGTAATGCCAGGGGCAACCTCGCCACCAACGTCCTCTCCTACGGCGACAACCTGGACATCCTGCGTCGCTACCTGCCTGATGCCGCCGTCGACCTGGTCTACCTCGACCCGCCCTTCAACTCGAACCGCGACGACAACGTCATCTTCCGCGACGAGTCGGGCAATGCCACCGATGCCCAGCTGCTGGCCTTCGAGGACACCTGGCACTCGTGACCTGACTGTCCGTACTGACTAGGCTTCGGGTAGACCGATCGCGTTCAGCTGCTTGAGAAGTTTGGGCAGGTCGCGGGTGACCGTTCGCCACAGGATCGCGGGATCAACTTGCCAGTAGTCGTGCGTGACAAGGTTCCTCATCCCGATCATCTCGCGCCACGGAAGTTGTGCCAGTTCTATCTGGCGCGCTTCCGACACTCTGCCTGCGGCCTCGCCGATGACGGTGATCTTCTGAATCAGGGCCGCGGCAAGTAGTTCGTCGGTGGCCACGTCATCAGCAGTGCGGTTCTTGATGAACCGACGGGCCGCGCGGGCGGCGTCGCGGACGTCGATCAGGCGCTCGTCGTCACGCCTCATAGAGGACCACGGCCTCGCGATCGACGGTTGCGCGCACTCGGGGTTTCAGGCTTGCTCGCGTCACCAGATCCACCCGCCGTCCGAACAGGGCTTCGAGCTCGAATGCCATGCGGACCTGCTCGAAGAGGCCCGCGTGTGAGTCCGCGGTCAGGTCCATCATCACGTCGACATCACTTGTCGCCTTCAGCTCGCCGCGCGCCGCGGACCCGAAGACGGCAAGGAATAGCACCCCATGCCGGCGCGCGAAGGCGACCAACGCGGCACGGCTCACGGACTTCGGATCAATTGCGGGTGCCATGACAAGAGCCTAGCGCACACGCGCTGACACCGCCCTGTTCTTGCCCGCGCTGCTACCCTCTCATCAGGCTCCGGCGCCCACCTGAGCCAAACCTCGCGGAGGACCGATGACCGACCTCGCCACCAACCTCCTCTACTACGGCGACAACCTCGACATCCTGCGTCGCTACCTGCCCGATGCCGCCGTCGACCTGGTCTACCTCGACCCGCGTTTCAACTCGAGGCGCGACGACAAGTTGTAGGGTCCCCGCAGAAGGAGGGCGTCCGATGGAGCTCCATCCCGGGGTCTTCGTGTCGAACGTCACGACCAACGAGTGGCAACCCGACCCGGAGGTCGGTGGTGAGATGCACGTCTTGGTCGAGGACGAGACAGCCTATGTGGGCATGTCGCGCTTCCGGGACAAGGCGGATCTTGAGCCCTACAGCCTGCCGGAACGAGTGACAGTGCTGATCCTCGAGGGCAGCGCACGTATCGAAATCCAGGGTGGGCCGACCCTGGAACTGCGTGTCGGCGACATGGCTTCGCTCCCCAAGGGCGCCGTCATCACCTGGCACCTGACGCTTCCCTTCATGGAGGTGTGGTTCTTCGGCAGGCCGTACGAGATGGCAAGGGACCGATGAACCAGGATGCGGCAGTTGACCCACCGGGAGCTCGCCACCCTGGAGCACGAGAACTGGATCGCGTACCTGACCGGCGTTGCGAGTTGTGGCGCTCGAACCACGGTGGCCCGCACCGGCGGGGTGCTCACGCTCATGACCGGCCTGCCGATGAACTGGTTCAACCAGATCCTGATCGAAGACGAGCACGCGACAGCGGCCGCCATGCTGGACGCCGTGATCCAGGCGCGCGCGGAGGGCATCGACTTCGTCGTTCGCCTGCGACACGGCATTGATGATCGGTTCATCCCGACGCTGATCCAGGCGGGACTCGAGCCTGAGCCGCCCCAGACGGCGACTCCCGGCATGGTCGCGTTCCCGATCGACCGCGACGCCATCGCGAAGCAAGCCGTCCCGGAGCTCGGGATTCAACGGGTAACCGACGCGGCGGGCATCGACGCCCACCGCCAGACAGCGACAGCCGGCTTCGGCGCAGATTCTGCGGTCGCCCAGGGAACCGTGTGCGCGAACCTCCTCGACCGGCCCGGCTGCGTCGTCTACGTGGGCTACGCGGACGGGGACCCCGTCGTCTCCGGGCTGGGCTGGCGCTCCGGAAGGACCATCGGTGTCTACAGCATCGCCGCCATCGCCTCGGCCCGCCGACGCGGGTACGCCGCGGCCATGACCGCTCGCATCGTCGCCGACGGTACGCTCGCGGGCTGCGACGTTGCGGCGCTCCAGGCGAGCGAGATGGGGCGTCCGATCTACGAGCGCCTTGGCTTCCGAACGGTCATCACCTACGCCGCGTATACGGCCCCGTCAGCCGATTGGCGCCGACCTGTCGGCGTCGGCCCGCGATGAGCCGGCGCGCTGGGCGGCAAGCAGTGCCGCGACCTTGCCCACGAGCCCCAGGGGGATAGGCTTGCTCAGCGGGAACTGGAGGGTTCCCTTTCCGGACTTGTGGGCCGTCAGCTCGCGATCGAGCTCCTCGTCGGCGCGGGGTATCGGATAGATGCTGATGTGGCGCTTCCAGCCGGCCAAGCCCAAGTAGCCGCGGCCGTGGAGCCTGAACGCCGCGATGTCGTAGCTAATCGCCTCCTCTGAGCCCGGCACCGCCCTGCGAATCGCCTGGCGTACGGACTCGATCTTCAGCCGGACGTCCGGCGGGAACGACGCGATGTACGCGTCCACGGACTCGAACTTCGCCACAACCTCACCTCCCCTGTCCGTCTGCGGGCCTCAATGCTAGCCTTGGACTCATGCCCGACCTCGCCACCAACGTCCTCTACTACGCCGACAACCTCGACATCCTGCGTCGCTACCGGAACGATGGCCAATTCCCAAGGACCGAAAGGCTGCGCCGAACGCTGGAGAGCAGGTGACCGACCCGATCGCGGACGTCCTCGGCGACTACCAGGCATTCTTCGCCGGCCAGAAGGACCGGCTGCGCGCGCGCGGAATCGACATCTCGCCGTATTCGCTGAGCCACCTGGCCTACCGCGTCCCCGAGTACGACCAGTACCTCCACGTCCGCGGCCTGCTCGAGCGCCACGCCGCGGCGAACCTGGAGGGCGTCTGGAACGGGCGGCCGATCTCGATGATCCTGCTGCGCGAGCCCCTGCACGTGGAGCCGCACGTGACCGTCGAGCTGATCGAGCTGATCCCGCCGGTCCACCAGCGCGTCTACAAGATGGGGCTCGAGCACGTCGGGGTCGTGCTCGGCGATGCCGTCGACGAGTTCGCCCGGACCCATCGGGCGGCCCTCACCGGCCAGCAGTTCCAGAGTGAAGACAACGAGCCGTACTACATCCTGTTCGAGGACTTCACCCACGTGAAGTTCCACCGGTCCTCGCTCCGCGCGGTGGTCGAGCGCCAGCGCGGATCGTTCGACCGCTTCGTCCACGTCGACGATTGGGTCCCGCCGGTCGTCCGCACCGCGACGAGGGGCGATGACGCGCGCCGCACACCGTGACAGCCGAACGGTTGTGGGATATTCAGCAACAAATAGACCTCAGTGCCTGACCTTGCCACCAACGTCCGCTACTACGGCGACAACCTGGACATCCTGCGTCGCTACCTGCCCGATGCCGCCGTCGACCTGGTCTACCTCGACCCGCCCTTCAACTCGAATCGCGACGACAACGTCATCTTCCGCGACGAGTCGGGCAATGCCACCGATGCCCAGCTGCTGGCCTTCGAGGACACCTGGCACTGGGGTCCATCGGCCGAGGCGACGCACGCCTGGGCTGCGGCTGCGATCTCCCTCGCGCAGTGAAGGGGACGCGGCTGGCCATGACGAGCATCGATACGGACCATCTGAGACGTGCGATCGCGATTGCCCATCGTGCGCGCGCCAACGGCAATCATCCGTTTGGCGCCCTGCTCGTCGACGCCGCGGGCGAGCTGGTCGCGGAGGCGGAGAACACAGTTACCAGCGATGGCGATCCGACTGCGCACGCAGAGATCAACCTCGTACGTACAGCCGGACGCCGCTTTGACCCCGACTACCTCTCGGAGTGCACGCTCTTCTCCAGCACCGAGCCCTGCGCGATGTGTGCGGGCGCCATCTACTGGGCCGGGATCGGTCGGGTGGTGTTTGCGCTGGGCGAGGACGAGTTGCGCCGCATGACTGGCAGCAACGCGGCTAGCCCGACGCTCGCATTGCCGAGCCGCGAGGTGTTCGCCCGAGGCCAGCGCTCAGTGCGGGTGGAAGGGCCGGCGCTGCTGGACGAAGCACGCGCGGTTCACGACGGCTTCTGGGGATGACGGCGGAGGAGGCGAAAGATGGCTGAGCCGATGCAGACCAACGTCCTCTACTACGGCGACAACCTCGACATCCTGCGTCGCTACCTGCCCGATGCCGCCGTCGACCTGGTCTACCTCAATGCGCCCTTCGACTCCAATCGCGACTCCAACGTCATCTTCCGCGATGAGCCGGGCAATGCCGCCCCTTGGAGTTGACCGACAGTCCGGCGAGAAGTCCAGTGTTATCGGTCACCTACGGACGCTGCCGAATCAACTGACTGCGATTCGGTTGCTCGTCGTGCCCCTGATATGGGTCTTTGCCTTGCTTGAGGCACGGGTCTACGTCGGCGCCGGTCTTATGGCCGCGCTGATCACGGACGCCTTCGACGGAATGGCGGCGCGAAGACTGGGCCTGACATCGGACTTCGGGAGCAAGTTCGACTCGATTGCGGATCAAGCGGTTCAGCTCTCGTCCATCGGGTGGGTGCTCCTGCTGATGCCGGAGATCATCACGGACAACCTCGTCGCCTCCGCGCTTGCGCTCGGGACGTACCTCGCGTCCTTGACGGTGGGCCTGGTCAAGTACAGGAGACTGGGCAACCTCCACCTCTACCTCTCGAAGGTGGGCGGCCTGTTCCTGTACCTTTTCCTCATCCAAGCATTCCTGGTCGGCCGATATAGCCAGCCACTGTTCCTGATGGCGGTGCTTGCATTCACCCTGTCGTCCGTGGAGACGCTTGCGCTCCAGTTGATGTCATCCGAGGCCGATGGCGAGACGGGATCCATTCTTTTCCGGTACATCCCAGACGATCATTGGATTCGACGCTGGGCAGGCGGGGCGCCCCGGCGGGGCGAGTGACCGGTCCTCCTTAGCCTGGCCGATAGGGCTTCGCCACCAGGGCCAGCAGCACCAGGCCGACGGCTCCCAATACCCAGAACAGTGGGTCGATGATCGGAGGGCCGAAGGACCCAACGGTGCCGAGGCTTGGCACGATGACGACGGCCGCAACGAGGATCAGCAGGAGCGCTACGCCGATCGCGAGAGATCGTGCCCAGCTGGATGAGCGGAATAGCCCAATAGCCCCCACGATCGCACCAAAGGCGCCGAGAACCAAGATCGCCGAGACGATCAGCTCCAGGCCAAGCATCGGATCGGGATCACTGATGAGCGGGATGGTCAGCATCACCGTGTAAATGAAGAGGCCGATGCCGAACAGGCCAAGGAGCAAAGCCGCGGCGCGAATACGGAGCGGGACCATCGCAAAGGCCATCGTACGCCGGCACTGGTAGCGAAAGCCCTCGGCAATTGCCCCCACTGCTACC
Source organism: Chloroflexota bacterium (assembly GCA_040902225.1). NCBI lineage: Bacteria > Bacillati > Chloroflexota > Chloroflexota bacterium. Next base: position 212,048 of record JBBDXT010000002.1, read on the forward strand.
CTCTCCCCACCCTGACCATTTACTCGCGGGGGGTTCGATGCAGACCAACGTCCTCTACGGCGACACCTCGACATCCTGCGTCGCTACCTGCCCCATGCCACCTTCGACAATCAGTGAGATGAAAGCTATGGAGGAAGACCGATGCCGTTTTACCTGACACGGTTCAGCTACACGCCAGTTACCTGGGCGAAGCTCATGAAGAACCCGGAGGACCGCCGGGCGGCAGCCACGAAGTACATCGAATCGGTCGGCGGCAAGCTGCACGGCTTCTGGTACGCCTTCGGGGATCACGATGGCTACAACCTGTGGGAGGCTCCAGATAACGTCTCGATGGCAGCCACGGCGATTGCTATCAGTGGTGGCGGGGCCCTGAGCTCCCTCCAGACGACGGTCCTGCTGACGGTTGAGGAGACGCTCGCAGCCCTCCAAAAGGCCTCGTCGATCACCTACCGTCCACCCGGAGGCGAAGGATAGGAGCCCTCCGGCTCGATGCCTATCGACCCGAGATGGAGACCAACGTCCTCTACTACGAGCCCGGTCGCCAGCCAGATCGAATTGAGTGGCGAGCACGAGATCTTCAACAGCCAACCGCAGGCCGTGGCCGATCAGATCTTCAGCCTCCTGGACCGATGACCGACCTCGCCACCAACGCCCGGCTGCTGGCCTTCGAGGACACCTGGCACGAGTGACGCGAGCGTGACACGACATTCCGCGAAGGATCCAAGCACGGCCGATGGACCGCCCATGAGCAAAGAGGCGATGGATCGCTTCCTGGAGCGCCCCCTTATCGCCCGCCTGGGGACGAGCGACGGCGATCGTCCCCGCGTCCTGCCGATGTGGTTCTGGTGGGATGGCAGTGACGTCTGGATGGAGACCAGCCCCACCTTCGCGAACTACCGCGTTCTCCGGCGCAACCCGCACGCGGCGCTCACGATCGATGAGGCGGTGAGTGGCCTCGCGATGCGTGCAGTCGTGATGCGTGGGCGGGTCGAGATCGTGGATGAGCCCCTCGACAATGTGATGATCACGGTTCGCCGCATCCATGACCGATACCTCTCGCCGGAGGAGCGAGCCTCGGACGCCGGCCGCGCGATGCAGCTCGGCAGCCACGTGTTGCTGCGGTTCATCCCCGACCGCACCATCACCTGGGACACCACGACCTGAGGCGAGGGCTATTGTCTCGGGGCTGATCCATGGGAATCGGAGGTAGGGTGCGCAGCTCGTCCGGACCGCGACCCGCGCGCATCGCCGATGTGGCCCGCGAGGCACGGGTCAGCATCACGACCGTCTCGCACGTGCTGTCGGGCAAGCGACCAGTGGCCGCCAAGACGCGGCAAGCGGTGCTCGACGCCGCCAGACGCCTGGCGTACCGACCCACGGTGGCCGCGCGCGGCTTGGCCACCGGGCGGACGATGGCGCTCGGCCTCCAATTTCCGATGGAGGGCGAGCACCTGCTCCTGAACCCCTACTTCCCCGAGCTGCTCGGCTCGCTGTCCGCGGCTGCGACACACGACGGCTACTCGTTCGTGCTGCTCCCGGCCCATCGGTCAAGCGACTTCCCGCTCGAGTCGCTCCTCGATACGCAGAGGCTGGACGCGGCGATCCTGGTCGATCCGAGCAGCAGCAATGACGTGCTCCCGTTGCTGCGCCGATACAACGTGCCCGTCGTCACGGTGGGACGCTACCTCGGCCGCACCCGAACCCACTGGGTCGACAATGACACGGGCGTTGCGATCGGGCGCGTCCTCGACCACCTGGCTGCGCAGGACTATCGCCGTCCCGCCCTGCTCTCCCTCGGCCACGAGCGCTACTCCTACATCGCCGACCTGGAAGCGGGCTACCGGGCGCGGATGGAGGAGGCCGGCCTTGAGCAGCTTGTGGCCCGCGCCGAGGACCTCAGTGAGCGGGCTGGCTACGACGCGGCGGTGACGCTGCTCACCCGATCCGGCCGGCCCGACGCGATCATCGCCGCCGTGGACCGGCAGGCGATCGGCGTGCTTGGAGCGGCAGAGGAGCTCGGCATCTCGGTGCCAGACGAGCTGGGGATCGTGGGTGAGGGCGACACGGTCCTGTCGCGCAATGCGCATCCCCCGTTGACGACCATCGACCCCCGGGCGGCCGAACTTGGTGCCCAGGCGATCGGCGTGGTGCAGCGCATCCTGGCCGACAGTGCAACGCCGGCGCGACCGCTCAACGTCGTCGTCGAGACCCGGCTCATCGTCCGCGAATCGACGACGCGGATCAACCCTGGACCAGCTGCCAGCCCTTGACCCCTTTCTGCGGGTCGAGGGTCACGATCGCGCCCTTGAGGATGCCGTCGACGTATTCGCTGCCGGGATTGATGGACATCGTCCGCCCGATCTTCGACATGCCATGGGACTCGTGGATATGCCCGTGGAGGCTGAGCATCGGCTGGTAGTGCTCGATCAGGCTGCGGACCGACGAGCTGCCCACGTTTCCCATCTGCACGCGCCCGCCGCTGACGATTGGGGTGAAGGTCTCATCCAGCAGCGCCGCCTGGTCCAGGTGGGTCCCCTGCGGCGGCACGTGGAGGTTGAAGATGCTCTTTCCCGGATCCTGCAAGCGGGACGCCATCGCCTCCAATCGGGTCGCGAGGTCAGGTTCGCTCAGCTCGCGCGGCGAGCTCCATGGCGTGGGGTTGGAGTAACCCAGTGAGATCATCTCGTAGCCGCCGGGCAGCTCTACGACGCGGTCCTCCGGATTGGTGACGCGCTCCGACCCGGCGAAGACGTCCTGCATCTCGACGAAGTCGTCGTTACCCAACATCATGAACGCCGGGATGCCGACCTCCCGCAGCCGCTCGTCGGCGAGCTCCAGCCAGCGAGTCGCACTCTCGCGGGCCACCCGCACGAATGTCTCCCGCACCAGCTCCGGTGAGGCGTCCAGCGACTCCTTCTCGTCCCGCGTGACGATCACCTCGTAGCGTCCCGCGTTGCGGATGCGGTCGGTGATCGCCTGGAGCTCGGCCGGCGCATCGGCAACCAGCTGCTGGCCGTACATCTCGGTCTGGTAGTGCCCGGCGCCGGTGTCGACGATCGGCTGCAGGATCTTGCCCGCCAGGTCGCCGCCGAAGACCAGCGAGTCGCAGCGGTAGCTGCGGGCCGCGTTCAGCCACTTCCGGAAGCACCGCTCCGAGCCGTGGATGTCGGCGCAGAAGAAGATGCGGGTCTCGCCCGCGGGGGTTCGCGAGAACATCGGCCCTAGTAAGCCGCAACCGGAGCGGCAGGGGCAACCGAGAAGTGCGCCTGGACGATCTCCCAGCGTGCGCCTCGGCGCAGGACCCAGCTGGTCCGCATGCTGACGGCGAGCCGCTCGCCGTCCGCGGTCAAGCTCGTGTCGAGTCGGCCATCGGCCCAGGCGATGTCTCCGTCCACGTGGATCTGGGGCGGACTGTCCCAGTCATACACCGGATCGGTGAAGGCGCCGACCATGCTTCGGAACGGCGCGACCAGTGCGTCGAAGCCGCGCCAGTACTCCCCCTCATCGGTGCCGATCACGACGATCTGGGGATCCCTCGCGAAGCAGGCCAGCACGGCGTCGGCGTCGAGGGCCTCCCAGCCGCGGCGGAACTGATCCAGGACCGCGAGGACGGCATCCTCGTCGCTCACCACCACGTCCGCCGAGCGGTGGTCAGCACCTCGAAGCCGGTCTCGGTGACCACCCCGTTCTCCTCGAAGAAGCCGCCGCCCATGGAGGAATGGCCGATCAGCGTCTCCACCGCGATCGTCATCCCCGGCACCAAGACGGTGTGGTCGTTGGGCGTCAGCCAGGGTGCCTCCCAACCCAGGCCGATGCCGTGGCCGACCGCCGGAAAGCCCTCCGTGTCGGCCGCCTCGACCGGGATGCCGGCGATCACGGCGGATTCGGCCATGAAGCGCTCCCCCACCGCATAGACCTGGGCCGCGGTGACGCCGGGGCGGATCGCCGCACAGACCGCGTCAACCAGGCCGATGGAGGCCTCGACCAGGTCCCGCTGCTGCGGGGTCGGGTCATCGCCGGCCACGCGTGTGCGACCGAAATCCCAGAAGTAGCCGGCCAGCGCGCCGTAGCAGTCCATGTGGAACATGTCGCCGCGCTCCAGCGGACGCAGCGAGGAGGAAGGCATCCGGGCCCAGGTGAAGTTGTGGGCCTGGACGCCGGAGGCGCAGGCAGCGTCGTACAGGACGCCGCCGCCCCGGGCCACCACCGCTGCCGCCTCGGCCGCACAGTCCGCCTCCGTGGCACCCACCACGGCGGCCTCCATTGCGGCCTTGACCGCCTCGTCGCCCAGCGCGATCGCGGCGCGCATGGCCACCACCTCAGCCTGGGTCTTGTAGATCCGGAGGCGCTCGACCAGGTCATCGGCGCGGACGAGGTCAACCGCCGGAAGGGCCGCGGCGAAGCCGAGGTACGCGGCCGCGGTCATGTGGCTGGCGCCCACGAGCCCGACGCGGCGCCCATCGAGACCCGCAGACCGCATCGCGTCGGCCGCCTTGGCGACCACATCGTTCCCGGTCCGCACCTCATCCGCGACTGCCAGATCGGACCGCCACCACGGGACGTCGATCACCAGGATGCTCGGACCATGCACCGGCAGCACCAGCACACCGTGGGAGCGGGCGCGACCGATTCCCGCGTGATCGGCCATGTACGGCTGCTGGCTGTAGTGGTTGGCCAGGTACACAACGTCGGCCGACATGTCGACCGGCCCACCGCCGCGCGACCAGACCACGATCCCGTCGAAGCCCTGCTCCGCCGCCGCGGCGCGCGCTCGATCCTGGCGTTCGCGAAACTCGCCCGGCGAGATGGCGTGCTCGGGGTCGAAGGCTGCGACGCTCATGCTCGTTCTCCCGCCATCGACTCGATCGGCCGGAAGGTGAACTCGCGCCAGCCGAAGTGCGCCGGCCCCAGCGTCGCCAGGCCCGCCTCGCTGTTCCATACCTCTCGGCGTCGTGCAGCGACGACCGCGATCCGGTCCCCTTCCTTGACGTAGGTGTTGACAAGGGGCTCGGCGGTGGTCGCGTCGCAGACCTCGATCAGGTCCGGGCTGGCTATGTAGTCCGCCCCGTCGAGCCAGGTGAGGTGGTTCTCGTTCTTGAACCAGATCTTGAGGCGATGCCCGCCAAACGTGCCCTCACCCTCGACCACGTGGGTCCCCTCGAGGTACCCGGTGTTGCGCCACTCGCGCTCGACGATGGTCCCGCGAAACAGGACCCAGCCATCCAGCGTGCGGGCCGCGGCCACGACCGGGTCGCTCCCCGCCTCCCGGGCCTCCCGGATCGCGCGGCCCACGGCCAGGCTTTCGGTGATGGTGCCCGGCACGTAGATGCGTCGCACCTCGCTGACCGGCAGGGCCACCAGCGCGCAGCCGATCAAGCCGAACGAGGCCAGCGCCAGGTGCTTGCCGATGCGCTCGGCGAACGCATTCGAGGCTGCCTTGCGAATCACGATCGAGTTGCCGTACTCGTCGACCGATGCCCAGGGCAGGACCGGGACGCCGAACAGGTGTGGCGTCGTGGCGTGCAGCTCAGGGATCGCCCTCCCGGCATAGTCGCCGTCGACCATGCCGATCCCCAGGTTGGCAGCCGCGTCGAGCACTGCTGAGGTGTTGATCCCGCCGATTTCGATCGAGCAGATCCCACCGATCTTCCGGCCGAGCTCTGCTTCGAGCGCCCGCACCGACTCAACCATCGGGCGGCGGATGCGGTCCGACCCGGCGATCAGGTCAGCCTCCTCGCTGGCCTCGAACGTCTCCGGCGCGATCGAGCCTGAGAAGCAGGCGGTGCAGATCAGCGCATCGGGATCCATCTCGTCGAGCGGGGTCCATGACAGCTCCACGCCGCGCGCCATGTCATCAAGCAGCAGCTCCCGCTGGACATCCGGCACCCCACCGCCGCTGGCAGAGAAGAAGTTTGTCCCGCGCAGGAAGTCGTCGAGCTCGATCTCGCTGCGGATCGTCGTCATGATCGGTCCCCTTCGTGCTCACGGATGTAGGCCAGGACGGCAGGATCGAGCCGATGTTCGTCGAGCCAGCGCTCCTCGAGGTTCTCCCAGCCGAAGTAGCCGAACAGCGCGTTGCGCCAATCGGCGTCGGGGTCGAAGCCTCGTCGCACTAGCACCGAGCGCAGCTCGTCTCGCAGCGCTCCGTCGATGGGCAGCGCCTGGGCAGGATCGGGTCGGTCGAAGTAGAGCCGGTGGAGCGCCAGCAGGCGCTGCAGCTCGGCGATGGGGGTGGCGTGGTCGTCGGCGCGCAGGTCCAGCATCCGGTCGTGGTTCCCCCCGTAGCCGCCGCCGGCTCGAACCACCAACAGGGCGGCCGACTCCTGACCGCGGCGGTCGCCACCGGCCTCCTGGGCGCGCTCGAGCGCCCGCAGCAGCCGATCGGCCAGGGGCTGCCCTGCGGTCTCCCCGAAGCCGGCGACGAGCCCCTCCACCACGGCGCGCGCGGCGAGGATGTTGCCCTGCGCCGCGAATCCATCACCAACGATCGATGAGGCATGGTCGAAGCACTCGCTGCCGGTGAACGAGGCTGCGCGCCCGTCGGGAGCCACCAATCCGAATTGCCGCTGCTCGCGCAGGCCGTCGCCGGCGAGGAGCGCCTCGACGCAGTCGGCCGGTGCCGTGCCGCCGCGCATCAGGGCAAGCCCCCGCGGCCCAATCGTCACGTTGGCGAGCGCTTGGGTGGCCACAGCCCCGGCATCCGCCGCCGCCCACGGCACGATCGACCCCACCGCCAGGAACTTGGACTGGACGGCCACACCCACCTCACCGGCGGCGGGACCGGCGGCCACAATCGAATAGGTCACTGGTTCACCTCGTCAGGCAGCACGTACCACTGCACCCGGTCACCGACCCGCGCCCGCAGCTTCCAGCGGGCGGACTTGGGCGCGTCACGCAGCGCAGCAAGGAGCACGCGCAGGCGCTCGGTCACATCGGCGGATGGATCGGTGGCGATGATGGTGTCGACGGTTCCGGTGATGGTTCGCCACAGCCCCCAGTCGTCGCGCACCAGCGCCCGCAATCGCGCCAGGTCGATGTGGTCACCAGGCCCCTCCCCCATCCCATGAGCGCGCAGCAGGTCGACCGTGTCACCAGCGTCCTTCGCATTCAGCTTCACGATCTGGAGCTTGGTCAGGAGCAGGTCGGTGGCTGGCAGGGTCGGGTAGTCGAGCGCGAATCGGCTCGACATGTCGATCCGGTGGCACATCTCAAAGATGCCGACCAGCACGTCAATGTCCCAGTCCGAGCCGTGAAAGACCATGCGCCGATGGCCGTTGAGCGCGTTGAAGCGCTCTTCCGGCGTGTAGCCGGCCTGGATCAGGAGCAGCGACAGAAGCCGATGCGTCCCCGTGGGCACCATCAGGTCGATATCGTTGATCGCCCGCGAGCCGCCGCGTTCGCGCAGCTTGGCGTCATGGTGAAGGATCGCGAGGCCGCCGATCAGGCGCGCCTCGACCCCCATTCCCCGGCAGCGGTCAATGATGCGAAGTGCCTCGTCCAGCAGCTGCCAATTGCGAGCCGCCACCGCCGCATCCAGCGCCGAGCCGCCCGCCACCGTCATCGACCGAGGGTGATCGGCGGCGGCGGCGCCTCGTGGCCCCCCACCTTGGAGTGGCTGTACCCGACCGTCCGGTACAGGTCGGCGGCCATTTCTGCGAACTTCCAACAGGCCACCGCGGGATCGACGATCGGGAATGGCACCTCGTCGCGAACGCGTCGCCAGAAGGCCGGCGTGGCCATCTCCGACAGGACGACCACCTCGGCACCGTCCTCTGCCACGGCCAGCCGCGCCTCGCGGATGCACGCGTCGAAGAAGCCTTCGGGATCGGCCAGGACCTCCGGGATCCCCATCTCGACCGAGCGAAGCGAGGCAAGCCGGCGTTCGTGCCCATAGAGGATGAGGTTGTCGGCCATCTTCGGGATCCATTTTCGCCGTCCCACGATGATGCTGAACTTGTGCCCCATGGTCGCCGCGTACGCCAGGGCCGCCTCCTCCATGCCGACGATCGGCATGCGACACAGCTCGCGCGCCTCGCGCAGCCCGCCGTCATAGAAGCAGCCGATGACGGCCGCGTCGTAGCCGGCCTCGTCCGCCTCGCGCATCAGCGCGAGCATCGGCCCAGCGGCCTCGTGCTCGTAGGTGTGGTACTCGAGGTGCGGCGGCCCGTGCTCCAGGCTGCGGACGTCGGGTGTAAAGCCCGGACGCCGCACCTCCTCGATCAGCTCAAGCGTGTCCGCGTCGAACGCAGGCGTGCCGACAGGATTGACCCACAGGATCCTGCGCTCGACGGTCTCCACGGTCCGACTACTCGGGTGGCAGCGACTCGAAGGCCAGGCCGAGGTCCACGCCTCGGCTCTTGTTCAACATGTAGCTGACCGCATAGATCACGAACGGCAGGGCGAAGAGGATCGCCGTGGCCCACAGCCCGACTGGAGCGTTGGCACCCAGCGTGTCGTTGGTGAGCAGCGGGATCAGGAAGATGAAGTAAACGATCACCGCCGCCACGCCGATCAGCGTGATGCGCGGCACGCCCATGAAGCGCTGGTTGATGGGCGAGGACTCCCACAGGTCACGTCGCCGGTACGGGAAGACCGCTGCCGCGATCGCCACGATGATGAAGGTCATGATCTCCGCGGCACCCGCCGTGAACAGCAGCGTCAGGAACTCGCCCGGGCCGTAGACGATCAGCGCCAGGAAGACGAGCGTGATGACCAGCACGATCATGTTCGCCCAGACCGGCGAATGGGTGCGGTCGTTCACCTCACTGACCTTGTCCGGCAGGATCCGGTCGAAGGACCACGCGAACAGGCTGCGGGTGGCGATCAGGAAGGTGGGCGGCAGCGCCGCGAAGAAGGCAAGCACGAAGCTCACCGACATGATTGCGATCAGGATGCTGTTGTCGGTCAGCATCGCGGCGAAGAAGAAGTAGAAGGGGTACGACGGCAGCAGGTACTTGTCCGGCACCTCGTTCGCCAGGAACGTCGCCGACCCGAGCCACTCCTGCCCGAATGTGCGGGCCGAGAGGGCCAGCATGATCAGCACGATGACCGCGCTGATGCCCAGCGCCCAGAGCAGCCCCTTGAGCATGACGGTCCGCGCTGAGCGCACCTCGCCACCGGCATACGTGGTGACGATTGCGTAGCCGAAGCTGGCGAACGCCAGCGGCGTGGCCGCAATCGTGGCGTTCCAGTCGATTCCGGACACCGCGCCCGTGAACCCGGCTGCCTTGGCGTCGGCGATCATCTGGTTGTAGTCCCCACCGAACTTCGTCACCGCGGCCTCGAAGGCATCACGGCCGTTGATCAGGGTCAGCAGCGCGGCGATCGCCACGCCCACCAGCGAGAGCCAGAAGATCCATTGGAAGACCCTCATCGAACGGCGCAGGTCGAGGCTCATGAGCGCCGCGGTGAAAATCAGCACGATCGCGCCCGTTGCGAACTGCCACTCCTTCGCAGTGACGGTCGTGGCCCATTCCGTGAGGGTCGCATTCCCCGTTGCGGCACCCATCGTCGACAGCGCGGCCGACAGGCCGAATGGAGCCAGCAGCGCGCCGAAGTAGGCGATCACGAGCTGGAACCACATGGTCACGCTGAAGTTCGCGACGAAGCCGATGATCGGATGAATGATCCGACTAACGAACACGTAGTCGCCACCCGAGCGCGGCATCGCCTGCGACAGCGAGCCGTAGAGCAGGGTCGGGATGATGCACAGCAGCGCCGTGATGATCACGATCCCGATCAAATTCGACCCGGGAAACGCGTAGGGAGCCTGGGTCGCCACCAGCACCGCCAGCGGCAGCGAGATGAACGAGATGTTGAGCGCGAGATTGCTGCTCATGCCGATCTCGCGGACCAGGCCAGTCGCCTGGCGCGTGTAGAGACTGACGCCCCGACCCGTTGACTCCATCACGACTCCTGCCCTCCAGCGAAGCGTACAAAGCGCTTTGGGTGACCCTACCGGCGGCTCACCCAGATGTCAACGAATTTCCGCCTGTTACGCTTCCCGACGGAGGGGCCAGAGCTCGATGCAGACCGACGTCCTCTACTACGGCGACAACCTCGACATCCTGCGTCGCTACCTGCCCGATGCCGCCGTCGACCTGGTCTACCTCGACCCGCCCTTCAACTCGAATCGCGACGACAACGTCATCTTCCGCGACGAGTCGGGCAATGCCACCGATGCCCAGCTGCTGGCCTTCGAGGACACCTGGCACTGGGGTCCATCGGCCGAGGCGACCTGATCGCATCGCAAGACGAGGCGAGGCCGCGATTGCGGCGAGATCACAATGACAACAGCCAGCCCAGCTTCGTCAGAGTTCGCGATGCCCTGCGAGGCTGGCCAACGCCTCGGAGAAGACGAGGTGAAGACCCGCCTCATCTCGATGCGACTCGAACAACAGCCCAAGGTATTCGGCGATGCGGGCGAATATCAGCTCGTTCGCCCGATCGTTGTCCTCGAGCGAAACGCCGGACTCCTTGAGCCATTCGGCGTCCGGCCCCTCGATGACCGCTTCCGCACGCGATGCATCGCCTTCGAGGCCGATGAACTTCGAATCAGCGGAGCTGGCGAAGTTGAGCCCTGCCATCCGAGCGACCTTCAGAGCACCGCCGTCACGGAGGCTCGACCAGCCCTCTGCGAACTGGCTCCCGACGAAGTTGGCCCAGGCGTCTACGGACCCATCCCGCTCGCGCGCCCACCGCACGCCCATGAGGAAGATTGCACTCTGGTTGCCCGATGCCTGCTCGAGCAGCCGCTCTGTGGAGAACTCGGTGTCATCCATCGTTCAACTCCCACTGCAGGGTGGCAGCACCCTGCCACGGGTGGAAGGATACGGCCGACCGCGGGGCGTTGGGCCGTGGCCTCGACGGCCTGTGTCGCTCTTGCTCCCGCTGCTACCCTCCCGCGCGGTCCGCATCATCGCTGAGGCCATCTCTGATCATCCTCGCCGGGGCGAATACGCGGCTATGGGGTAGGAGTCTCGCTGATCCGGCGGGTTGAGTCGCGCCGACCGTAATGGCCACTGGCGCGGCCCACGCGCACACGGCGCTGCTTGCTAACCGTCATCCCTTCGTGCCCTTGCCTCCGAGAGGTCGAATCGCTGGGGTAGCATGGACCGGATGTCTCGCGTCGCCCGCAGTATTGACATTGCCGCGTCGCCGGACGCCGTGTGGACGGCGCTGGCCGACGTCGAGCACTGGCCACGCTGGGCGTCCCAGTGGGAGCGCCTCGAGCGACTCGAAGCAGGCCCCCTGGCCATGGGCAACACGGTGCGCTGCAAGACCACCGATCGGCAGGCAACCTCGGACTGGACGGTGACCGAGTACGTGGATGGGCGCTCGTTCACCTGGACGTCGGCTTTGGCGCCGGGCCTGCGGGTCACCGGCGGGCACGTCGTGGCGGCGAAGGGCGATGGCGCGAAAGCGGAGTTCTGGCTAGAGGCCACCGGCGTGCTCGGCGCGCTGCTGGCCCCGCTGCTGCGACGGAGGATCTTCAGCCGCAACACGACGTCCGCGGCTGAGGGTTTGAAGCAATTCATGGAAGCGTCCCGCTAATCAGAACGCCTTGGGCCGAGCGAGTCGTCGCGGGGGGTGCTCCCGACGCCCACCTCGGCTACCGCGGGTCCGAGAGGTCGAATCGCGGTTAGTCCCGCCGGGGCGAACTGTGATTGATGGTGCTAGAACGGTGCGCCCATTCTCAATCGTTGGGCTCGGCGGCGGAGCCGGCTAGCTCGCCACGCGGTAGCGGAGGTAGACGAATCTCGAGCTGAAGGTGCGGGTCTCGACGAGTTCGAGATCCACCCGACGCTCGCGCTGGGGAAAGAACGGAATGCCACCGCCGACCAGCACCGGGTAGACCATGGCCCGGTACTCGTCGATGAGACCCAACGCGGCCGCCTCGGCGGCGAGAGTCGCGCCGCCGATCGCGATGTCGCCCTCCCCCGGCTCGGCTCGTAACCGCTCGATCTCCTCCGCCAGGCCGCCGGAGGCCAGGCGGGCATTGCCCTGCACCGCCGACAGCGTGGTGGAGAACACCACCTTTGGGAGCGGCTTCCAGAGCGCGGCCCACTCGAGCTCTGAGTCGTCGAGCGATGGATCCTGGTCGGCGGTCTCCCAGTACAGCATCGTCTCGTACAGCCGTCGTCCCAACAGGTGGACGCCGACCTCTCGAATCTCGTCGATCCAGAAGCGAAAGACCTCCTCGTCGGGCGCCGTCCAGTCGAAGCCGCCGTCCGGCCCGACGATGTAGCCGTCAAGTGAGACACCCATCGAATAGGTCACGCTGCGCATCAGAAGTCCTCCTCGGTAACGGGTTCGACAGTACACTCGCCCCAAGCCTCCGAGCTAACCGCGCGGGAATCGCCACCCCGCCTGCGATCCGTCCTTCGGGACGTGGGCCAGGGCGGACCTTACCGAAGGATTACCAGCGCGTGATCGCTTGCCCGCGCTGCTACCCTCTCCTCAGGCTTCGGCGCCCACCTGAGCCAAACCTCGCGGGGACCGATGACCGAGTTCGCCACCAACGTCCTCTACTACGGCGACACCTCGACATCCTGCGTCGCTACCTGCCCCATGCCACGTCGACCTGGTCTACCTCGACCCGCCCTTCGACTCCAGCCAAACCCGCCGGCAAAGCCAACGGCCCGGCTGGCTTCCCCCCGGTTGCCAGTCGAGCCGTGGATCAAGTCCGGAGCGGTGGGCATCCGTTCCGAGCGGGCACTCATCGGCTAAAGAGAAACGGGCCTAGATTCCGATATCGCCTCCTATGGCCATCCGGGAGGCGGTTTGTTCGCCAGGGCGGTCGCCGCCGCCAGGATGGACAGCACCCCTGCGAGACCGACCGCTGTGATGCGCCTGATCAAGGAACGCCGACGCCGTAGTCGCATGGAATGACTCCTTCCATGCCCGCTCGGAGCGTCGCGCCCCGGCCGGCCCCGCCGACCGTCGCCAAAGCCTACGCTCCGTCGAACCAATAATCAACTATTTCTAATCTGCACGGACAACTCCGGGAGCAGGCGGGGGCTGGAACCTGCGGTACACTCGCCCGCATGCCGAGGACGCGGACGAAGACGAAGCGACCTCAGGTCGAGAACACGGTCGGCCCGCGCCTTCGTGCGGCCAGACACAGAGCCGGGCTTACTCAGCGCCAGCTGGCGGGCGACCGGTATACCGCGGCCTACATCAGCGCCCTGGAGGTCGGCCTGGTGCGACCGTCCTGGGCAGCCCTGAGCTATCTTTCAGATCGACTCGGGCTGGCCGTGCACGACCTGGTCCGGGAGGCGCAGCCGGGCTGGGATCGGCTCACCGCTGACCTGCGCCTGGCGGCCGGCGATTGGCAGGCTGCCGCCGACCAATACACCCAGCTGCTCGAGGACGCCAACGGCACCGATGCCACTCTGATCCGGAGCGGACGTGCCGAGGCACTCTGCCGCCTCGGGCGTCCCCGCGACGCGCTCCCTGACGCCGCTGCGGCATACGAGGCACTCACCCAGGCCGGGCAGCAGGTGGATGCCGCCTACGCCGGCTACTGGCTCGCGTACGCCCATCATCAGCTCGACAACACCGAAGAGGCGCGCGCCCTCCTCCATCAGCTCCTGGCCGAGGTCCGAGCCGGCCTGAAAGTGCAGGCCGATTTCAAGCTGCGGCTCCTGCTCGCGCTCGCGATCCTCGAATCGTGGGACGGCCACGATGATCGGGCGCTCGCGCTCCTCGAGGAGGGACGCGCGCTGACGGGCGAGATGGACGATCTGCGCCGCGCGACCTTCCTGTTTTCACTCGCGAACAGCTATTCCGAGACCGGCGACCTTGAGGCGGCGCTTCGCGCCGGAACTGCGGCCCTTCCCCTCTTCGAGGCGGCCAACGCGGAACGCGATGCCACTGGGCTCCGCAACACCCTGGCGCTCACCTACCTCCAGCTCGGAAACGCAGCGCGCGCCACTGAGCTCGCCGCTGAGGCCCGCCAGATGAGCGAACAACGCAACGATCAGGCTTCGCTGGCGTACGTGACGGAGACGGAAGCCCAGATCGCCCTCGCCCTCGGTGACCACCCCGCCGTCCGCGAGAAGGTGGCCGAAGCTCTCGAGCTCGCCCGCGCCAGCCAGAACACCAACACCGAGTCAAGCGCTCTCCTGACGCTCGCTCGTTCCCAGCGCCAGACCGATGACAACGCCGCAGAGGCAACCTACCGCCAGGCAGCAGAACTCCTCCGCACCGCCGGCCCACGACCAAGGCTCGCCGTCGTCCTCCGCGAGTGGTCCGACCTGCTCGTCTCCGAACAGCGCCACGCGGAAGCGGTCGACCTGCTTCAGGAAGCCCTAAATGCCTGACCTCGCTACCAACGTCCTCTACTACGGCGACAACCTGGACATCCTGCGTCGCTACCTGCCTGATGCCGCCGTCGACCTGGTCTACCTCGACCCGCCCTTCAACTCGAACCGCGACGACAACGTCATCTTCCGCGACGAGTCGGGCAATGCCACCGATGCCCAGCTGCTGGCCTTCGAGGACACCTGGCACTGGGGTCCATCGGCTTCGAAGGTCGATACAAGTTAGGGCGCCTTGGCACCAAATCCTCGACGAGCATCCTCGCGGGCCCCAGATAGGGCACGACAACGAACCCTCGGCTGATACTTGACGCAATGCGGCGGCGACTGCGCGAGGCAGCCTCGTTCGCTGCCAGGTGCTGAGGAGTAAGACCGATGACCGCGGACCGATTTGGAGTCCTCCCCAGGATCGGCATCCGACCGACAATCGATGCTCGGGAAGGAGGAGTCCGAGAATCCCTCGAAGCGCAGACGATGCAGCTCGCACGAGCTCTCGCGGAGACGATCTCCGACGCGCTCCGCTACCCGAATGGCGATCCCGTGGAATGCGTCATTGCCGACTCCACGATCGGTCGTGTGGCGGAGGCGGCTGCGAGCGATGAGAAGTTTCGGCGCGAAGACGTAGGGGCCACCATCTCGGTCACGCCTGCATGGTGTTATGGCTCCGAGACAATGGACGTCGATCCCCTTCGGCCCAAGGCTGTGTGGGGATTCAACGGAACGGAGCGGCCGGGCGCCGTTTACCTCGCTGCTGTCCTGGCAGCCCACAACCAGCAAGGTCTCCCCGCGTTCGGCATCTACGGACGGGAAGTCCAGGACAGCGGTGACGTGTCGGTTCCGGATGACGTTCGCGAGAAGGTGCTGCGGTTCGCGAAGGCAGCCGTCGCATCACAGATGATGCGAAGCCGATCCTACCTGTCGGTCGGCGGCACCTCGATGGGGATCGCGGGATCGATCGTGGACCACGCCTTTTTCCAGCGCTACCTGGGGATGCGAGTCGAGGCGATTGACATGAGCGAAATCCTGCGCAGGATCGAGCGAGGGATCTACGACCAGCAGGAATTCGAGCGCGCGATGGAATGGGTTCGCGCGAACTGCATCGAGGGGACGGATTACAACCGCGCCGACAAGCAGCGCTCTCGAGAGGAGCTGGATAGCGACTGGGCCTCATCGGTGAAGATGGCGCTCGCCATGCGGGACCTGATGGTCGGCAATCCGAAGCTGAAGGAGGCCGGGCATGGCGAGGAGTCGCTCGGCCACAACGCGATCCTGGCGGGCTTCCAGGGGCAACGTCAGTGGACCGATTTCCTGCCGAACGGGGACTTCATGGAGGCCATCCTGAACTCGTCCTTTGACTGGGATGGGCCCCGCGCTCCGTACGTGGTCGCCACGGAGAACGACTCGCTCAACGGCGCCTCGATGCTCTTCGGCTACCTGCTGACCAACACGGCTCAGATCTTTGCCGACGTCCGCACCTATTGGAGCCCGGCGGCGGTCAAACGGGTATCGGGCCATGAGCTCAGCGGCGTCGGGGCGGGGGGATTCCTCCACTTGATCAACTCCGGGCCGGCAGCCCTCGACGCGACCGGCCAGCAGACTATCGACGGCCGAGCCGGAATCAAGCCGTTCTGGGAGCTCTCCGAGGACGAGATCGCCGCAACCCTGCGCGCGACGACGTGGCACCCGGGGCTCACCGAGTACTTCCGCGGCGGCGGTTGGTCGACACGCTTCCGGACCCGGGGCGGGATGCCGGCGACCATGTGTCGCATCAACCTTTATCGCGGCCTGCCGGCGCTCCAGATCGCCGAGGGCTGGACGATTGAGCTGCCGGACGCGGTGCACGCGATCCTCGATGACCGAACCAACCCGTCGTGGCCGACGACCTGGTTCGTCCCCCGGACCGGGGGTGATGGGGTCTTCCGGGACGTGTACTCGGTCATGAACGCCTGGGGCGCCAACCATGCCGCGATCAGCCACGGCCACATCGGCGCGGACCTGATCACCCTTGCGTCGATCCTTCGCGTGCCGGTCTTCATGCACAACATCGACGCCGATGCTGTCTTTCGACCGGCCGCCTGGAACGGGTTTGGCACCGCCGATCCGGAGGGCGCAGACTTCCGCGCCTGCGCCGCGTTCGGACCGCTGTACGGCTGAATCGCGCGATGGCCTACGTCCTTGGCATCGATATCGGCACGTCGTCGTCCAAGGCGGTCGCGGTCGACGAGAGTGGCGAGATCCGCGCCACCGAGCAGATTGCCCATGAGATCTCCCGACCGCGCGTGCAATGGGCGGAGCACGACCCGGCGGTCTGGTGGTCCGAGGTGGCCTTGCTCAGCCGGCAGGTCGTGGCTGCGGTGGGCACGTCGCCGGCGGCTGTCTGCGTCAGCGGCATGGGACCCTGCCTGGCGCCGATGACCGCGGCCGGCGAACCATT
Source organism: Chloroflexota bacterium (assembly GCA_040902225.1). Taxonomy (NCBI): domain Bacteria; kingdom Bacillati; phylum Chloroflexota; species Chloroflexota bacterium. Next base: position 228,803 of record JBBDXT010000002.1, read on the forward strand.
GCGCCCAGCGATCCTGTATGGCATCGACACGCGCGCCGAAGCGGAGATCGCGGAGCTCAGCGAGGAGATCGGCGAGAAGGAGCTGCTCGCCCATGGCGGGTCGCTTCTCAGCTCCCAGGCGGTTGGGCCAAAGCTCCTCTGGCTCCAGCGCCACGATCCCGACGTGTGGGCCTCGACGCGGCGCTTCTCCATGCCGAGCTCATATGCGGTCTGGCGGCTTACCGGGGAGTACGTGCTCGACCACCACTCGGCCAGCCAGTGCAACCCGCTATACGACCTGCCTGCCAACCAATGGAATGACGAGATGGTCGATCGCGTCGCGCCGGGGATCGAGCTGCCTCGCCTCCTCTGGCCATCGGAGCTCGCTGGCCGCGTGACGGCCGCCGCCGCGAGCGCAACCGGTCTGGATGGAGACACGCCGGTCCTGGCGGGCACGATCGACGCCTGGGCGGAGGCGGTGAGCATCGGCGCGACCCAGACGGGCGACGTCATGCTGATGTACGGATCGACCATGTTCCTGACCAAGGTCGTGGAGCGCGGAACGAGGTCGCCGCGCCTGTGGGCGACCGCGGGCGTCCACGAGGGAACCGAGACCCTTGCCGCGGGCATGGCGACCGGCGGGATCGTCGCCTCGTGGTTCGGCGAGCTGGTGGGTGAGCGGCTCGAGACGCTGATGGCCGAGGCGGCAGCGGTGCAGCCCGGCGCAGAGGGACTCCTCCTGCTCCCGTACTTTGCCGGCGAGCGGACACCCATCTTCGATCCGCATGCGCGCGGCACGCTGCTCGGCCTGACCCTGTCGCACGGGCGCTCGCAGATCATGCGCGCCATGCTGGAAGGCGTTGCCATGGGAGTCCGCCATAACCTCGCCGCCTTCGACGATGTCAGTCCCCCCGCCGCGCGGCACCTGGCGGTTGGCGGCGGGGCGCGTACCCCAACCTGGCCCCAGGTGGTGAGCGATGTGAGCGGCGTCACCCAGCTCATGCCACGCCATGGCGTTGGCGCCGCGCTCGGCGACGCGATGCTCGCCGCAGAAGCGGCTGGGATGAGTGGGTCAGCGGGATGGAACCCGATCGAGCGGACGATCGAGCCGAATCGCGAGCATGCAAGGTTGTATGACGAGCTCTTCGGCCACTACCGGCAGGCATATCTGGACACGAAGCAGGTGACACATCGCCTCGTCAACTTGCATCAGCCTAGGATCATCAAGCCGATTCCGGCGCAGCCCAGCGCGACCGACAGATAGGCCAGCCTGGGGAGGCCCTCGCCCAGGATGGAGCGAGCAAGGAACATGATGATGATCGGTGGGTCAGCCGATGAGATCGCGGTGGCCAGGCTCACCGGCACGAGCGACACCGCCACCATTATCAGCAGATTTGCCGCGGTATCGAGCGCACCAGCGAGAGCGATCAGCGGATGGACGGCCAGGCGCCGGCCTGGCCGCAGCGCCCAGATCGCACCGAGCAGAACGATGGCAGCCAGCCGAGCGGCGAAGAGCACGGTGACAAGGCTCTCCCCGGCGGCGAGATTGAAGGCGATGAACGACGCCCCGAAGGCGCATCCTACGACCAGGGACAGGACGGCCACGCGGATGGTCACCGTTCCGAGGCGCGCGCTCACGGCCGCTCCCGCGATCGCGCAGGCCATGCCTGTCAACTGCAGGGCAGAAGGTGCTCTTCCAGCCACCAGGATGTCGAATGCCAAGGTGAGTGCCGAGGCGACCACCCCGGTCAGCACCGCGACCACTCCCATCGCCCCGATCGAGAGGGCCTCGTACAGTGCCAACAGGCCGATCGCCACGCCGAGTCCGGCGATCAGACCGATTCCCACGGCGAACGGACGCACCTCCTGAGCAGTGGCCACAAGGACGATGGCGAGGGCGACCCCACTGATCAGCTGCACCGAGAACGCCGCAGAGAGTGGCGTGGCCCTGCGGGAGACGACGGCGCCCGAGAAATCGGCCGTTGCGAAGAAGAGGGCGGCTGCCGCAGCCGCCGCGACGCCGAGCGGCAGGTCCACACCCTAGCCTGAGCGTGTCGGTTCGAGCGCGCTCCGTCGCATCCAGTCGCGGTGCACTTCGTCGTAGAGGTCGCCCAGCGGGTTGCCGCCCATCGGCAGCTCGACGTCGATCCCGCGCTGCGTGGCGAATGCATAGGCGAGCGCCTGCGGCGGAATGGACGTCAGCAGCGGGCTGAACTCGGGTCGGATCGGTGGCAGCGCCAGGCTGTCGGGGTCGGTGAACGGCCCCTCGCCTACCAGGGCCGGCGACAGGCCCATGCGCGCTATGCCATCAGCCATCTCCTGCGCCCGGCTCATCGCCGGGCCGCACGCGAAGATCACGGCGAGCTCGCTCGGCCGGGCGGCGAGCTGCGAGCCGTGGCCGAACTCTTCCAGGTCGTCCCACCACGCGGCGCTGCCGCCGGCCTCCCAGAACTTCAGCGCGCCATAGGCCGCCGTTCCGCGGTCAGGGCCCATGCCCAGGAACCAGACTGGCCCGTCAACCAATGCGAAGGCCCCGGCGAGCCGGTCGGCCCAAGCGAGGGCCGCCGGGAGGAGATCGCCAACCTGTTCCGGCCACTCGTCGAGCTCCGGAATCGGCGTTTCGGAAAGGCCCTCGAGCAGGACCAGGAGGGCGAGCAGCGTCATCGTGTAGTCGCGGGTGTGCGGGGTCGATCGGCTGATCGGCTCGGGCATCAGCAGCACTGCGTCGGCGAGCCCTGCCAGGGTGGAGCCGGCACCTGCAGTGACGGCGACCACCGAGCCGCCCGCACTCTTTGCCGCCATCGCCGCCTCGACCGTGCGCCGCACCTCGCCGCTCACCGAGATCACGACCGTCAGCCCCTCGATCCGACCATTCCCGTAGCGGGACGCCGCCGCGGACGGGAGCGCCCATACAGGACGCTCCAGGGCGTGCGTGAAGGCGAGCTCGGCCGCCGCCGCCGCGAAACCTGAGTCCCCGCTGCCGGTAAGGACCACCTGCTCCGGCCGTGGAAGGGGCAGGCCGGCAGCTTGACGTCGCAAGTCGATCAGCGCCTCGGCGAGGTCCGCCGGCTGTGATCGCATCTCGCGCAGCATCAGCTCGTTCACGAGTCCCATCCCTCCACGCCCATCCCTGCCAGCTCGGGCCGGCGTGCCAGCTCGGCGAGGGTCAGCAGGCGCCCGCGCGACCCAAGCTCGGTGGTGCTCAGCGCCGCCATGCTGTTGGCCAGGCGACCCGCGTCCTGGGCACCGCGACCCCGGCTCAGCGCCCAGAGAAACGCGCCGGCGAAGCAGTCACCCGCCCCGGTGGTGTCGCGCGCCTCGACCTCCACGCCTGGGATGCGGGCCATCTCCCCGGCTGCGGTGGCCACCACGCAGCCCTCGCGGCCGAGCGTGATCGCTACGATCGCCGGCCCGCGCTCCAGCAGCCACGCGGCCCCTGCGTGCGGCTCGGCCGGTCCCCCGACCGACCGCAGTCCCGCAGGGGTGGTAAAGACGACCTCGACGCCAGCGAGCAGCTCATCGCGCAACTGCGGCGCCAGCGTGCCCGGTTCGATATCCACCGAGACCCTGACCCCACGCTGCTTGGCCTCGGCGGTGAGCCGCAGATTGCCGTCCCCCTCATCGGCAACTGTATGCGCGAACAAAGCCCCGTCGAGAATGGACCAGTCGACCGATGCCCACGGCACGTTCAGCGCCGGCGTGGCGAATTGCAGGAGGCTCTTCTCGCCGTTGGCCCCGAGCAGGGCCAGCGTCCAGAAGGTCGGCGCCCGGAGGTGGGCAACCCCTGCGAGGTCGACCCCTCGCTCGGATAGCTCCTGCAGCGCGCGGGCTCCCCGCTCGTCGTCGCCGACCGATGCCACCAGAGCCGCCCGGCCGCCCAGCCCAGCGAACGACGCGGCTGCGTTGGCTCCCATGCCTCCGGGGTACTCGCCGACGATCTCGACCCACAGCTTCTCATCGGGCGCGGGAAGCCGCGGAATCTGGACGGCGACATCGATACTGATGTCGCCGAACGCGACTAGCTCGGCAGCCAATCAGCCTCCTCCAGGCGAGCGGGGCCGAGCCGGTTGCCCTCGGGGTCGTAGTACGCCTCGGCGCCGTCCACGGCGGAGCGGACTGCGAACCGCTCCAGGAACGTGACCGTCGGCTCCAGGACGTGGAGGTTATTGAGGAACGGGTGGGTCGTCACGATGTCCGAGTAACGCAGGCCGTCCACGTGCCGCGTCACGACCGAGTGACCGTCCCAGTCGACCGCCTCGGTCAGGAACCCGTGAGGACCATGATGATGCTTGGCCAGGCCGCGCAGCATGGTCAGTGCTTTGTGCAGGTCAGGCCGCCTGCCCCGGTCGCCGAAGGCAGTCAGATAGGCCTGGGCAGCCTCGGCGATCTCCCAGGTGCACGCCGCATTCCATGAGTCCTCCATGTAAAGGAGCCCCTTGGTGGCCAACCCGTTGAGGTCCTCGACCAGCTCGAAGCGCACCAACGGCTCCAGGCAGCCGCTGTAGGCGAAGTCGACCCAATCCTGGCGGTTCATCAGCTTGCCGGCCGCATGCAGCGCCTGAAACGCCATCGCGTAGGTCACATTCTCCTCGAGGTCTTCGGTATCGCTGTTGGTGCTCCCGAAATGCCCGCCAGCATCGATAAAGGCGGCGGTCGTGTCGGAGATGATGGCGCTGAAGTCACCCAATCCGCGGGCATGCGCCTCGACCAGGAGCTGGAGGATCAGCACCCCGCTCCCGCTGCGGTCGTAGATCGGGTCCATCGGCAGGGCCGCTCCCAGGCTGACCGGGCCGAACGCATCGGCAGCATTCGGAAACACGCGCCCGTCCGGGGTCGAGCGCCGTGGGAACCATCCGTTATCGCAACGGTCGAGGGTCGTCGCCCAGCTGGCGATGCGCGCGCCCGCCTCTCGCGCACGGGCTGCCATCTCGTCGTTGACGACGTCGCTCAGCATGAGCAGCTGGTGCCCGACGCGCGCCATGTGCCCGGGCTCGATGTACGTCTCGTGGCCCTCCAGGTTGTCCATGAACTGATTGCTGCCGAGGACGAGGTAGAGCCGCACCGGAAGCTTCGGGTCATCGAAGAACCCCCCGTTGAAAGCGTGCTCCGCCAGGCGCTCGCCGAAGCGGATCATCCGCGGACTTTCGAGCAGGCGTCCGAATCGGATGATCTGGTTCGCGGCAAAGACCGCATCGGTGCAGTAGCCCACACCGTCGATCATTCGCTCGCGGAAGGCGACCAGGGTCCCGTCCGGGATGGCGTCCATGCTCTGGCAGCGCAGCGTACCGTCGCCCGGGTCGTCGCAGACCTTGGCGGCGAAGCGCACCGAGGCGATGGCACTGTCCAGGATGGTGTTGTGCGGATCCTCGGCCAGGTAGAAGGCAAACGGGGCGTTCAAGTCTTCACTCCTTGGCGGCCCCAAGTGAGAGGCCCTTGATGAGGTAACGCTGCAGGAACAGGACCAGGATGATCATCGGCACGGCGCTGAGCGCCGCGATGAGGAACGACGCACCGAGCGGCTGGCCGGCCGAGATCGAGCGAGGGAGGAAGAGCGGGAGCAGAGCCGGGATGGTTCGTCCCTCGTTCGATGTCAGCAGGGTGGCGAAGAAGAACTCGTTCCAGCTGAAGATGAACGCGAGAAGGCCGGTGCTGGCGATGGCCGGCACCGCGAGCGGCAGTGCGATGAAGCGGAGCGCCTGCCAGCGAGACGCCCCATCCACCAGGGCCGCCTCCTCCATGGATGGATCAAGCTCCCGGAAGAAGCTGCGGAGCAGCCAGATCACGAGCGGCAGGTTGATGGTTGTGTAGGCGATCACCAGGCCAAGCTGGCTGTCGAGCAGCCCCAGCTGTCGGAACACCAGGAAGAAGGGCAGGCCGACCGCAATCGGCGGGGCCATTCGCAGCGTCAGGATGAAGAACGGCAGGCTCGTCCCGCCGGTTCGGAAACGCGCGAAGGAATAGGCGGCGGTCACGCCGACCGCCAGGGTGACGATCGCCGTCGCCGATGCGACCACGACGCTGTTCAGGAAGACGTGGCCGATGGGCACCGGAGAGCCTTCGAACGCGAAGCGGATGGTGTCCGCGGCGGCGCCGAAGGGATCGCTGGGGATCAGGACAGGCGGCCGTGCACGATGCTCGACGTTGCGCTTGAAGACACCCAGGACCATCCAGAAGGTGGGCAGCGTGAAGACGCCGACGACTGCGATGAGACCCAGGTACTGGAGCGCGCGGATGAGCCGATTCGGCCTCATAGCTGGTCCTTCGACCGCCAGTAGAAGATGATCACGAAGACGATGAAGACCTGCACCATCAGGAACGCGATGGCAGACGCACGTCCGATGTCGAAGGCCTGCAGGCCCACCTTGTAGCCGTAGAAGCTCATCGTGGTCGACGCCGTGCCAGGCCCGCCGAAGGTCAGCAGGAAGACCAGGTCGAACGTCTTGAAGCTATCGATGGCACGCAGCAGGACCGCCACGGTCAGGACCGGGAGGAGCATCGGCAGCTTGACGAAGCGAAAGCGCTGCCAGCTGCCGGCACCATCCACCACCGCCGCCTCGATCGGCTCCTGCGGAAGCGATCGCAGCCCGGCCAGCGTGAGCAGGATCATGAATGGCGTCCATTGCCAGGTGTCGACCAGGATGACGCTGGGCAGGGCCCAGCGGGCGTCGCCGAGCCAGGAGGGCGCAGGCAGGCCTATCGCGTCCAGCCAGTAGTTGATCGGACCCAGGCTCCCACTGAGCAGGCTGCTGAACAGAAGACCAACCACGGCCGGCGCGAGGGCCAGGGGAATCAGGAGCAGTGTCGTCGCGACGCCGGTGAACTTCAGCTTCTGATCAAGCAGCAACGCGATCGCCACGCCCAGCACGGTCTGGATGGCGACGGTTGCCACTACCACGATCGCGGTGTTCATCGCCGACGTGATGAACTGGGGGTCCCGGGTCAGGAGGCGGATGAAGTTGTCGAGGCCCACCCAGCGGGGTGGGACCTGCGCCTGGGTGAGGTTCCACTGGAAGAACGAGAGGATCGTGCTGTAGACCAGCGGAACGATGTTGATGCCGAGGATCAGGAGCAGGGCCGGCAGGACCATGAGCCACGGCGTTCGCCGTGGCTCGATGGTCCTCGCTCCGGTTGCGCGTTCCATTGAGGAGGCGCTCAGTCGATGAGCCCAACCTCCTTCCACGCGCTCAATTGGGCTTGCCAGTGGGTGATCTGTGCATCTCGACCAAGCTCGTCGGTGATCGTCTCCCACTCGGCGGTCGTATTCTTGAGCGCATCTGCGACCGATTCCTGACCGGCGAGAGCCTGGGCGATGTGGGTCCCGAGCGATTCGTTGTACCGGTTCGCGCCGGGCATGGTGAGCTCGGGATAGCCGTTGGTCAGGCTCAGCTTGTTGTTCTCGATGTAGGCCGGCAGCTCATCCCATTGCTGAACCCACGCGGACGGATCCGCGTAGTGGGAGATCCGGTACGGGTCCATGCCGGCGCTGGGCTCGGTGACGAACAGGAGGCTGACCTCCGGCTGGTTCATGAACTGCATGACCCGGTAGGCCGCCTCCGGGTTCTCGGCCAGCTTGCTGATCGAGTTGACGCGGTTATACGCCAGAATCGAGCGATGGACGACCGAGCCGTCGGCCTGCTCGGCCCCGGGGACCTGGGCATAGCCGGTCTTGCCGACGATCTTGCTGGTGTTCGGGTCCTCAGCGATCTTGGCCACGTCGGTCCACTGGATGCACATGGCCGTCTGGCCCTGCACGAACGCATCGAACGATTCGACGTACTCAAAGTTCAGGATGTCCGATGGCCCATATTTCACAGACTCGACGAAGTTGGTGAGGGCGCTCGTCCCGGCTTCGGTATCGAGCTGCGGGTGCATCTGGTCGTCGAAATAGATGCCGCCGTAGCTGCCGAACCGATTGAGGAACCAGTCGAAGTTGTCCGGCAGCTTCGTGATCTCGGCGATCCCGGAGAACGGATCGGCAAGGGTTTCGCCGGCCAGCGTCGCCCCAGCGTCACGCTGGAAGAACTTGGCGACGTCGAGGTACTCGTCCCACGTCTCGGGGGCAGCCAGGGGATATCCGTATTCGGCCTCGAAGGCCGCCTGCTCATCGGCGTGGCTGAACAGGTCCTTGCGGTAATAGAGCTCCAGCCGGTCGCCGTCCATCGGCAGTGCAAAGAGCGTGTCGTCAAATTTGGTGTAGAGCTGGTAGACAGGGTAGACGTCGTCCATCTCCGGATCCCACTGGGACGCGTACTCGGTGAGATCCACGATATTTCCGGCGGACGCGAGGTCGCCCAGGAAGCGAGGCGGGTAGTTCAGGATGTCATACGCGCCGGTCTCCGAGACGATGTCGTTCTGAATGGACTGATAGAACGTCTCGAAGGGGGCGGGGATGACCTTGATCTTGATGTCGAAGGCCTTCTCGATCGCGGGCGCGAGCCAGAAGAACGGGTAGCCGCTCTGAATCGAGTCGACCACCACGCTGACCTCGACGCCGTCGTACTGCTTGTCCGCGGCCTCCGTGGCCGCGATCAGATCCGCGAACTGCTGCGGGGCCTGCGGAATCTGCGGGGCCTCGGAGCCGGCCGCAGAGCTGTCGGGCGATGTCGTCGAGGTCCCGCAGGCGGCCACCAGGACCGATGCGATGAAGAGGGCGACGATGACTCTGAACCGGACCATTGCTATTCCTCCGTTGCTGGCTGTGTGGCGACGAGCTCGCTGCGGTAGATGAGGTCATCGCCGTCTCGTCGATGGATCGGATCGTCAGTGGCGTAGAAGGACCCCCCGATCGTTCGCCCCAGCTCGTAGGTCAGCAGCTGCCCGGGCAGGGTCGCAAGGAGGGGCATGTAGAGCTCGTCCAGGCCGGGCTCCATCTCGTAGGTCCAGGTGGCCGGCCTGGGGGGAACATATCCACGCTCCGCAACCACGGCCGTCGGGGATCCGATGTTCAGCAGCGAGTCGAGGATCTCGCTGCTTCGCTTCGCGGCCGCGTCGTGGGGGGCGATGATCATGGACGGCAGCGACGGAGTCACCAGCGAGTACTCGTCATGCGCGTACTCCTCCGTCTCCTGGGCCAGAGCCGCGACCTGCGGCACCTCGAAGAGCTTGCGGGCCACGAACAGCACGCTGGCCAGGTTCGGCCCAGTGCCCAGCAGCAGGAACGGCTGGTCGCGCGTGATCGAGGCTGCGTGCCGCCTGGCGGTGGCCCACATCGGCTCCAAAGACCGTTCGACCAGGTCCGGAAGCCGATCCAGGTTTGCGCGACCAGCGCCGGTGTCTGCCTCCGTCCCCCACCGTTCGGCCAGCGCCAGCCCCAGCTCATAGAAGATCGCCAGGTGGTACGGGAAGGAGGTGGTGCCGGGCACGAATCCGAGCTTGGGGAAGTCGGTGACGAGCGTCGCCGTGGCCGGCTCCGCGGCCAGCGGGCTGGTCCCGGATGCTGACACCGTGATGGTGCTGACCCCACGCGAGAAGCTGGCCTGCGCCGCCTCGATGACGCGCACCACCGTGCCCGACTGCGAAAGTGCGATCACCAGCGCATCCGCCGGGATGGTGGATGCCTCGAAGCGCGAGAAGGTCAGCGCCGGAATGGCGTGCACGGGCAGCCCCATCACCCGCTCCCATTCGAAGCGGACCGCCATACCGACATTCAACGAGTCGCCACACCCCACGATATAGATGCGGCTCGGGCGGGAGATTTCGCTGGCAAGGTCCCGCACGCGAGCTCGCGACATCGAGATCCCCGCGGCGAGCACCTCCCGCTGGCGCCGGAGGTCCTGCGCCAACAGCTCCAGGTTCGTCTCGCTCATCGCCTAGCGCCGCTGCCGCATGAGGTTGATCTCGTAGGCATACCGATCCGCCCGAACGACGTAGGTCGTGTACTCGATTGGCAGGCGCTCGAAGTCGCGCGTGAAGCGGATCATGGTGACCAGCGGGCCGCCCTCGGGGTAATCGAGCAGCTCCGCCATCTCCTCGCTGGCCACCGACGCACCGATCGTCTCCGTCCCATACCAGGGCTCGCGCCCATGCTCGGTGAGAAGGTCGTAGAGGGACGGAAAGTCACCGGCGGCCACGAAGACGGAATGCGCAATCGTGGGAGCAATCCAGTGCTCGAAGAAGGTGAGCGGGATCTCATCGACGACGAGCAGCCGGCGAACGTAGGTGGCATGGTCATCCTCGAGCCCCAGGGACCCGGCCACCTCCGTCGGCGCAGCTGCCCATTCCACGCTGAGGGTTCGCGCCTCGACGGCGTGTCCCTGCCGCCGCAGCTCGTTGCCGAAGCTCACCATCTGCCGGAGCGCGACCCCGATCTTGGCCGAGGCAACGAAGGACCCCTTGCCCTGAGAGCGGACGATGAGGCCATCGGTCTGGAGCCTGCGGAGCGCCTGGCGCACCGGTGTGCGGCTTGCCTGGAACTCGCGCTGGAGAGCCGCCTCCGAAGGCAGCTGGCGTCCCTCGGTCAGTTCGCCGGCCTCGATGCGGCGCCGCAGGGTGCGCTGAATCACCTCGTGTATCGGCAGTGAGGACGGCGCGAAATCGTTGCGCAATGTGGCTGGTACCTCATCGCGCAGCATCGGCTGAGGATACTTGGGACAACAAGTGCCTACTTGTCACGAAACTGGCCTGCGGCTCGGATTTCCGGGCCGCCGCATGGTAAGAATTGAGCCGATGAAGATCGGCGTCACCATGCCCCAGGGGGTCGACCACGAGTTCGACGGATGGGAGCCCGCGGCCGCCTGGCGTCGCTCGATCGAGGTCGCCCGGCACGCAGAGCAGCTCGGCTTCGAGTCGATCTGGGTGTACGACCACTTCCACACCGACCCGATTCCGGTCGACGCGATCACCTTCGAGGCATTCACCCTGCTCGCCGCACTGGGCGTCAGCACCGAGCGGGTGCGACTCGGTCACCTGGTGCTGGGCGCGGGCTACCGGAACGCTGCGCTCGTTGCCAAGATGGCCTCCAGCCTCGACGTGATCACCGGTGGCCGGATGGAGCTCGGCCTGGGCGCCGGCTGGAAGGAGGACGAATACCTCGCCTTCGGCTACGGCTTCCCGCCCCTCAAGGAGCGGCTCGCCATTCTCGCCGACACGCTCGAGATCGTCACCCGAATGTTCTCCGGTGAGCATGCGACCTTCGCGGGCCTGCACCGCCAGGTCATCGACGCCATCAACGTCCCGGTCGGCCTCCAGCGGCCCCGGATCCCGATCATCGTCGGCGGCAACGGACCCAACGTCACCTTCCGGCTGGCAGCGCGCCATGCCGACGAGCTCAACCTCGACGGCCTCTCCCCGGAGGAGGTCGCGAAGGCACTCCCAATCGTCGAAGACCGATGTCGAGAGATCGGCCGGGACCCCCAGACCCTCAAGGTGTCGGTCCACCTGTGGGGTCCCGCGGTCGGCGACGAGGGCCCGATGCGGGCGGAACGCCTCGCCGCCTACCGAGACCTGGACGTCTCCCGTGTCATGGCGCAGCTGACGGCGGCGAGCACCGACCTCGGCGCGCTGGATCGCTTCCGCGAGGATGCCCTCAGCGCCGGTGCGGAGCTTTTGTGACTGCGGCCCAGCTCGCCCCTCCCAGGGCCGTTGTCCTCGACCTGGACGGCACGCTGGTCGACACGGTCCAGACCCGCATCGACGCGTGGGTGCGAACGTTCGCGGAAGAGGGTATCCCCGCCGATCAGGCCCTCGTGAGCGCGCTCATCGGCTCCGATGGACGCCAGCTGGCCACCCAGGTGGGTGAGGCGGCCGGCACGCACATCGACGACGAGCGCGCGGAGCGGATCGACGCCCGCTCCGGTGCCATCTACTCCGAGCTCAACGCCAGCCCACGCCTCCTGCCCGGCGTCACTCCGTTTCTCGATGCGCTGGATGCGGCGGTGATCCCCTGGGCGATCGGCACCTCGAGCCGCCGCGAGCAGGTCGGCCCATCGGTTGCGGCTCTGCGCCGCACCAGCCCGCCGCGCATTGTCGATGGCACGGCCGTCAAGCTGGCGAAGCCCCACCCCGATCTGCTGCTTGCCGCGGCGAGGGTGCTTGACACGGATCCGGCCGCGTGCTGGTGTGTCGGCGACTCGACGTGGGACATGCTCGCCGCTGCGGCCGCCGGAATGCCCGCCGTCGGCATCACCGCCGGATCAGCCGTGACCGCGGAGCAGCTCCAGGAGGCCGGTGCCAGCCTCGTGCTTCCCACCGTTGCTGAGCTGATTCCTTACCTGAGCAGTGGCTAGAGCCCATACCAGGCGGTAGCGCCCCCGTCGGCCACCACGATCGACCCCGCGAAGTAGGAGCTCGCGTCCGAGGCCAGGAACAGCGCCGCTTCGGCGATCTCGTCCACGCGACCCAACCGTCCGAGCGGCACGGGCTCGACTTGCTGACGCTCGCGAGCCAAAGGATCCGTCCCAGCGGCGAACCACCCCTGCAGCAACGGGGTGTCGATCGGTCCGGGACACAGGCAGTTGATGCGCACTCCCTGGGGCGCATGGTCGACGGCCAAGGCTCGCACCATGTTCACCAGCCCGCCCTTGGCCGCGCAATACGCGGCTGACTCGCGGGCTCCCACGAGCCCGAGCTCCGAGGCGATGACCACCATCGTTCCACCACCTGCGCGCAACAACGCCGGGATACCGTACTTGGCCAGGTAGAACGGACCAGACAGGTTGGTCTCGATCATCGTTCGCCACACGTCCACGGACGTATCCGGAGCTGACCCAAGCAACATCACGCCCGCAGCCGAAACCAACACGTTGACCTGCCCGTAGGTCTCTTCGGCTGTGGCGATCAACCGCTCAACCGCTGCCGGGTCGCGGACGTCCGTTGCGACGAACCGCGCCGATCTCCCTGTGCCATCGATTTCAGAAACGACCGACTCCCCTCCTTCCGTCCTGCGCCCGGCCGCGACCACCGCGGCTCCGGCGCGCGAAAACCGCAGGCTGATCTCACGCCCGATTCCTGACGTGGCACCGGTCACGACGGCCACCTTGCCGGCCAGGCTGATGGCGTCCGTCATGCTCCCTCTCCCGCCAGCCAACCGATCATCTGAGCTGGCCCGTGGTGTATGCCGAGAACCCCTTCAGGTGGACGCCGTAGGAGATCCAGGTCTCGCCAGCCAGTAGCACTCTTTTGTCTGCCATCGGCGGGTTGCTCCCTCGGGTGCGCTCCGGATCTGAAGCCGCAATTAGGATACCGGGCATGCCCGCTGCGTCGGTGGGCAGCGAACAATGTTTCCCGGAGAAGAAGGGGCCTCTGATGACCGACCCGGGTATCCACAACGAAGGGATCCTCATCCACGCAGGCGTCGCGACCTTCTTCGGGCGTAATCAGAAGAGCGTCTCCGACCTGGAAGGCGTCAAATGCGCGATAGCCGGCGTCCCGTGGGACGAAGGCACCGCCGGCCGCGCAGGCGCGAACTACGGCCCACGGGCCTTCCGCGACGCTTCGAGCTGGAACGATGGCTACGACGCGCAGCGGGATTTCGATCTCTGGGAGGTCCTTCCGACGGCCGATGTGGGGGACGTCCTGGTCGTGCCAACGAACTCCGTCCGGACGATGGACAACGTCGCGGACCACGTCCGCCTGCTCAGGCAGAACGATGTCCTCCCGGTCTGCATCGGCGGCAACCACAGCATCACCATCGGAGCCGCGCGTGGCGCCGCCTCGACCGTTGGCCGGATGGGCTACCTCAGCATCGACGCGCACCTAGACATGGCGGAGAGCTGGCTCGGCGAGCCGTTCTTCAATGGCTGCCCCACCTACCGCGCCACCGACCTCGAGAATGTCGACCCAAAGAATGTTGTGGTCTTTGGAGTGCGAGGCTGGCTCAACCCACGGTCGTCGGTGGAGGCCGCCAAGGCGCTTGGCGTCCGGTGGTATGGAATGGACGCGATCGAGGAGGTCGGACTCGACCGAGCCCTTGCCGAAGCCATCGCGATGGCGACCGATGGCGTCGACGGCCTGTACGTGACCTTCGACCTGGACGCTGTCGACCCAGCCTACGCGCCGGGCGTCGGTGCACCCGAACCCGGCGGCTTCACCAGCCGCCAGGCCCTTCAGATCGGCCGGATGCTTGGTGCGGCCCAACCGATCGCCTTCGACCTCGTGGAGCTTGCCCCTACCTACGATCCGTCAACCAATTCCGCTCGCCTGGCATGCGCAATCACCATCAGCCTGCTGTCTGCGATGAGCAACAGCCGCTGACGTGGAAGGCGTAGCACGCTCCCCTTGAGATTAATATTCTCAAAGTTGTAATCCCGTGTTACTCTGACGCAACTCAGGCGCCCACCTGAGCCTTCCCGCGGGAGACCGACGGCCCACCTCGCCACCTGCGTTCTCTACTCCGGCGACAAGGTAGACATTCGGTAGTTCCTTGAAGCCGAGATGAACCAGGAGAACGACGTGCCGAAACCAGTCCATCTGTCCAATGCCCGTGCCTTGCGACACCGAAACCCCATTTGTTCGATCACTTCATGAGCGCGAGCGGCGATCGCAATGAGCCGATAGAACCCACGACCACCTTCCTGCTTGACGATGGAGATGCCACCGCGCAGCCCGGCTGGTGGCAGCGCCGGTCGCGCCGCGGAAAGGGAGCCACCATCGGTGGCGCAACACTGGTCCTCCTGATCGGAATCGGGAACGTTACGGGCGGCGGGCAGGATGCTCCACCACCTACAGACACGCCTTCAACGGCCGCCGTGGCCGAAGCAACCGCAAAGCCGACTCCACGTCCGACCCCCGGGCCAACTGCCATACCTACCCCCGAGCTCGGCCGCGCGCCCGCTGGCACGACGACCATCGGTCAAGTGGTCGATGTCGTGGACGGCGACACCATCAAGGTCGAGATCAATGGCGGGGTCTTCACGGTTCGCTACATCGGGATCGACACGCCGGAGACCGTCCACCCAACGGTCCCGGTTGAGTGGATGGGTGCAGAGGCCTCCATGGCGAACACCCTCCTGGTAGAGGGTCAGGAGGTCTGGCTGGAGAAGGACATCTCCGAGGTCGACCAATACGGCCGCCTTCTACGCTATGTCTGGCTCCAGCAGGGCACCGACTGGCTGCTCGTCAATTACGAGCTGGTGCGGCTGGGCTTCGCCAACAGCTCTACCTACGCGCCGGACGTCCTGTATCAGGAGCTCTTCCTCGAGGCCGAGGGAGAGGCGCGAGGGGCCGGCAGCGGCCTGTGGGGCGAGACTCCTACACCAGCTCCCACTCCGCCGCCGACACCGGTGCCTACGGCAGTGCCAGTCGCACCGGCCGTTACACCGGCGCCGCCAGCAGCTACCCCCGCGCCCGCTAACTGCCACACGTCGTACCTCGACGCCTGCCTGCTCGTAGGCGTTGAGGACTATGACTGCGCCGGTGGGTCCGGAAATGGACCGTACTACACCGGTCGCGTGCGGGTGGTTGGACCGGACGAGTACGGCCTCGATGCTGACGGCGACGGCATCGGCTGCGAGTGACCCCCGACCCCTGACCCGACGGCGAAACATCGTGTACGCCCAATCGTGGCCTCCAAGTTGTAATCCAGTGCTACGCTCCCGGTAGTTCGGGCGCCCAACCTGAACCACGTCTCCCGGGGGACCGCATGCCCACTCCCAGTCGTTCGCGCTCCAGAGGCCTGCTCAGCACCTGGGCCGGCGACTCCCTCGTGCGCCGTTTCTTGGCCTGGTTGGTGCAAAGCGCGATCCTGCTCGCAGTGGTTGCGATCGGTTTTGCGCTCATCTGGTTCGTCCTAACCCCGGGGATGATTGATGGCATCACCCAGGTCTTCGCCCGGTGACGGAACTCGCCAGCAACGCCGCTTGCCGAACAGGCCACCCAAAGGCCTGCTACAGGGAGGACACCAGTGCCCATGTTGCGTGATGAGCGATGGCCAGTCGCTCGGCTGATTCCTCTGACGTCCGATACCGGCGTCGAAGCTAAGGAGCGAAATGCCGCATCCGCCCTACTCGCTGTGCTATCGCACGTGGATGAGTTCGGGCGCAGTCTCCTTAAGCCGCTCGGCGCGCCCGCAGGAAGGATCGAGGCGTTCGTTGAGACGCAGATCAAGGCGGAGAACGGAAAGACGATCCGGCCGGACGGTTTGATCGGAGTTACGCGCGGCGGCAGAACGTGGTGGGCTCTCGTCGAGTGCAAGATCGGCGCCCAGCCACTAACCACTGAGCAGATGGAGATGTACCTCGATCTAGCTCGCT
This sequence comes from Chloroflexota bacterium, assembly GCA_040902225.1. NCBI lineage: Bacteria > Bacillati > Chloroflexota > Chloroflexota bacterium. The sequence goes on from JBBDXT010000002.1 coordinate 244,969, forward strand.
TCATCGGCATCGACGCGGTGCTTTCTATCTCGAATCAATTCACGTCGCGATCATCCGACTACCCGATCTCGATTGACAAGAAGAAGCTCAAGAAGGTGGCCCTTCATCATTGGTCTTGGGTGCGTGTATTGACCGAAGCCGAGGTCCAGAAGCAATTCCGCGGAGTTAACGACCCGGATCAGGCCTATCTTCTCGACGAGCTCATCCGCTACCTCTCGGACCCTCGGTCAGGAGTTGTCCAGTTCAACGACATGGGTCCCAGTTGGATCCGAGTGAAGGATGGAGCAAGGAATCGGACGTTGCGGAAGACGGATGAGGACGTCGGCACTGTCGCCAACCGGTGGGACGAACTCGTCCGTTTCCTGACCCTCCAAATGACCAAGGAGTTGGGGCGCGACGTACGTGAACTGCAGCGCCGAACCGAGACCTCGGCGGCTGCGCGTCATCAGGCCCTTCGCGAGTCGCTGGCGGACTCGGGCGAGCTCTACGCCGAGCTCAACATCCCCGACACAGCCGGGCCACTCGAGATCATTGCGGACCTCTCGGAACGGCAGATCCGTATCTCGACTGAACTGGCTGCTCCAAAGGAAGGCCAATCGCGGGGCCGCATTTCCTGGCTGCTCCGCCAACTCCAGAAGGCTCCCCCCGACCTGACCGTCGAAGCGCGAGTCTCACGTCTGTCGACGACTTTGATGGCCACTCTCTCCGACTTGCGTGAAGAACCTTCCGCGCTCCTTCCAGACCGAACGCGAGAAATCCGCGGCTTCCGGCTTACGCTCACTCGTGACCTGGGTATCAATCGCGCGGGTGGTCGGGGATCCTTCATCGAGAGCGTCTTGCTGACCGTCAAGAGTTACTACGGCGATGTGTTGCAGAAGCTCACGGCCTGGAAGCCCCGTGCGCCGAAACTCCGCACGCGTCCGATAGGGGAAGAGATCGTGGAGGTGCCGCCCGCGATCGCCGAGGGTCTCGAGGAGGCCGCCGAGCTGGATACGGAGCTCACGGGTCAAACGTGAAACTGTACTCGGGGACGTCCGAGCAGTTCATGACGGATGCACGGATGCATCGAATCGCCGAGAAGCTGCGGGTCGAGTACGTCAGTCAGATCGGTCACAAGCCCGGAGGCGCGGAGTTCGCCTCCTGGCAGAACAGTCTCGGCGCGCTGGCCATGCTGATAGGCCAAGCGGAGCTGAACGACCATGGAGTGATCCTTGAATACCAGCTCGGCAACACCAGCCGACGTCTGGACGCGATGCTCACCGGCCATGCAACCACGAGCGCCGAAAGCGCGGTAATCGTCGAGCTAAAGCAGTGGGGCGATACAGGACCTTCAAACGCGGACGGATGTGTCGAGACCCGGGTCGGAGGGCGAGTTAGACCGGTCCCCCACCCATCGGTGCAGGTTGGCCACTACGAACAGTGGCTCCTCGACAACCACACCGTCTTTTACGAGGACGGCGTAAATCTCGCCGGAGTGAGCTACCTCCACAACCTGCTCTTCGACCCTGACGAGGAGCTGTTCGCCCCGAAGCACGCCTCGTACCTGGCCACCAATCCGCTCTTCACTGGCGACCAGTCAGAAGACCTTGCTGGGTACCTCAACGAGCGCCTGTCCGAGGGCGACGGCATCTCGATCATGGCCAAGGTCCTCGAGTCTCGGTACAAGCCGAGCAGGAAGCTCCTCGAGCACACCGCCGAAATGGTCGCCGGCCAGCAGGAGTTCATCCTCCTGGACGAGCAATTCGTCGTCTTCGAGTCGGTGCTCACCGCCGCGCGACAAGGGTTCCACGACACGCACAAGCGGGTGATCCTGGTCAAGGGCGGACCGGGCACTGGCAAATCAGTGATCGCGCTGCACCTCGTCGGACGCTTGGCGAAGGAGGGCTTCAACGCCCAGCACGCTACCGGCAGTAAGGCGTTCACCGAGAACATGCGCCGAGTCGTCGGCTCGCGTGCTCGGGCGCTCTTCGCCTACTTCAACCAGTTCGGGAACGCAGCTCCGAACGACATCGACGTCTTGATCCTTGACGAGGCGCATCGGCTGCGAAAGACATCGGCGCACCGCTTCCAGCCAAAAGCACAGCGCACCGATCTAGCTCAGGTGGATGAGCTGGTGCGATCCGCGAAGACATCGGTCTTCTTCATCGACGACCTTCAGGCGGTTCGCCCCGACGAGGTCGGCAGCACCGACCTCATCAGCGAGACGGCCCACCGCGCCGGTGCCGAGATCCAGGAGTTCGAGCTCGAGACCCAGTTCCGGTGCGCAGGCTCCAAGGGCTTCGTCACCTGGGTCGACAACACGCTCGGCCTGGACGAGACCGCGAACCCCATCTGGGATGGCAGCGAAGGCTTCGACTTCCAGATCGTCGACTCGGTCGAGCAGCTGGATGCCATGATCCGATCGAAAGCCGATGAGGGCCACACCGCGCGCCTCGTCGCCGGCTTCTGCTGGCCCTGGTCCGATCCGCTCGACGACGGCACCCTGGTGCCCGATGTGAAGGTTGGCGCCTGGCAGATGCCGTGGAACGCCAAGTCCGATGCCGGCCGCCTGGCCGACGGCATCCCGCAGGAGCGCTTCTGGGCATCTGACCCCCGCGGCATCAACCAGGTCGGCTGCATCTACACGGCTCAGGGCTTCGAGTTCGACTACGTCGGCGTCATCTTCGGCACGGACCTCCGCTGGGATCCCGCCTCCGAATCATGGGTCGCAGATCCTGGCTCATCGCACGACTCGATGGTCAAGCGTGCCAAGGGCGACGAGTTCCTGGAACTCGTGAAGCGCACCTACCGCGTCCTTCTCACCCGCGGCATGAAGGGCTGCTACGTGTACTTCGAGGATGCGGCGACGCAACAAGGCGTTCAGAGCCGCTTCGATTTGGGAAGGCTACCAGTCGAAGGCGCGGACGCGGAGCCGCGACGCGACGGGGCACTCGAACCAATCGACGTCAGTGCTTAAGCACCCCGGGTCTAACTACCGGATGATCGTGGTTCCATTGCCGCAATAGATCTGGTCGTCACCGCCTGAGCCGTCGTAGATGCATAAGCCCCACCGGGCAGCGCCGACCGTAGTCGCGATGAATTCCACACTGTATTGCGCACTACCACCAGCAGGCACGCCAGGGAGGTCGGCGTAGTCGCCGAAGAACTCGCTGACGTCGCAGGTGGGCACACATCCAACAATATCTGCGTACTGATCAATATCGGAAAACTGCAGCTTGGTGCCCGGATTAGCAGCAGTGCCAGTGTTGGACAGTTCAATGTTTACGACGATCGATCCACCGACGGCGACCTCTGTCGTATAGGTAACTTCGTCCACGGACACTTCCGACGGCACAGAGGCGGGCTCTTCATCTGTGCTTCGGTTGCCTCCGTCGCCACCACCTCCCTCAGGGCTGCACGCCGCTGCCATCAAGGCAAGCGCAACCATCGCGGGCACAAGCTTCACGCTGGATTCCCTCCCTCAGGCCGCTATGCGGCCGCATGGATCGCAAGTTACACCCTGGAGGCAAGCCAATTGATCAGATGACAATTAGGCTCTCAGGCATGGCAAGGCCTACACCTCAACGGGTGCGTCAGGAGGCGCCCGGCCAAGTGCAAAGGAGGCGGGCCACGACCGTCAAAAGGCGAGTCCTCGCACCGTTGTGCCGGGCGTTATGCTGCTGTACATCCGGACAGGGGTGGAGCCATGATCCGCGACCTCAAGGGCACCATCCAGCGCGAAGGCGCCCAGATTGGGCTGTTCATCACCCTCGAAGAGCCCTCCAAGCCGATGCTGCTCGAGACCTCCACCGCCGGCGTCTACACCTCACCCGTCTCAGGCAAGGACTACCCGCGCATCCAGATCCTGAGCATCCGCCAGCTGCTCGAAGAGCACGCTAAGCCGATGCTGCCCCTGCTCCTGATGCCCACCTACCAGCAGGCCGAGCGTATCCCCGCCAAGCAGGCCGCGGAGCAAAGAGAATTCTTGGGCTAGCAGGCGTCCCCACGCGCCGAGCCTTGTGCTCTCGGGTGCAGAGCCTTGCGGCTGGCCGGAGAGATACCTAATATCAACCGTCCGAATGACCCGTGTAAGAGCCGACCACGCCGAGCCAGCAGCCGCGTCTGACGATCTTGGGCGCGCTGAACTGCGTCTCTCTGCAGGCACGAACTATGTCTACCGTTACCACCTCGCCCCACAGCCCAGCGTTGTGGCCGACCCAATCGGGACCCCGGCCGGCCAGACGGTTCCCATGGGCACAAGTCCCATCGGTGCTGGGTTATGGATTTCCCTCCCAACGAGCCCGCTCATCCGTCAGGAGCGGACTACGTAACAGATCGCCAATGAGCGCTCCGGACCGCAGCTTGAACTCCACTTATGGGTGCCTGCGCACGAAGCGCCTCCTGGACGGCCTGTTGCGCGGCTTGAAGTAGAGCCTGCTGCCCCTGTTGTAGCGCCGCCTGGAGCGCGGGTGGGAGTGTCTGTGGGTCGATTCCGGGCAACTGGAGATTCAGATTCAGCGACACATTCAACGTTGGCGGCATCTGGCGCTGCGCTCGGACGTTGAACCTTCCGCCGAACTCGCTGCCTGACTTTGTGGTCTCAAGCGCGGCGATGATGACATCTTCGTCGTAGGTATCGACCGACATCACAGCTGCCTCTGGGTCAATGGGCGATCGCAGCTGGAGATGATCCTCGTATTCGTTTAGCAGACCCCACATCAGGACATCAAGGTCATCGGCGGCTTCCTCAACCGGCAGACCGATATCCTTTGCCTCGCGACTGCCGATGGCATGACCGTGGGCATACACCCTCTCAGCCAACGTCTCCACGATAGTTGCCATTTCCTGCTCAGTCGGAGGGCTTGCTCGCGCTAACAGCAGTCGCCTGGCGACGTCGCGAATGTGCGAGTGGGTCCGGTAGGCATTCCCAAGACTGATCGCATCTATTCGCTCAAGGAGTTTCGTGAGGGCTGTCGAGAGGGCAGCCTGATCGGACAGCTTTCCTCGGTCCTGGACAAACCGGACATATGCCATCACGTCTTCAACATTGACCGTTTCCTGCACAAGCGAACTGCCTCCCCCCGGCAATTGGACCATCCGTTGAAGGTTCATGATCGGATCGATTGGGCCGAGTTCCCCTTGACGCCCCATCACGATTTGATCCGCGCCGAGCGCTAGCAACGTACCCGCACTGTTCGCCCGGAAGGGAATAAGAACCCGCCATTCGTCGGCCGCCTGACGCAGTGCCGTTGCTAGCCGCCACGGGACATCGATTGCTCCTCCCCGGCTGTAGAGGAACAGGTCCAAGCGTTTGACGTGACCAATCTCGCGCAGCAACTCGTACATCGGCCGAACGGCGTCGTCACCGATCTGCGCCGGAACTGGTTGGCGATCGCCGGTGACATAGCTAATCACCCGGCTGCCGCGCAGCCGTTCAATTCGTCGTAAGAGCTGCACGCGTTTGGCCCGTGCCATGTCCTTCGACTCCGAGTCGACCCCGTCGACTCCTCTCCTGGCCAACCCCAACAAGCGCTATCCCGGGGAGGACTGCACCTCCGTGCCTAGGATCTGGACCACGAACGGATACTCCGCCCGTTCCCCTTCGATCTCGACGATAAAGTGGTGAAGCCCGGCCTCCTTAAATGCCAATCCGCTGAGTACGAACTGAAAGTTCAGCTGGAGCGGGAGGTTCTCAATCATGTTTTCCCTGGACTCCATGGGTGCTGTGTCGTCGATCAGCACCTGAGATCCACTGGGAGTTGCGAGCGAGAGCTTGACGTGCTTCGCTCCCCTTTCGGCATGGTCCAGCTGCGCCGAGACGAGGACTGTCAATGCGACAGGGAACGGAAGGACTGGAGCGTTGATGACACGGACACCCATCCCAAGAACGTTTAACTTGCCGTCATTGCTCTGATTGGCGCTGTCAGCTACGAGCAGATAGGCAATTCTCATTGCTTCACCCCGAGCGCCATCGTCGAGTTCTGCATTACCTCTTGGTTTCCAAGAACGACTCCCGCGTTCGCCGGCAGGGTTCTCAAGGAGGCACCCACACGCCATTCGGCGCTGTAACCGCCGCCAAACATAATGAAACGACTCGCTTGCCTCGACTGGAGAAGGCTCCAGGAAAGGCGTGAGGCGATGTCCGCCCCTAGGCGAGCCCCAGTTACTTCCGCAAGGGCGGTCGCGCAGTAGGAATTGAGGCTCACCCCTTCGCCCGTGGCCTGACCAACGAGCCGAGCGTGAAGACCCTTTGGTAAGCGCAGCACAAATTTGCCGCTGTATTCGCCTACGCGGTTGGGCTCCGGAACGTCCTGGCCGCGAGCGTCCGCGGTCGCGATCCACAGGTCAATGACGTTGGGCAGGTCCGCCATGACCTCGTCAATGGATTCGCCAGTCGCCACACAACCCGGAAGCTGTGGAACGACGGCCGTCCACGTGCCGTCCACCTCGCGACGAACATCGAGGCGATATCCCCTCGTCGGGTCATTCGTTGTCGTCTTCATTTTCGTCATCGCCGCACTCATCGATGATCCTCAGCAATTCTGTTAGCTGGCCTATCCGTACGTGCCCCTTCTTGCACGTCATGGTGATGATCGGGGGGCAGTCGTCCCGGGCATAGGTCTCGTGGCTGCCGGACTCGCGAGCGAGCTCCCACCCAGCATCAGCGAGCAGCCGCCGAACATCTCGTCACTTCGCGTTGCCTTTGTTCCTCTTCAGCCGGTCGTGTTGGTCGCGCCAACTTGGTCGCGTCACTAGGCAGACCTTAGTACTGCATACGATACTACAGAGCGCAATAGTACTCGATTCGGTGGTTCCCGTGGCGGTTTCCAATGAAACACGAGAGCCGGACTTCCGTCCGGCTCTCGTACCGCTACGGCGTGCGTCTACGGCGTGCGTCTCAACTACAGCCGCTTGTGCTCCCGCAGTTGAGGCACTTGTAGCAGCTCCCGTTGCGGACCATGATCGAGCCGCAGTCCGAGCAGGCGGGGCTGTCCGCGGTATCGAAGATCACCGTCGGCTGCCCCTTCTCCAGCCGCTCCTCTCGGGCGGGGTCGCGCAATGAGCGCTTCGCCGGCACCCGCCACCGCACAATGAAGCATGCCCATCGGAGTCCTCGGCGTACTGCTCGCGGTTGCCTCCGCCATCGCGTTCGGGGGTGGGGACTTCCTTGGCGGCTCGGCAGCGAGGCGGAACGATGCCGTGCGCGTCGCGGCGGTGGTGCAAGCCGTGGGGTTGGGCGGGCTGTTCATCGTCGCCGTTGTGGTGGGCCAGGGACTGACCGCCGCTGCGCTTGCCTTCGGGGTCGTAGCCGGCGTTGGTGGTGGAGTGGGTCTGGCGGCCCTCTATTGGGCGTTGACCAGCGGAGCCATGGGCCTCGTCACAGGGCTGACTGGTGCGACGGCGTCGCTCGTGGCGCTGGGGGTGGACGCCGCCATCCGTGGGAATGTGCCGTCCCCCATCCAGTTGATCGGGGTGGCCTGTGCGCTGGTCGCCGCGTGGCTGGTCGCCAGCGTCAAGGGCAGCGCGGTCACCGTCGGATTCATCGGTGTTGCGCTGCTGGCAGGGTCAGCCTTTGGGATCTACTTCCTGCTGCTCGAGCGTGCGGCCGAGACGAGTCCGCTCTGGGGCCTGGTCGCGGCGCGGGCGGCGGGGACCGCCGTTTTGGTCGGGGCCATTGGCCTCCGCTGGGAAGGCTTTCGGCCCGATTGGCGACCCCTCGTCGGCGCCGGCGTGCTCGATGCCGGTGCCAGTGGCCTGATCGTTGCGGCATTGCTGGTGATCCCGGTTGGGTTGGCGGCGGCGGTCTCGAACGCAAACACTCCGCTGGTCACCATGGCCCTGGCGTGGCTGCTGCTGGGCGAGCGGATGCCGCGCAGCGGGCTCTTCGCCGTGGGGCTGGCCTGTGCCGGGATCGCGCTCATCGCGCTGGGTTAGCAGTGGCTCCTAGGCCACCAGTTCGCGCGCAACTCTCGCGATGGCAGCCACCGAGGGGATCACCTCGTCTTCCAGCGACTTTGCCGCCGGGATGGGGACGTCGGGCTCCGCCAAGCGGCGCAGTCCGCGCACCCCGCTGGGGCCGAGCGCTTCGACAGTCCGCGATACCAGCTCACCTGAAAGTCCGAAGCTCTGGTAGTCCTCGTCGACCACCAGCAGCCGCCCGGTGCGAGCCACGGACGCCACGACCGTCTCGTGGTCCAGCGGGACTACGGAGCGCAGGTCCACGATCTCCGCCTCGATCCCTTCGGCAGCGAGAATCCCGGCCGCTGCGAGGCTGCGCTCGACCATGGTCGACAGCGTGGCGATGGTCAGGTCGCCGCCCGGCCGCACGACTGCCGCCTGACCGATGGGCACGGTGTATCGGCCTTCGGGGATGGTCGTCCCAAGCGCGAAGTCGCTGATCTTCTCGAGATAGACGCCCTTGTGCTCGATGACCACCACCGGGTCGTCGTCCTCGATGGCTGCCGCCAGCATGCCGCGGTAGTCATACGGGTTGCTAGGGGCCACCACCTTGAGGCCAGGCAGGTGCGCGAGCATGCCCCACAACGTCTGGGAGTGCTGAGCCGCCACACCGATCGCGCCGCCCGCGGCCCGGATGGTGATCGGCATGGCGACCCTGCCACCGGACATGTACCGGTTCTTGGCGACCGCGTTGTAGATCTGCTCCAGGCAGACGCCGAAGAAGTCGGTGAACATGATCTCGACGATCGGCCGCCATCCGCTCATCGCGAGCCCCACTGCCATCCCCGTGAAGCCCATCTCGGAGATCGGCGTGTCGCGCACCCGCCACTCACCGAAGCGCCGGAAGAGCCGACGGCTGGCCCCGAACGTGCCACCCGAGTAGCCGACATCCTCACCGATGAGGAGCGTGCGCGGATCGCGCTCCATCTCCATCTCCATCGTCTGCGCGATCAGCTCGGACAGGTTCGCGTTGGCGCGCAGCGTCACGGCTCCGCCCTTGCGAAGACATCGGTGAGGGCATTGGCGGGGTCAGGCGCCGGTGCGGCTCGCACCGATTCCAGCAGGTCGGCCATCTCAATGGTGGCCTCGCGGAGGATGCGGTCCAGGCTCGACTCGTCCGCCTCGGCACGCTCGAGCAGCCGCGCCCTCGCGATCAGGATCGGGTCGCCGGTCGCCGCCATTTCCGCGTGGGCTGCTGGTGAGCGGTAGACGTCCGGATCCCCCTCGTAATGGCCGCGGAAGCGGTGGCAGGTTGCCTCCAGGAGCGCGGGTCCCGCCCCGCTTCGGGCATGTGCGACCGCCTCGTCGAAGGCGGCGGCGAAGGCCTCCACATCGATGCCGTTCACCCGTCGCCCCCAGGCGCCGTACGCGGCCGCCCGCCCGGCGATCCCCGGCGGTGCGATCACCTCCGAGGCCGGCACGGAGATCGCGTACTCGTTGTTCTCCACCAGCACCACCAGCGGCAGCGACCAGATGGCCGCCATGTTCAGCGTCTCGTGGAACTGGCCCGTGTTCGTTCCCCCATCGCCGGTGATGCCGATCGCGACGTCATCGGTCTCCTGCAGGCGGGCGGCGTATGCGTGGCCCAGCGCCACCGGTAGCGACGAGCCAACAATGCCGGTCGTCGAGAAGCGATGGTCCGGGTCGAACAGGTGCAGGTGGCCGCCCTTGCCGCCGGCCAGCCCGACCGCCTTCTCGTAGATCTCGGCCATAAGCGGGAAGAGAGGCACCCCCTTGGCGATGGCATGCAGGTGCGGGCGGTGATTGCTCACCATCCAGTCGTCTGGGCGCAGCGCGTCGACCATCCCCGCCGCGATGCCCTCCTGGCCCTGCGCCAGGTGCAGCTCGCCTCGCAGCTCGCCACTGCGGATCCCTTCCGCGCAGGCGTCTTCAAACGCCCGCATGCGAGCCATGAGCCGATAGCGGTCGAGCAGCGATGTCATCGGAGCTCCGTGGGGTCGGGCCTGGGGCCGGCGCACGCGCACCGGCCCCAGCACGTTACTCGATCGGGATCTCGCGGTAGCGCGCGGCGATATCCACGCCCTGCGAGCGACGGTACGCCACTGCCACGAAATACCAGACCAGTCCGGCCACGAACACGGCGACCGCACCGCCCACCATCACGCCCTGATCCAGCACGAAGACCTTGTCCTGGGTGAGCCGGTACGCCCCGAACAGGCTGAACACGCCGCCCACCAATCCGGCGATCGAAAGCACCGGGATCCCGGCCCAGCGCTTGGCGATGGGCGAGTTCTCGAACTTGTCGCGCCTGACGAACGGGAAGACCAGCGCCCAGAGACAGACGACACAGAAGCTCACCGCGAAGGCGAAGAAGCCCGACACGATCGTCAGCCAGTCGGTGAAGGCGTACATTGCCAGCACCGCCGTCCCGACCACCGCGCTGACCACGATCGCCCAGTGCGGCGAGTGATTGCGCTCGTTGACCTCAGCCACGGCTGCCGGAGCCATCCCGTCGATGCCCCAGGCCAGCAGGGTCCGGGTCGTGTACGGGAGGACGGTCCCGCCCACGAAGATGGCGATCGCAATCACCCAGACGCTCATCACCACCGACAGCAGGACATTGCCGCCGGCGATGGCGGTGAAGAACGGCACGAAGGGGGGCGCGTCCAGTGGCACGCCACCCGCCGAGGCGAGGACGAAGTCGTTCCCGAACGCGCCGCGGTACAGGAACATCAGCACGATGAATACGACTCCGGTCAGCACCTGCGAGCTGACGATCCCGACCACCATCCCGCGCTGCGCGTTCTTCACCTCACCGGCGAACGAGGTGGCGGTGATCGCGAACCAGATCGAGAAGGCGGGCCACAGGACGTAGTTGAGGGTCTGGCCCAGGTCAAAGGGAGCTGCCGGCAGGACGCCAGCGGCCTCTCCATCGGCCAGCACCTGGTCATACGCGCCGGCGCCGGCCAGCGCATCGAAGTTGGACTTGAAGTCGAGGGCGCCGATGGCCGCGAGGGCCAGCGCCACCACTGTCACGCCCAGGCTCCCGATCGCCAGCCAGGCGGCCCACTTCTGCCAGCGGAAGTAGACGGCCGCCCCTCGGTAGTGAAGCCACGACATGCTCACGATCATCGCGAGTCCAATCAGGAACAGGCCCCAACCGCTCCCCGTCCAGTTGGCGAAATCCAGCAGAGCCTGGCTCTCGGCCTGGACGGCGATGCCGGCCAGGGTGGGGCTGATCGCGAACTGGGCCAGGAATGCGCCGTTCAGGCCGAGATAGAACATCTGCCAGAACGCGAACGAGAAGCTCAGCATGAACCCAGCCGCTGGGTGCAGGGTCCGCGACAGGAAGACGTACTCGCCACCCGAGCGCGGATACATGCTGGCGAAGAGGGCGTAGCTGCCGCCGATCCCCGCCGCACCAACGATCGCGATCAGCGTCCCCAGCTCCATGGAGGCGCCGGGGTACGCGCCCCACACCGCGATGGTGAAGACGATGTATGACAGGGCGATGGTTGTGAAGCCGAAGAAGAAGACATCCGCTGTGCGCACCTGCCGAACCAGGCCTGAGCTGGCCCGTGTGAACACCCCCGGCGTGGTTGGAATTCCGGTCATCTGCTGCCTCTCCCTACCTAACCTGACACCAACGTGACATCGGTGAGCCTGCCGCCGTCGATCTGGACCAGCAGGCCATCCAGGATCCCCTCCGCGTACTGACTGCCGGGGTTCGCGATCGTCACCCCGTCGAGCTTCTTCACTCCTTTCGATTCGTGGATGTGACCGTGCAGGCCGATCAGCGGCCGGTAGCGCAGGATCGCGTCGCGCGTGGCGCTGCTGCCGACGTTGATCATTTCGACGCCCGTGGCGGTGAGCTGCGGTCGTAGTTCGGCGTCGAGCCGCGGTGCCAGATCGAGCCCGCTGCCAAGCGGCGGAACGTGGAGGCTGAAGACCGTGCGACCCGGGTCGCGGACCGTGGCCGCCACCTCGTCGATGCGCGCCCCCAGCTCCTCCTCCGAGACGTCGCGCGGGCAGGCCCACGGGGTCGGATTGCCCCAGCCGATGCCCATGATCTGCAGGTCGTCATCCAGGTCGATCACCTTGCCGTTGGGATCCTCGATGAGGCTCGAGGCGGCCAGCAGGTCGTCCACCTCGAGGATGTCGTCGTTGGCGCCCGAGACGAAGACCCGCACGCCGCTGCCGCTCAACTTCGTCTCCGCCTCGTCGATCCACTCCTGCACGCGTTCCAGCGCGAGCCGGCGAAAGAGCTCGTCGATGCTCTGCTGATCCGCACCTTGAGCATCGACCTCGTCCTGGGTGCCCTCGAAGACGTATTGCCCAGCATCTGCGATCCAGGTCCTGAGCCGATCCAGCTCATCCCTCGTCTCCGCCGTCCGAGCCACCCCCATGAAGGTCGCGGTTCGCTTGCCACCGGCTCCCTCGACGATCGGGACCACGAACTTCCCGGTGATGTCACCCCCGACGATAATGTGGTCCGCCCCGTACACCGACGCGGTATTCAGGAACTTCTTCCAGCATTTCCGAGATGCATGGATATCCGAGCAGAAGTAGATGCGCACCCTCGTCCGTTCCGCACCGCGTCGCTCTTGCCACCCAGCCTATCGGGCGATAGGCTGACGCGATGAACATAGCCCCCGACTCGCGGGACTGTCAAGAGTGATTCCATCGCCGGTTAGCGTCGAGGCGAGCCTCCTGCAGGACGAGGCTGCCAGGCTGGGCGTGACGCTGCGCCTCATCGGCTCGCTGGCGGTCAGTCTCCGCTGTGAGACGACCCGCCACCTGACGGAGCTGCTCGGCCGGCGCGTGCCGCGCGACATCGATTTCGTGGGCTATTCGACACAGGCGGAGCCGATCGAGAAGCTATTCGCGTCACGCGGCTACCTCCTGCATCCCGCCGTGCGCAACAGTCGCGAGTGGGGCGTCAAGCGCCTGATCTACACCGATGCCATCGGTCACAAGGTGGACGTATTCCTGGACGAGCTGGTGATGGCCCACACCATCACCTTCGCCGGGCGCCTCGAGCGCGACGAGCGAACTGTCTCACTGGCCGACCTGCTTCTCTCCAAGCTCCAGATCCATCGGATCACGGAGAACGACCTGATCGACATGGTGGTCCTGCTGGGGGCCGCCGGCTTCGGGCCAGGGGAGGACCAAATCGACCTGGCCTACATCGCCGGCATCATGGCCGCCGACTGGGGGTTCTTTCACACCACCCTGGCCAACCTCGCCAAGCTGGGCGAGGCGGTGGAACGCTACTCGGCGTTGTCGGGAGAGGTCGCCGCGACCGTTCGCGCACGCGCGCGGGAGCTCGCGGAGGCGATCGAGGCCGCGCCCAAGACCACGCGCTGGCGGCTGCGCGCCCGAATCGGCACGCGCGTGCCCTGGTACGAGGACGTGGAGGAGGTCGACCGGTGACCGCCACCACGAAGGGACTCGCCGTTGGTCGCTCGTCCACGCCCGCCAGGTCGACTCGCGAGCGGATCCTGTTCGTTGCCGCCGAGCTGTTCGCCCAGCAGGGGTTCCACGGCACCACCACCCGCGAGATCGCCGCGGCGGTCGGCGTGCGCCAGCCGTCCCTCTTTCATCACTTCCCGTCGAAGGGGACCATCGCCGAGGGGCTGCTCGAATGGGACCTCGGACTTGCCCTGCCGCAGGTCAAGGAGATCGCCGCGCTGCCCGAGCCCGCAGCGGTGCGGCTGTATCGGTACCTGCTCTACGACGTTGGGCACCTGTCGAGCGCGCCCTACAACCTGAGCGCCATCTACAACGAGGAGGTCATCGGCTCGTCGGACTTCGCCAGGTGGGCCCGATTGCGCGACGAATTGCACGACGTGGTGCAAGGCATTGTTGCCGATGGGATCGCCAGCGGCGAGTTCATCCAGATCCCCGCGGCGCTGGTGCGACAGGCGATCGCCGGCATCCTGGTCCGAGCCCTCACGCTCCAGAGCGGAGGACGCGGCGAAGGGAGCCTTCTCGCGGACCACGTGGCCTTGCTGTTGGTGAGGGGCCTGCTGTCCGACCCCAGCCGTATCGACGAGATCAGCCGCCTCGCCGCCCAACCGCCGCGCTTGCCCTGATCACCGGTTGAAATGCTGAGGCCGCCTTGCGGCGGCCTCGCGGCCAACAGTCGAAACTGTCGGGGGTGCGCGATCAGTCTACGGGCAATTCAGCCCTTCTTCGCTACGCGCTTCGGCCGAAGCGGAGCCGCAGTGCGCCTGGCGTCCTCCTCATCGGTCACCTCTCGGAAGTGGCCCTTGGCGCGGGCGGCGAATCGAACGTAGGGGTTTGGCCGTGCCCGGCTGAAGTCGAATGGCTTCTGGAGGTCAGCCTCTTCCTCGTCGTCGTCGTGGGTCTGCTTCATAGCGTCTTCGTTCCTGCGGCGTGGCAGGCCGTGCGGAGATGATCCGAATGTTAGTGCCTCGTTCTGTGAACGCAACGACAACGATGGCTCCGTGCTGTGTTCTGCCAATCAGCCGCTGCCGCACCTCCGATTGTGAGTGGCGCGCGTCAAACGTGATGACAGCGCGATGGTCCGCGAAGGCCGAAGACGCGGACTCGAAGGTCACCCCATGTCTTGCAAGGTTGCGCCTGTTCTTTGTGGGATCCCATTGGTATTCAGGGGGAACTCATCCAATCCATCTCGTCACACAGCGAAGGAGCGGGGAGGATGCTCCCCGCCCCTTACCGGCGCGTTAGCGGCCGATTATCTGGACCCGGGTCAGCTACACCCGCTCGTCGAGCCGCAGTTGAGGCACTTGTAACAGCTCCCGTTGCGGACCATGATCGAGCCGCAGTCCGAGCAGGAGGGGCTGTCCGCGGTATCGAAGATCACCGTCGGCTGCCCCTTCTCCAGTCGCTCCTCCCGACCCGCCGCATGCCCATTACTGGCCACAACCTTCAACCCGTCCAGGATGCCAGGCACTGAATCCGGTGCTGCCTGACTCGCTTCAGTGGTGGAAGAGCCAGACGTCGTCGCCTCATCCGTCGCCAAAGCATCCTGCCCCGAAGCCTCAACTGAGCTAGGGGAGGCGGTGTCGGACGCCGCGCCCGAGGCTGTCGCGAAGCCAGCCGAGGGTGTGGTGTCCGGCGCCGCATCAGCTGTCACAGCTGGTGCATCAGAGAGAGTCATCTGCCGATTGATGATCCCGACCACATCCTGCTCATCCCTGCTCAGGAACTTGGTCGCCAGATACCTGAACACGTAGTCGATGAGTGACTTCGCCATCGGGATATCCCGGTTGGTCGTGAACCCCGCCGGCTCGAAGCGCAGGTGGCTGAACTTGTTGACCAGGTCCTTCAGCGGCACGCCGTACTGGAGCGCCACGCTGACCGCGGTGGCGAAGGCGTCCATCAGCCCGGAGATGGTCGACCCCTCCTTGGCCATCTTCAGGAAGATCTCGCCCGGCTGGCCGTCCTCGTACAGGCCGACCGTCAGGTAGCCCTCGTGCCCCGCCACGTTGAACTTGTGGGTGAAGGCAGCCCGCTCGTCCGGCAGCCGGCGCCGATACGGCTTGGGCGCTTCCGGGACCGATGCCACGGCACCGGCTTCGACCGCGTCCCCGCCCTCCTTCTTCGTGTTCAGCGGCTGCGACCGCTTCGAGTTGTCGCGGTAGACCGCGATCGCCTTGAGGCCCAGCTTCCAGCCGTCGATGTAGACCTGCGCGATCTCCTCGGCCGTCGAAGCCTCCGGCATGTTGACCGTCTTGCTGATCGCCCCGCTGATGAACGGCTGCACCGCGGCCATCATCTTGAGGTGGCCGTTGTAGTGGATCGACCGGTTGCCGTTGGCCGGCTTGAAGGCGCAGTCGAAGACCGACAGGTGCTCGTCCTTCAGGTGCGGCGCGCCCTCGATCGTCTCGTGCTCGTCGATGTAGGCGACGATCTCCTCGGTCTGGCGGGCGTCGTAGCCCAGCTCGCGCAGGGCGTGCGGCACCGTCTGGTTGACGATCTTCAGGTAGCCGCCGCCGACCAGCCTCTTGTACTTGACCAGGGCGATATCAGGCTCGACGCCGGTCGTGTCGCAGTCCATCAGGAAGGCGATGGTGTTGTGGCTCACGAAGCCGTTGGCCACGTAGGTCACGTTGGCCGGCACGCTGATGTCGTAGGTCAGCTGCTCCTCGCCCAACTCGGCTGAGGCGATCTCGTCGTAGAAGTAGCCGAGCGTCTGCTCGAGCTCCGCATCCTCGATGCGCTCCGCCAGGGCGGTGGCCGACCGACGGGTGACCAGGCCGGTCCGTGACAGCGACAGCAGCATCGTCTTGCGCAGGTGATCGTTATCCGGCGCCAGCCGGTCGATCAGGCCGCGGTCCAGCGGGACCAGGTCGCCCTTGGCAGTCTGTGGATGGTCACCTGTGGTGGCCGCCAGCGCATCGGTCTTGCGCGCCGAGATGAAGCCGATCTCGTCCAGGAACCGGCCGGCAGTGTTTGCGTTGAGCAGTCGCAGGTAGTGGATCGGGTTGGGACCCTTGTGCCCAGCGCCCGGCTGATCGGTCTTGCGGGTAGTCACGAAGCCTAGCGCCAGCAGCAGCGACTGGACGTCGTAGCTGAACTGCTCGGAGACGGTCGCCCAGTAGGCGTAGCCATGGTTGGTGTTGCCATCGGCCTCGTACAGTCCCCGCACGAAGGCGCGGTAGACGGCCGGGTCGTTGGAGTACAGAACCGCGTCCGGGATGTGGCTCTCGTAGCCCTTGCCGCGATGCTCGCTGTGCGGTGCGCGCTTGGCGAACCCGCACGCCTCCCACCACAGGGTCAGGCGGACCGAATGGAAGGCAACCTCGGTGTAGCCCTCGCGGTCTGCGACAGCCGCCTCCAGTCCGAACAGGCTGCGGCCCAAGCTGACCAGGCGCTCGACGACATCAGTGTCGGAGGCGGTAACGCAGAAGCGCAGGCCCTTGGTATGCAGGGAGCCGTCGCCCATGAAGTAGCCGAGCACCTCGGCCAGGTCCGCGCTCATGTAGCGCGGCACGAAGGTGGTGTGGTCGGAGGTCCAGTAGGCCTCCGCCAGCGGCGGCAGCGCCACCTCGCGCGGCTCGCCGATCATGCCTCCGAGCATCAGCGGCACCCGGTCGCCGGACCGAACGTCCGCGAACCGCCGCCACTGCCAGTTGCCGTTCCCGTCCACCACCTTGATGCGGTGGGTCGGCGTGCCCTGGATCCGATAGCCGCGGTTGGTCTTGATCGTGACCGCCGGCTCGGCGCCGTTCACGAAGAACTTCGTCGCCGGTCGCGGCCCGTCGTCGGTCGCCACCTTGGCGTCGAGGTCCTGCCAATGCGCGCCATCAGGGTTGCCGAGGCTGCGGAGGCGGACCAGGCCGCGATCGGTCAGGACCAGGGAGTTGCCAGTCAGGCAGCCGGTGGGGGCCAGCACGCTCATCTGGGAGTTGCGGTAACCCGCTTGCTCGCCCAACGCCACAGCGTCGTCCCAGGCGGTGAGGACAGTGTCCATCAGGTCAACTGGCACACGCTGGCGGTCGATCCGGTAGGCTGCCTCGCGGTGCATGCCCATGACCTTGAGGTAGGGCTCCCGGTTCGGGGCATAGCCATTGAATGGGCCACCCTGGTCGCGAGCGATGCGTGCGGACTGAAGGGCGGATTCTGCCTGCATGAGCGCCGTTATCGCTGCCGCGTAGGTTGTGCCTTCATCCGAGTCGTAGGCCAGACCGCGGTTCATGAGCAGCGCGCCCAGGTTGGCGTAGCCGATCCCGATGGGCCGGAAGTCGTGCGAGTTCTTCTCGATCTTCGGCGTCGGGTACGAGGCGTTGCTGACCAGAATCTCCTGGGCCGTGAAGACGATCCTCACCGCGTGCCTGAAGTCCTCGATCGCAAATTCGCCGTCATCGGTCAGGAACTTCATCAGATTCAAACTCGCGAGGTTACAAGCTGAATCGTCGATATGCTGGTACTCACCGCATGGATTTGTAGCGTGGATCGTGTGGGTGTTTGAAACAGGGCTCCAGAGGTTGGCCGTGTCGTGGTACTGGATCCCGGGGTCGCCGCAGACCCAGGCCGCCTCGGCCATCTTGTTGAGGAGGGATCGGGCCTTGAAGGTATCCATCGGCTTACCGGTCGTCACCGCGTGGGTGGTCCACTCGCCGTCCTTCTCGACCGCCTCCATGAACTCGTCGGTGACCCGCACGGAGTTGTTGGAGTTCTGGAAGAAGACCGATTCGTACGCCTCGCCACCGTTGAAGTTGCCGTCATAGCCGGCGTCGATGAGGGCCCAGGCCTTCTTCTCTTCCTTCATCTTGCAGTCGATGAACTCCTCGATATCGGGGTGCCCGATGTTGAGGATCACCATCTTTGCGGCTCTTCGGGTCTTGCCGCCGGACTTGATCACGCCGGCGAAGGCGTCGAAGCCCTTCATGAAGGAGACCGGGCCGGAGGCGGAGCCGCCGCCCTTGAGCCCCTCCGTCTTGGAGCGGATGGTGGAGAGGTTGGATCCCGTGCCGGAGCCGAACTTGAAGAGCATCCCCTCGGTGTGGGCCAGGGTCAGGATGCTGTCCATGGTGTCGTCGACCGAGTTGATGAAGCAGGCGGAGCACTGCGGGTGCTCGTCGATCCCCACGTTGAACCAGACCGGCGAGTTGAAGGCGGCGCGCTGCTTGAGCAGGATGTCGGTCAGCTCGGCGTGGAAGGTTGCTCCGTCCTCCGGGGTGGCGAAGTAGGCGTCCTTCTGACCCCAGCCGGTGATGGTGTCCACGACGCGGCCGATCATCTGGCGCACGCTGTGCTCGCGCTCCGGCGTGCCGAGGTGGCCGCGGAAGTATTTGGATGCGGTCACCTGGGTCGCGAGCTGCGACCAGGACTTGGGGAAGTCCAGGTTCTTCTGCTCGAAGACGGTCTTGCCGTGCTCGTTGGTGATGACCGCCTCGCGCGTCTCCCACTCGACCGTGTCATACGGATCGACGCCTGTGCGGGTGAATCGGCGCTCGATGCTGAGGCCCTTCCAGGTCTTCCGCTCACCCGGCTTCAGCTGGCGGTAGCCTGTCTGCTTTGCCCCCGTTCCGTGCCCATTCGTGCTGCGGCCGTTGCCGTCGGTGTGCTTGACCGCGGGCTCTGAGGGGGTGGCGGAGCGTGGCATCGGGTCGATTCCTTCGTGCTCGAGGGGGTTGGAGAAGTAGGCGGGACGCCGCGTTTTCGGACGTTCAGTGTACGTCTCGCCAGATGACGCGTCAAGCCCAAAACCACAAGATGTGGTGGGTCCGGCGGGATGGGTGCGCTATCTATTGTGGAGTGGCGGGTCTGGGCCGTGGACGGAATGTGGAGGGGGTGTGGACATGTTTCGGGGGTCTTCCGTGGCCTCGCGAGCCTCGGGCGACGCTGCCCTGAGCTTGGATCTGCGCGCCGGACGGCCTGGGCCTGGTGTGGGGGCCCGGCCACCGGCGCCTTGAAGGGGCGGAGGCATCGGTCCCTTGTCATACGCGCAGTCGCGCACAGTTATCGGGCGCGGGCTGCTCGGACATGGCGACGGGATCGAGGGCGGCACTCCATCGGTCGGACAGCTCGGCCAGGGTGGTGAGCGAGGGGGCGAAGTAGAACGAGCCGGTGACCGGGCGCGAGAAATCGGTGAGGTGGTCGTGCAGGTGGTCGGCATCGGTGCCAAACATGCGGGCCAGCATGCGGTCGAATCGCGCGCGGTCCGCGGAGAAGGCCACGAAGTACAGGCCATGCTCGGCGACCGTGCCATACGGGACGCTGCGACGGTAGATGGGGAGCTCCTCCCCTGCCTCGTCGTCGATCTGCACCCGCGCAATGTGCGCGTCGGCGGGCAGGGCCTCCCCGGTCATCTCGATGCTCGACAGCTTGGACCGGCCGAAGACCTGTTCCTGCTCCGTCCGGGGGAGCGCCTCGAACGCGTCGAGATCGTGGACCCAGCGCATCACCAGCACGTGGGCGCCGCCGGCGCCGGGTTGGCCGTCGGGGATGAGGGCGGCCTCCGGGGCTTCGTGGGTCATCGGGTTGGCGGAGCCGTCGATGAACCCGGTCAGGTCGCGGCTGTCGCGATGCACGAAGCAGGGCTGCTCGGAGGCAACAGTGGCCACGTCTTGGAGCATTTTCACGGCGGCTCGAGAGTGCTCGAACACGACGTCCTGGGATGAGCCGCTGATCCACAGCCAGAAATCGTGCTGGGTGGCGGGCGCGTGGTGGCCACCGGGCCGGCCGATCGGCTCAAAGTTGGCCAGGTCTCTGGGTGCCTCGTCAGGCGCGACGGTCCGCCACAGCTCGCTTCCGAAGCCGATGACCAGGCTCACGCCACCCGCCGCAACCGCAGGCGCACGGAGCTGGCTCAGGGCGGTTGTGGCTCGTGCCATGTCGACGTCCGGTCGCAGGTCGAACTCGATGAATTCGTGCGCGATGGTCCCCTGCGCGAAGATCCCGAACTGCGGCACGGTCATGGGAGCGACATGGTAGCGCTAGAGCAACACGATTCCGTTGTCGCCTGGGTCCTGACCTTGGCTCAGGGCCGCGAGGGTCGCTCGGGTGCTGAGTGGGAAGGTTGTTGCAAGGACGTCCGCGGCTGAGGCGAGGGCAGCACGGTTGTGGTTCGTCGCCTTGATGAGAAGGACGAGCCGGGGCACGTTGCCATCCCGCTGCTTGAGGGCCGCGGCGCGGAGCTGCGCCTGTGCGTCGCGGAGTCTCGTGATCGCCTCGACAGCGATTGTGGTTTCGGGACGGGTCAGGAGCGCGTCGAAGGCACGGAGGTCACCGGCGATGTTGAGGGGTGCCTCGAGCCGCCAGCTCCATCGGTCACCAATTCGTGCTCGCAGGCGGCGAAGGAGGTCGAGTTGGGCGGCATCGCGGAGGCCACCGCCGGCCGGGTAGAAGCGCGCGTGGAGTCTCAGGCCGACCGCTGCACCGTGACGGGCAAGATCGGTGATCGAAAAGGTGGCCGAACGGCCGAGGTCAACCCGGCTGACTGTCGCATGCGAAGTGTCAATCGCTCGAGCCACGTCGGCCTGGCGCAGACCGCGCGCTAAGCGGGCATTCCGAAGCTCTATCCCGAGCTCCGCCCGGAGCCGGCGCCCAGATATCGATGCTTCGTCGACCACCCGGATGCGGCCGCCCATCGGCCAAGCATCGGCGAGGGTCGTTACCTCTGGGTTATTTCCCGCTTACACCTCGTGTGCACAATGGTCAACGTCGAGGCGGGAGTGGGCTTGCGCCGAAGCCAGCTAGGCGGTGGTGCACGCCCGGTGTGCACGGCGGACAACTTCCGGCACGATCCCGATCCGACGCCGACCCGTCACGAGCCTTCTTAGGTGTCATGCACACCAGGTGTAAGCCGCAGAGCTTGCGGAAGGCGGGCGTGGCTAGGGGACGGTGTAGGTGGCGACGTCCGTCTGAGCGACCAGGAAGCCGCCGAGGTCGGTGGCGCGGATGACCTGCACGCGCAGGTAGTAGGTGTGGCCGGAAATGAGCTCCTCGGGCCCGGCGACGTAGCGATCCGTCGACGGGTCGCCCAGGGCGGCCAGGTAGGGGTCGCCGCCGAGATACGAAGGGGTCGGATTCTCCTCGGAGTAGACAACCTTGTAATAGGTGAAGCACGCGCCGGAGCCGGAGTACGCGGTCCAGGCCATCTTCGTCCCCTCCGCGACGGCGCCAACCGCCAAGGAGCCGAGCGAGCCGACCGGGGAGGCCACGACCGAGGTGACGGGCGAGGCGGCGATCACATCGTTGGCGGCGTTGAAGGCCATGGTGCGGTAGTAGTAGGTCGTCCCGGCGGAGATCTCCGCATCCGCGGCGGAGGTCTTCTCGAGCTGGGAGCTGTAGGTCCCGCCCGGATCCACCGCGCCGCCCTGCGGCGGGTATGCCTTGGGAATGGAGGAGGAGGTGCTGCGCAGGGTGAGGTAGTGGTTGAAGGCCGCGGCGCCGTCGTACACGGACCAGTCGAGCACCACGCCGCCGGGGCAGCCGGTCGCGGCCAGGCTCAGGACGCTCATCGGCGGAGGCGGAACGGGAGTGGGCTTGGGAGTTGGCTTCGGGGTTGGCTTGGGCGTCGGCACCGGCGTGGGCTTCGGCGTCGGTACGGCCGTCGGCTCCACGGTGGCCGATGGCGTCGGGCCCGCAGTGAAGACGGGCGCGAGCGAGGACGGCAGCTCCAGCGAGGGGGCCGCCGTAGCCTCGAGGCTGGGGACAGGAGTCGGCGTCGGGTGATCCCCCAAAGCGACGTACAGGTCGCGGCCGGCGACCACGGCTCCGGCCAGCAGGAGGGTGCCGGCGGCGAGCGGCAGGAGGCGCGGCAGCCGGAAGAGGTGGCCCAGCGACCAGCCGGTGCGGGGCTCCGGCGAGCCATCCGGCAGCTGGGCCAGCAGCCGGTCTCGCAGGTCGACGGCGAAGTCGCGGTCCGGCGCGGCGTCGCGGTCGGTGCGTGCGCGCGAGCCGGCGGCGGCGAGAAGGCGGTCGAAATCGCGATCAGGCTGCATCGGTCGCCTCCTGGGCCATGGCGCCGCGCAGGGCGGCGAGGGCGCGGTGCAGGCGCACCGCGAAGGTGGCGCGCGAGCAACCGAGCACGGCGGACGCCTCGTCTGCGGACAGGTCGTCGTAGAAGCGGAGCGCCAGCACCTGGCGGTGGCCCGGCGCAATGCGCTCGAGGGCGGAACGCAGCTCGTCTGCGTCGAGGGCGGCGGCGAAGGCGTCGCCGGAGGAGCCATCGGTCCCGTCCAGGTGGGTGAGTCGGCTGCCACGTCGGACGTGGTCGACCACGGCGTTCGAGGCGACCTTGTAGAGCCAGCCACCGAAGGCGTCGTTTCGGAACTCGCGATGCCGCAGCGTCTCCAGCGCGCGCTGGAAGGTGGCGGCGGTCAGGTCCTCGGCCACGGAACGCTCCTGCACCCGGCGAAAGACGAAGCCATAGATGCGTGGCAGGTAGAAGTCGTAAAGCTCCCCGAACGCGGCAGCGTCGGACCGGGCGCGGTCCACGAGGGTCCGCTCCCGGTCGCGATCCATGCGGCTTCCGCCGTTCGGGCCATCCATCGGCCTAGGAGGCTATGGAGCAGGGTGCGGTGGGGCAATCCGCCAATCGTCACCCCACCGCGGCACTCCATGGGCCGTCCCTACTCGACCGTGACGCTGACAGCTGCGGTCAGGCCGATGGCGTACCAGCCGCCACCGTTCTGGCCCATGCACAGGACCCGATAGGTCCACGTCTGCCCCGCCTCCACGTTGGAGTCGGTGAAGCCGGTGACCCCCGCGTTGTCGATGACGCCGATCAGCTCGGTGCCGTCGTTGAGCGGGTACTTCGGATCCGCGTTGGTCGCCGAGCGGACGACCTTGTAGACGACGAAGTGGTCATCCGTGCACTGCTGCCAGGAGAGCTGAACGCCCTCCGCGGTCTGTCCCGTCTCGAAGGCCAGGGCGACCGGATCGGCCGGTGGCTCCGGGCAGGCGCGCGCGGCTGCGTCGACGTTGCTCGAGGCCAGGACCACGTACCCCTCCTCGCCGTGTCGGACGGCGAAGACGCGGTAGTGGAGCTCCTTGGCGCATGGCGCGTCGTAGTCGACGAAACGGGTCGCCTCGTCTGGACCGATGACGCCGACCAGCGTGTCGCCCGCGCCCTCGGGCCAGGAGACGGCGCCGTCGCTCGATCGGACCAGCTTGTACTTCTCGAAGGCGCCGGTGAAGGCGCTCCACTCGACGACGAGCTTGCCCTTCTCCTCGTTGAAGAAGGCGTTGAGCTTC
This sequence comes from Chloroflexota bacterium, assembly GCA_040902225.1. Classification (NCBI taxonomy): domain Bacteria; kingdom Bacillati; phylum Chloroflexota; species Chloroflexota bacterium. Next base: position 268,564 of record JBBDXT010000002.1, read on the forward strand.
AGGCTCGTGCTCGGCGCCGGATCCGGCTTGGGCTCTTCCTTGGGCTCTTCCTTGGGCTCTTCCTTGGGCTCTTCCTTGGGCTGCTCGGCCTTGGGCTCTTCCTTGGGCTCTTCCTTGGGCTCTTCCTTGGGCTCAGTTGCGGGCTTCCAGTAGTCGTGGAAGTCAACGTCGGGCTTGTCAGCCGCGGTCGGCTCGGTGGCGCCGCCATCGGTGCCGGCGGAGCCGTCATCGGTCTGGGCAGTGGTGGCTTCGGGCTCATGGTTGATGGTCATCGGCCGGATGACGGTCGAGCCGAAGGCGATGGCACCCACCATGAAGAGCGCCGCGAAGGCGCTCGAGGCGGAGCCGGTGATGACGCGCCTGGCCTTGTCCATTTTGTCCATTTCGACGAGTTCTCCCGGATGAATGACGTTGGTGGGCGATTCGGCGCCCGATGAACGTCAACAGAACGGGGAGGGGGGTCGGCGATTACGCGCGGCAGGCAGGCAGAAGTACCGGTGCGGGGAGGTACTTCGGGCGCGCGGCAGGATTCTCGCGGCGGGTCGCATGTGCATCCGGTGTGCACAACGGACAAGAACGGCCGCTCGGAGGCCATGCAGGAGCCGAGTCTCCGGCCAACTTGACGCAGATGCACGCTGGGTGAGCACTGCAGTGAGGCGGGCGATGGGGGCGGCCCGTGCTTGGTCGTTATGCACGCTCAGCGTGCACGCGTCGGCAGCCCGCGGTGCACGCGTCGGCAGCCCGCGGTGCACGCGTCGGCAGCCCGTGGCGGCTCGTACACTCCGCGTCATGGCTCGCCTCCCTACCCTGGAGATCGTCCTCGTCCGCCACGCAGAGGCGGAACCGATCGGTACGCCGCCCTGGGAGGTCGACGACGACCAGCGGCCACTGACGGCGAAGGGCCTGCGCGACGCCGATGAGCTCGCGTTCGAGCTCGACCCGTACCACTTCGACGCGGTCTATTCGAGCCCGTACCCGCGCTCCATGCAGACGGTCGCGCCGACCGCCGCGCGGCGCTCGCTGGAGGTGCAGCTGCTCGACGACCTGCGCGAGCGCCGCCTGGTTTCGTCGCCGAGCGACGACTGGGCCGATCTCCTCGCCCGTGGCTGGGCCGACCCGGACTTCGCGGCGCCCGGCGCCGAGACCGGCCGTGAGGCGCAGCTCCGCGGGCTGCGAGCGCTCGACCTGCTGCGGGCCCGGCACGCGCTCGGCGGGCGGCTGCTGGTCGGCAGCCACGGCAACGTCATCTCGCTCATCCTCCAATCGCTCGAGCCGGGCGTGGACCATGCCTTCCACGTGTCGATGCCGAACCCGGCGATCTTCCATCTCGAGCACGACGGGATCGGCTGGCGCGTGATGGGCGGCCACGGCTTCGCGGCGATCGAGCAAGGGGACTAGGACGCGAACCGGGGCAGGTGCATCGGTGTACAGGAAGCATCAGAATCACTTCGAGGAGAGACCGATGATTCGCAGCCTGCTCGTCCCGCTCCTGGGGAGCGCTCTGCTCCTGGCCGCCACCGCGGGAAGCGCTCTCGCCAAGTGCGAGGAGACCGTAGATCCGAAGCCCGCGAAGTGCTCGATGATCGTGGCCGTCCTGGACGTCGGCGGGGTGCCGCAGGCCGGCACCAGCCAGTCCGTCGACATCTATCTCTCGCAGGGTGAGCAGCCCTTCGTGGCACAGACGGTCGTCCTCATCCTCACCAGCAACTCGGACGGGTCGAGGTTGACGGTGCCGGCCACTGCCGCCAGCGAGCCCGGCCGATGGACCGCTGAGCTGCTTCTGCCCGACGAGGGCAGCTGGGGCGTCTCTGCGAAGCTCGAATACGTCATCGGACAGCCATTCGAAGTCGCGGTCAGCACCGATTGGGGCGGCGTCCTCCCTGCCCGAGCTCCGGAAACCCCTCCGGTGACGGCGCCTCCGGTAGCGCCGGCTTCGCCCGTGCTGCCGGTTGCGCTGGTGCTCGGGGGCCTGGCAGGGGCTGCGCTGGCGGGCCAGGTGATCCGCAACCGGTCGCGACGCCGGACGGCTGGCGCGGGGGTGGCGGCTGGCAGCGCGGCAACGGTGGATCGAGCCTAGGCTGAGCACCAGGAGGGCCGGCCCTGCTGGGCCGGCTCTTCGTTCATGCCGAGGGGACGCGGCTCCGGGATGAGGCGGGTGTGGCGGTGACCGCAGCCTCGTCCGAGAGCGGAACGAATGCGGCGTGTAGGTCGGCCAGCATGGGAGCGGCTCCGCGCTCGGTGAAGAAGGCTTCGGCGGCCTTCTCCGCCGCGGCCGCCTCCGCGTCACGTCCCCCGGCGAGCAGGCCCCAGATCAGCCCGGTGAGCGCCTCGCTGAGGAGATCCCCACCCTCGCGGAAGAGGCCCAGCGCACGACGGAACCCCGCTCGCGCCTCGTCGAGCCGACCGCTTCGCGCCGCCTGGCCAGCCTCGGCGGCAGCGAATGACGCGGCCGCGATGCGTCCACCACGGGCAAAGTCGTCGAGCGCTGTGATGGCGGCAGCGAGTTCCCCTGGCAGCGCGCCTGCCATGGCCGCCAACGAAGCGAAATGAGGGCCGTCGTGGCTGAAGTTCTGGTCCCGTCCCGCGTCGAGACCGCGTCGGGCAGATCGCACCCAGTCGCCCCGGAAGAAGGCGACGCGCGACTCGGTCATGGCTTCGCTGGAGGTCACGAGCAAGCTGTCGAGCTGCTGCGCGGCGCTGGCGGCTCGGGCCAGCTGTGCATCGGCTTCACGCTGGTCACCGCGCGCTGCGGCCAGCGACGCGCGAGCCTCGGCGAAGGACACCTGGTAGAACGCATGGAGTGGCTCGGCATCCTCGATTGCCGCCATCTCATCCATCCACGCGCCCCACTCTCCCGTGTGTGGAGAGTTAATCGCCATGTTGTAGACGAACTGCTGCACGAAGCCCGCGCCGCCAAGTCGGACTGACTGCTCGTATCCCTCGCGCAGGAGGACCATCGCCTCGTTCAGATCGTCCACCTCGATGGCGCCGAGCAGGTTATTTCGTGCGCGCAGCGCGCTGACGGCAAGTCCGTGGCGCTCCGCCTCGGCGATTGCCCCGCGCAGGGTGGCGACCGCCTCGGTCATCCGCCCGGCGTTCTCCAGCGCGGTCCCCTTGTTGATGAGGGCCTCGACCACGGGGAGCACGAGCCCGTGGCGGCCCGAGAGCTCCAGCGAGCGGTCGGCCGTCGCGATCGCCTCCTCGTCGCGGTTCATCATCATGTAGACCCGCGACAGCTCCGCCAGCAGGGCCGCGAACTCGGGCGAGTCGGCGATCGGCTCGCCGTCGCGCAGCCCCTCCTCGAATGTGACGACCGCCTGCGGCTCGAGCTTGGCCGAGGTCTGGTGGCGGCCGAGCCAGGTCGTGGCGCGCACCAGGCCGGGCAGGTCGCCGAGCGAACGGTAGAGCTCCCGTGCGGCGCTGGCATGCTCGATGGCACGATCCATGTCGAAGGTGCTCTCCCCCGACTCGGTGGCGCGCAGATGAAGGACCGCCTGCTCGGCCGGATCGGACGTCACGGTGATCGCCTGCTCGAAGTAGCCGCGCGCCTGGCGGTGCGAGTTGAGCGCTGCAGCGCGCTCGGCCGCGGCCTGGAGCGCAATCCGGGCCTGGGCCGCCAGCGCATCGGCCTCGGCGCCGGCCTTCGAGGCCTGGTAGGCCGCGAAGTAGTGGCTGGCCAGCACGCCGGCCAGCTCGTCGACGCCGAGCGACTCGACGTGGCGGGCGGCGGCCATGTGCCGGACCCGACGGTCCGCACGCGCCAGCGAGGCGTAGGCGACCTCGCGCACGAGCGCCTGCACGAACCCGTATTGACCGCGCTCCGGCGATCGCGGGTCCTGGTCGAGCGCGAGCAGCTGCCGTCGTACGAGGCGCTCGAGCCGCTCCGTCAGCGCGGCTGGCTCCTCACCTGCCACGGCCGCAAGCGCGTCGAGGGTGAAGGTCTGGCCAAGGACCGATGCGTCCTGCAGCAGCGCGCGGTCCTCCGGCCGGTTCGCGTCGAGACGGCTGGCGATCAGCGCATGGAGCGTCTCCGCCACCCCGAGCGAGGCGAGGTTTCCGGTGAGACGGTAGCGGCCGTCGTCGGGCACGATCAGCTCGCGGTCGAGGAGCATCCGCACCGTCTCCACCGCGTAGAGCGGGATCCCCTCGGCGCGCCCCACGATCGAGCGCAGCGCCGCGGGCGGGAGTCCCGGCACGAGCCCCTCCAGCATCTCGCCGATCTCCGCGTCCGCCAGCGGCTCGAGGTTGAGGCGCGTGAGCGTCCGGACGCCGCTCCCCCAGTCGGGCCGCCGCTCGGCCAGCTCCGGGCGCGCCAGCGCCACGACGAAGATCGGTGCCGTTCGGGCCCAGGCGAGCAGGTTCTCGACGAAGTCGAGCATCCCCTGGTCGGCCCATTGCAGGTCGGTGAAGATGAGGACCACCGGCGCCTGCTCGGACATCCGCTCGAAGAGGGTGCGCCACGCCGCGAACAGCTCCTCGCGGCTCTCGGCCGGCAGCTGCTCGATCCCCAGCAGGCCGGCCAGGCGCGGCGCGATCCAGCGCCGCTCCCCGGCGTCGGGCACGAACTGCTCCAGCGTCGCGTTCAAGCGGCTGCGGATCGTGGCCTCGTCGTCTCCCTCACCGATGCCGGCGCGCCCCCGCACCATCTCGACCAGCGCCCAGTAGCTGATCCCCTCCCCGTAGGCCGGGGAGCGGCCCTGGTGCCACCACACAGTTTCGACGACGCCGTCGAGGTACTTCTCGAATTCCCAGGCCAGCCTTGACTTGCCGATGCCGGCCTGCCCGATGACGCTGATCAGCCGCGACTTGCGCTCGCGGACGGTGGCGTCGAAGAGGTCCTTGAGCAGTCGCAGCTCGTCCTCGCGGCCCACGAATGGCGGCTCGAGCAGCTCGCTCCGGCCCGATCCACCGCGCCGTGCCACCACGGCGATCGCGCGCCAGGCGGGGATCGGGCTGGCCTTGCCCCTGAGGGCCTGCTCGCCGGCCGGCTCGAACGAGATGGCGTTGGACGTGGCGCGGTAGGTCGCCTCGCCCACCAGCAGGGTGCCGGGAGCGGCGGCCGACTGGAGGCGGCTCGCGGTGTTGACCATGTCACCGGCGATCAGTCCCTGGTTGACGGCGCCGATCGTCACCGCCGCCTCTCCCGTCAGCACCCCTGCGCGGGCCTGGATCGGGTGCTGTTCGTCACCCAGGCTCGGGACCGCCGCGATGATCTCCATGGCCGCGCGGACCGCGCGCTCGGCATCGTCCTCGTGGGCTGTGGGCGCTCCCCAGACCGCCATCACCGCATCGCCGATGAACTTCTCCAGCGTCCCGCCGTGCCGCTCGACCGCCGCGCGCGCCATCTCGAAGTAGCGGGTCAGCAGCTCGCGCGTCTCCTCCGCATCGCGTCCCTCGGAGGCGGTCGTGAAGCCGACCAGGTCGGCGAACATGACCGACACCAGCCGCCGCTCGGCACTTGGCTCGGCGCTTGCCTTGGGTGCGGCCGCTGCATCGGCCTGCATGGGTGATCCGCATTCGCCGCAGAACTTGACCGATGGTGCGTTGAGGGTCCCGCATACGGCGCAGGCCACGCCGAGCCCGTGGCCGCACTCCGAGCAGAACTTGCGGCCGGCGTCGTTGGGCGTGCCGCAGTTCGCGCAGATGACCGGGGCGAGATCCATGAGGGGAGACCTTACCGAACGACGGCCTCCCTGGGAAGTGCCGCTGCTTGGGTCCGTGTACACCCGGCGTGCACAAACGGGAACTACGGCCAGGATACAGCCGCTTGTTCCTCTCCCTGCTCAAGGGGCGTGCGGCAGCGGCAAGTTCACGACCCAAACGGGTGGGGCCGGGCCTCTTCTTGCCAGTTGTGCACACCCGGTGTGCGCGGCGAGCCGCGGCGCGCAGGGCTAGGGCTCGTCGATCCCCTCGAAGAGGGACGACTCGCGCAGGCCGGGCGCGATTCCGCGGTGCGGCCAGCGGGTCAGCACGAAGCTTTCCGGGGAGAGGATGCGCGACGCGAGGTCATCCGGCATGTCGAGCAGCCAGCCGAAGTCCTGGCGCTGGGTCTTGTGGCAGTCCATCGCGGCCAACTTGGCGCCAGACCAGGCCTCGACATCCACGAAGGCCGTGATCTCGGCCTCGGGCACGCCGAATGACTCCTCCTCAGCGGACTCCGACGACTCTTCCCCCTCTGCATCGAGGTCCCACGGCAGCTTGAGGCCGCGCTCCTTCATCTCGACCATCACCGCGAACCATCGGTCCCGGTTGAACGCGATCTCATAGAACTTGGCGACCGACCAGGCCGGTCCGGCGGCGTCGAAGCGCGACGAGTCGGCGGCCGCCTGCAGGGCGGAGACCGCCACCTTGTGGGCATTGATGTGGTCGGGGTGGCCGTAGTTCCCCTTGGCGTCGTAGGTCACCAGCACCGCCGGCTGGGCCGCGCGAATGACCGACACCAGCTTCCCGCAGGCCTCGTCCAGGTCCGCCTGCCAGAACGCGTCCGGGTGCGCGTTTGCCTCGGAATCCATCATGCCGCTGTCGCGGTAGCCGAGCCGATGCACCTGAAGCTCGCCCGGGCCACCGTCCCGCAGCGCGGCAACCGAGCAGTCCAGCTCTGCCGTGCGGATCTCGCGCATCCGCGGTGTCGCCTCTTCGGGGTCCAGCGAGGGATCGTGGATCTCGCCCTCCTCGCCTCCGGTGCACACCACCAGGTCGACGCGACGCCCCTCCGCGATGGAGCGGGCGATCAGGCCGCCGGTGGCGAAGCACTCGTCGTCGGGATGGGCATGCACCAGCAGCAGTCCGGCGGGTCGCGCCGGCTCACGCGACATGACGCTCCGGCGCGTAACCAGCCTGCAGGAGTGTGGCCTGGGCGTCGCGATAGCCGAGCTCGACCATCCGGGCCACGCGGCCGAACTGCAGGCCCGAGGTGAGACCCAGCCGCGGCCGGATCATCAGGTCGGGCTCCTCGACGTGCACCGGGTCTGCCCAGCGCGTTGCCAGGAGCGCGGCGTAGCGGCGGGCGGTGAGCGCATCCGCCGGGCTCCCCGTCCCCAGGCGACCGCCCAGGCGGCGGAGCAGCGTGGCGACCGGCGGCGATGCGAGCAGGCCCGGCTTGGGAATGTCGATCCAGACGCCGATCACCGGCGCCGTCGAGAGGCTGCGCGCGAGGCTGACCGGCACCGACTCCCACGGACCGGCGTCGCACCAGACGGCGCCTTCGACGGCCGTGGGCGGGAACACGAGCGGCACCGCGATGCTGCGCTCCAGCGCGTCGAGCAGTCGACCCGAGGTGATCGCTGCCGGCCGCCCAGCGACCAGGTCGTAGGCAGACACCGCGAGCGGCAACGGCAGCTCCTCGATCCACGGATCGCCCAGGATCGGTCGCAGGTGCTCGAGCAGCGGCCGCGGATCGAAGAGGGCGAGCCGCCCGCCGCGGCCCACGGCACGCGAGACGGAGAACTGCCCGGCAAGGCGTTCCATCTCGCGGGGCGCTACGCCGGCGGCGATCCCGGCGCCCACGATCGCACCCATGCTGGTGCCCACCACCAGGCCCGGGCGCAGCCCGGCGTCATCGAGCGCCCGCGCCACGCCGATGTGCGCCCACCCCCGGCCGCCGCCACCGCCGAGCGCCAGGGTGAACCCGGACTGCAGCACCCGCGTCATCGGGCGAGGTGCTCCTCGCACTGGCACAGCTCGCGCAGCTTGGTGTACGTGAAGAGGCCCGTGTCATGGCCATCGGCCCAGATCGGCGCCAGGGCGTATCGGCCGATCCATTTCACCCGCTCCATGGTCGTCTGCTGCTCGCTGAAGACCATGTCGAGGGTCACGATGCCGGGCATATTCCCCTCGCCCGAGCAGAGCGCGCAGGGGCAGGCGCGACGCAGGTCGGTCCAGCGCCACTCGCCCAGGTGGCCGTCATCCCAGCGGATGCGCATCAGGCGGGCGGTGTCGTCCAGCTCGACGGCGATGGGGTTGATGATCTGCTGCATCAGGGGACCCACGACTGCAGCACGCCCAGCCACTCCGCGCCGAACGAGGCGCCGTTGCTGGTGAGCGGCGACGGGGCCATGCCGTCGACCAGGTCCCAGACGTAGAGGTTCTGCCGCACCCCGCCGCCCACGAGGACGCCGACGGTGAAGACGACTGCGTTCTTGGTGCCCGCCCAGCGGAGGTGGCTGACCAGCCCGGTGATCTTGACCGATGCCTGGGCAACATCGTCATGCCCCGCCAGGGTGAGGGTGGTGATACCTGACGCTTCGCTCACCTTGACCTGCAGCCGCTGGTCCGGCGACCAGAGCGTCGGCTGGGCGTCCACCTCCGTGTAGCTCCCGTCGGCCGGATCGATGCGGTAGGTCTTGCTCGGCTCGGCCAGGATCCACGCCACCACGTAGCCGTCGACCGTTGCCCACAGGCGCGCGACGCCGCCGTTGTCGGCGAACTGCGCCTCCCGCAGGGCGGGGTCCTTGATGATCTCGGGGTGCGGGTACGTGATCGTGGTCATGATCTCGGTCGCCCCGATTTCGAAGTCGATGCGCAGCACCTCGGCCCGATCGCTGGTCGCGCCCTCCACGACGCGCAGGCCGTAGAGCGTGGTCGAGTCGTCGGCGAAGACGATCGCGTCGACCGGGTCGGTCAGGGTGCGCAGCTCCTGCCCTGGCACGACCGCAACCGCCCGCCCCGAGATGATCGCGGCGCCGACACGCCCATCGGGGGCCCATGCGTACTTGCCGACCCCGTTGGCATCCTCCGCCAGCACCACCGGGTCGGCGGTGGTGGAGAAGTCGCGGCGCGAGAGGCGGATCGGCGACGCGGCGGAGGCGCGGCCCAGGTAGGTCATCTCGAGCGGGCCGAAGACAGGCTCTGGCGTGGCCGAGGGCCCGGTCGACGGCTCGATCGACGCCGAGGCAGCTGGGCCTTCACTGACGCTGGCCTGGACCGATGCCGAGGCCGAGGCCGAAGCCGAGGGGCTCGGCAGGCCGGAGACTCCCTCGGGCCCGATGAAGATGAGCGCCATCAGCACGACCACGATCCCCGTCAGGGCCAGCAGCAGGCCGATCAGCCACGGGACCGCCTGCTCCGCGGTCGTCGGCCGGCGGCGATCGCCGTCACGCTTGGGGTCCCAGTCGTCGGAGTCGCCGAGCGAGGTCGTCGACGGCGCGGCCTCGGTATCGGGGCTCGGCAGGTCGCCCTCCTGCTCCGCCTCCTGGGCCAGCTCCGGTTCTGGCTCGGGCTCCGGTTCTGGCTCGGGCTCCGGTTCAGGCTCCGGCTCCGGTTCAGGCTCCGGCTCCGGCTCCGGCTCTGGCTCGGGCTCCGGTTCCGCAATCGGTTGGCGCTCGGGTTCCAGCTCGGGTTCCAGCGCGGGGGGTTCGTACCACCGCGGTCGCCACGGCTCGGACGGGGGCTCCTGATCGGGCTCTCGAGGGACGTCACGCTCTGGCCAGCGTGGCCCTTCGTCGAAGCCGCTCATCCGCGGCCTCTCAAGCCGGTGACCACTCGCACGACCTGATCATACCGAAGGCTCACCACTACGATCCCGATCAGGACCAGGGCGGTGCCGATGAGGAGGCGCGCATCGAGCACCTCGTTCAGGAACACGACCCCGAGCGTGACCCCCACTACCGGGAAGAGGTAGGTCACCATGGCGGCCACCGTCGCGTCCAGGTGCGCGATCAGGAAATACAGGAGCATGAAGGCCAGGAACGAGCCGAGCAGCCCCAGCCACAGCACCGCGATGATGCTGTCGGTCTGGGTCGGCAGCGCGAGGTTCGCCCCGCTGATCAGCGCAAAGACCCAGATATAGACCGCACCAAAGGTGAGGTTGCCTGCCGCCACCACGTTGCGAGGGGTCCCATGCACCATCGCCTTCGAGACGGAGGCCCCGACCGCATACGAGATGGCCGCCACGGTGACGGCCCCCACCCCGATCAATGCCAGCGCATCGCCTCGCAGCGCGAACTCCCGGGAGGCGAGCAGGGCGGCGCCGGCGAAGCCGGTCACCAGGCCGATCACTCGCACCAGCGTCACCGACTCGGTGTGGAGAATCGTCCCGGCCAGGATCAGGCTGAAGATCGGCGTGAGGGAGTTGAGCACCGCGGCGGTCCCCGAGTCGATGTAGAGCTCGCCCCACGTGATCAGGAAGAACGGGAGGGCGGTGGCGATCATCCCCAGGGCGGCCATGGGGACGAGCTCGCGGAAGGTCCGCGGGAGCTTCTCGCCGGTGAGGCGCACGTACAGGAGCATGGCCACGGCGCCCAGGCTGACCCGATGCGCGACCAGCGTGGCGGGATCCATCTCGTCGATGCCGATCTTGATCCACAGGAACGAGGAGCCCCAGATGAGCCCGAGTAAAATGAAGGCAGCCGGAACCAGCCAGGGTCGAGTGGCCATCGGCGAAGGGTAGCGGGAAGGAAGGTCCGATGCCGACGCTTCGCGTGGCCGCCTGCCAGATCGATCCGCAGCTCGGCGACGTGGAGGGCAACCTCGACCGGATCGGCCGCGCGGTGGCCGAGGCTGCCGCAGCGGGGGCCGTCCTCGCCGTCCTTCCCGAGGCCGCCGTCACCGGATACGCGTTCGGCTCGCTCGACGAGGCGCGACCGGTTGCACGACGCGCCGGGGTGATCGCTCATAACGTCCTCGCCGGCCTGGCCGAGGTCCACCGCATGACCGTCATCTGCGGCACGCTCGAGGCGCACGGCGACGAGGTCTTCAACGCGGCGCTGGTCGCGGCTCCCGATGGGAAGCGCTACACCTACCGCAAGATGCATCTCCCCTACCTCGGGGTCGACCGGTTCACCACGCCCGGGCCCGATGCACCGAGCGTGATCGATGTCGGCGGCCTGCGCATCGGCGTCCTCATCTGCTACGACCTGCGCTTCCCGGAGGCGGCGCGCATGTGCGCGCTCGACGGGGCCGATCTGATCGCCCTGCCGACCAACTGGCCGGTCGGCGTCGACTTCCACCCCGGCATATTCGCCCCGTCCCGCGCCGCGGAGAACCACTGCTACCTGCTGGCCTGCGACCGCGTCGGGACGGAGCGCGGAGTCACGTTCATCGGTCGCTCGGTGCTGATCGACTACGACGGGAAGCAGCTGGCGGTGGCAAGCGACACGAAGGAAGAGCTGCTGGTCGGGGAGATCGACCCCGAGGCGGCGCGCCAGACCCATGTGCGGCGACGCCCCGGCGAGCACGAGTGGGACACGATGGCCGATCGTCGGCCGGGGCTGTATCGGCGCCTGCTCGATCCCGCGATCGACCGCGAGCACGCGGCGAGCGCGAACCTCTTCTCGGGGGACGTGGAATAGGTGCTGTCCGTCGCCGCGCCCTGGCGAGGCGCATCGGCTAATCCTTGGTCAGTCGGAGGTCAGTCGGAGGCGGCCCACATGACGAAGCCGGCCACGAAGACGCCCGCGACCAGGCCGATGAATGCTGCCGTCCCCTCCGGCCCGGATCCCAGGTGGACCGGCGCGATGAGGTTGATGACCTGCAGCCCCACGATCATGTAGAGCAGCCATCCGACGCTGAGAACAGCCGCGATGATTGCCTTGGTCCGTCGCGTGAAGCTCACGGGGCGCATCGTAGCAAACGGGCAGTAATGGAGGGATAACTGCCCGGTTGGCGCCCTTGGCCATGCTTGGTGCATGCCGACCCCCCGTGTTCGATTTGGCTTTCATGGCGATGAGGTGGCCGGGCGCTTGGCCCGCGAACTCGTCGCCGCTCGCGCGGTGTCCGGTCTGACGCAGAGGCAGGTAGCGGAACGAGCCGGTGTCAGTCAGGCTCTGATCAGCCAGGCTGAACGTGGTCGGATCGTGCCGAGCCTCGACGTCATGCATCGCCTCGCATCGGCGGCTGGCCATGACCTGGTGCTTCGCCTGTATCCGGGGAACGGCGTACGACTGCGCGACTCCGGGCAGTTGCAGGTCGCCGAGACGATCAGGGCCGCCGCATCGTCAGCCTGGCGGGTTCGGCTGGAGGTCCCTGTGGGTGCGGCGCCAGATCGGCGGGCAGTTGACATGGTGCTGGATGGCCCTGCGGGAATGGTCGCGGTGGAGGTGGAACGGGCGCTCCTCGATCTCCAGGCTCAGCTGCGGGCAGCTCAGCTCAAGCGAGCGGCCACGGTCGAGCGGACGGGCCGGTCAGCTTGGCTGGTCATCGCCGTCCTGGATACGCGGCGCAACCGGGCCGCGGTGCTGAATCATCGGTCGTTGCTGGCGGCTGCCCTTCCCGTCCCCTCGAAGCGGATCTGGGCCTGCCTTCGCGCCGGTGTGCCAGTCGGAGGGGACGGGCTCCTGTGGGTTCGCATGCCCTCCCGGGGGTTGGCCGGTAAGTCCGGCTAATACTCGTGCACCGATGGTCGCCGATCGGTGAACCTGCATAAGGCTGGCTTATCCAGGTGCGCGGGAGAGCCCCTATCGGTGCAGGAGCATAAGTGGGGCTTATACCCGGAAGCCGAGCCGAGGCTAGTCCTCTCCCCGACCCGACTGCTCACGGATCGAGGAGACGATCCCCTCGTCCGCGAGCGTGGTCACGTCGCCCAGGGGCCGCTTTTCGGCGATGTCGCGCAGCAGGCGACGCATGATCTTGCCGGAGCGGGTCTTGGGAAGGTCCGGCGTGAACATGATCTGCTTGGGCCGCGCCAGCTTCCCGATCACCTCGGCGACGTGCTCCCGCAGCTCGGCCGCCAGCTCCTCGGATGCCTCAAACCCGGCACGCAGGATCACGTAGCAGAAGATGGCCTGGCCGGTGATCGGGTCGGTGCGGCCGACGACCGCAGCCTCGGCGACGGCGGGGTGCGAGACGAGTGCCGACTCCACCTCGGTCGTCGAGATGCGGTGGCCTGAGATGTTCATCACGTCGTCGACGCGGCCGAGGAGCCAGTAGTAGCCCTCGTCGTCGCGCTTGCAGCCGTCCCCGGCGAAGTATCGGCCGGGATAGCGCGACCAGTAGGTCTCGACGTATCGGTCGTGGTCGCCGTAGATGCCGCGCAGCATGGCCGGCCACGGCCGCTCGAGCACGAGGTAGCCGCCACCACCCAGCGGCACGGTGCTGCCGGCCTCGTCGACCACGTCGGCCTTGACACCCGGGAACGGGAAGGTGGCGCTCCCCGGCTTGGTGGTGGTGATCCCCGGCAGCGGCGTGATCAGGATCATGCCGGTCTCGGTCTGCCACCAGGTGTCGACCACCGGGCAGCGCTCTCCCCCGATGTACTTCCAGTACCAGGCCCATGCCTCGGGGTTGATCGGCTCGCCTACTGAGCCCAACAGCCGGAGGGACGACAGGTCGTCGCCGGCGAAGGCCTCCTGCCCGTACTTCATCAGGGCGCGGATGGCGGTCGGGGCGGTGTACAGGATCGTGGCGCGGTATCGGGCGGCGATCTGGGCCCATCGGTCCTTGTCAGGGAAGTCGATGGCGCCCTCGTAGATGATCCCGGTCGTCGCGTTGGCGAGCGGCCCGTAGACGATGTACGAATGGCCGGTCACCCAGCCGATATCGGCCATGCACCAGTACACGTCGTCCGGCTTGATGTCGAAGATGAGCCGATGGGTGGCCGCGGTCCCGACCAGGTAGCCCGCGGTGGTGTGCATGATGCCCTTGGGCTTGGCCGTCGTGCCGGAGGTGTACAGGAGGTAGAGGAGGTCCTCGGAGTCCATCGGCTCCGGGGTGGCGGTGGCTGGCTGGTCGGCGGTCAGCTCGTGCCACCAGTGGTCGCGGCCCTCCTGCCATTCCACGGCGTCGCCCGTGCGCCTGACCACCACGCAGTTCTGGACCGATGGACTGCGCGCCATGGCGTCGTCCGCATTGCTCTTCAGGGGAACCGTCGCGCCCTTGCGATAGCCGCCGTCGGCGGTGATTACCGTGGTGCACTGCGCGTCATCGATGCGGCCCGCGAGCGCGTCAGCCGAGAAGCCCCCGAAGACCACGGAGTGGGGAGCGCCGATCCGTGCGCACGCGAGCATCGCGACCGGGAGCTCGGGGATCATCGGCATGTAGATGGCGACCCTGTCGCCCTTCTGCACCCCGAGGGCTCGCAGGGCGTTGGCCATCCGGCACGTCTCGTCAAGCAGGTCCTGGTAGGTGAGGGTCCGCTTGTCGCCGGGCTCGCCCTCCCAGTAGTAGGCGACCTTGTCCCCCAGGCCGTTGGCGACGTGGCGGTCGAGGCAGTTGACGCTGATGTTCAGCTTGCCGCCGACGAACCACTTGGCGTAGGGGAGCTGCCAGTCGAGGAGCTCGGTCCAGGGCTCCATCCAGTCGATCCGCTCGGCCTCTTCCGTCCAGAACTCGCGGAAGCCCTCCTCCGTTGCGGTCCGCATGTAGATCTGCGGGTCGTTGGCCGTGGCGCTTCTCACGAACTCGGGTGGTGGTGGGAAGAGGCGCTCCTCGCGGAGGAGGTTCTCGATGGTCGCGGCCTCGGCCGCGGGTTCCATCTTCTCGGCCGGCTCGGTCTGCTCCTTGGTGGCCTCGTCAGCCATGGTGTTCGCGACGGTGGAGCCGGGCGATGATCGCATTGAGCATCGGGATCGCCATCTGTGGATGCTCCTCGAGCGACGCCTTGAACTCCCAGGCGCTGATCAGCAGGCAGTCGAGCTCGTCCTCGGCCACGACCGTGGCGGTTCTACCGTGCTCCTCGATGAGAGCAAGCTCACCGAAGAACTCGCCCGGCCCCATGCTGCCGACCTTGCGTCCCTCCTGCTCGACGCCGGCGTGGCCACTGACGATCAGATACAGCACGGTCGCGGGATCGCCTTCGCGCACCACCGTCTGGCCGGCCGCGTAGTGAGCTTCGCGCGCCGTCTGCAGGACCTGCTTGCGCGCGCGCTTGTCGAGGACTGCCAGCAGTGGGATCGAGGCCAGACGCTCGTCGTCCATCGGGGCACATGCTAGGGCGTGCGGGCTCCGCGCGGAAGCCGTTTCGTGGGCTATGACTGGGGCTGGCGGCGGCGCGGTGTGCGGACGAACAGGATGCCGTCGTTCTTCAGCGGCTCGCCGCCACGAATCGCTCGCCAGATCGCGCGGGACTCCGCCGGCATGGTCTGGCTGATCAGCTGCGAGAACGGGGCGAGGCGCTCTCGACTGGCCGGCGCGTACGGGACAGCGATCACGAGCCGGATCGGCCGCTGTTCCTGGGCCGCCAGGAGCTCACGCTTGACCTGGGCCGACCTGAGCTGCGCCTGAAAATCCACGAGCGCGCGCTCGATCTCGATGTGGATGATCTCCATCGGCCCTGTCAGGAGGAGGTCTGCTGCCCGGGCGTCGCCTGCGGCAACCGGCACCTCCAGGCGTGGACGCCAGCTGCGATGCGCCACCCCGACGATCGCCTGAGCCAGCGTCAGTTGCCCGGAGTCCCGCAGGCGGACGGTCGCAACTGGATAAAGCCGCCAGGCGAGTTCGTGTCCGCACGCGGCCGCCAGCCGGCATCGCGCTTCGAGTGAGACATTGCCCGTCCCGAGCTCGGCCCAGCTGGCCAGCTGCTGGCTCACGCCGGCGCGTTTGGCAAGGCTGGTCTGAGTCAGGCCGGCGGTCATCCGGGCCATGCGGAGCTCACGACCGAACGATGCGGCGAGGTAGCTTGCGCGGGTGCGACCGGTCGATGCAGGCCGTGGCCGGAAGGAGTTCACGCGGCCATCCTCCGCCCCGGGCCTTAGCGCCGATGTATCAGTGGCTTACCAAGCCCACTGGTAGAACGGCGCGTCCGGCGTTGGCGGAGACTCGCGACGCGCGAATCTACCAGTGTCGTTGGTGCTAACACGCCTATGGCTGCCAGATATCCACTTCCGATGCCATCCGCGACGAGTTGTACCAATGTCATTGGTAGGACGGGACGACGACCTAACTTGCAGCGCCGGCGGTCGCGGGTTGCGCGGGCACCAGGGCAACGAGGCAGGCGGCACCCAGGTACGAGGCCGCCATCAGGACGAAGGCAACCGGATACCCCCACTCAGCGGCCACATTCCCGATCACGATCGCCCAGAAGGCCCCGATCCCAAACGCGAAGGTGAAGTAGACGCTGAAGGCGACGTCGCGAGTGGGACCCGAGGCGCGGTCGGCGAGGAAGGCCTGGAGGACCGGCGACTCGGAGAAGACGGCGGTCCCGAACGGCAGCAGCAGCGGCACCAGCAGAACCAGGTTGGAGCCCGCGGCGAGGAAGGCCAGCACGCCCACGGCCGACAGGACGTAGTAGACGACGAGGGTGCGACGCCGGCCGAAGTGATCGGAGAGCCACCCGGCGAGGAGCGGCCCGACGACGGCGCCGACCAGGAGCAGGGCGTAGAGGACGGCGGTCGTTTCTTCCGAAAGATTCAACGGCCCGCGCAGGTAGAGCAGCATGAATGGCGCCACGATGTCCAGGCCGCGCCCGCCGGCGGCGATCAGCGAAGCGCCAAGGATCAGCCGCAGGTCCCGCCGACCGAGCACGGAGCCCAGCTGCCCCCACACTGAACCGGCACGACGCGCACGAGCCCGGTACGCGGCGCCATCCTCGCGGACGCGCCACAGGATCAGCGACCCGGTCAAGAGCGCCGGGACACCGAACAGGGCAAGGGTCGTCTGCCACCCCACCGAGCCGATCAGCGCCAACCCCACGAACGGCACCAGCACGGTCCCCACGTTGCCGCCGCTGATATGGGCGCTGATGGCAAAGCCCCGGCGAGAAGGCGGATACACGTCGGAGAGGAGGGCGTTGCCGACAGGATGCTGCGGACTCGACCCAACGCGCGCGAAGGAGATGGAGGCGAGCAGCTGCCCCAGCGAATGCGTCAGGCCGGACAGCAGGAGGCCCGCCGCGAAGACGAGCTGTCCGCCGCCGAGGAGCACGGGGCGCGCCACCCATCGGGTCAGGAAGCCGTAGAGGAGCTGCATCGAGCCGCCGACGGCGGTGGTCACGGCGATGAACAGGCCGATATCCCGCGGGTTGAGCGCGAACTCGATGATGATGATCGGGTAGATCAGCGGCATCAGCGCCGACTGGGCATGGATCACCGCGTGCGACAGGGCCAGCAGCCCAAGGGTCAACCCGGGTCGGACGCGTGGAGGATCGGTCAAGCAGTCACCGTCTGTTGGCCCTTGCCGAGGACCACCAGCTGCCAGGCGACAAGGCCGATGAACAGGCTCCCGATGGCCGCCCCCAGCAGGAAGGCGACCGACGGGTCCCACAGCTCGGCCACCGCCCCGGCCAGCAGGCCGCCGATCGGGGTGACTCCCGCGAAGACCGTGATATAGAGGGACATCACCCGACCGCGCAGCTCATTCGGCACGCTGCGCTGCACGATGACGTTGATGGTGTTGATCATCAGCATCGAACTGAGGCCGACTGCCACGATCAGCGGGAAGGCGAGCTCCGCGGTGCGCGAGAGCCCAAGCAGCGCCTCGAAGAACACGAACGCGAGCCCGCCCCACAGGATCATGCCCACCAGCGGCCGGCGGTGGCCGACATAGGCCAGCGCCACGGAGGCCAGCAGCGAGCCGAGCCCCATGGCGGCGAAAAGGGCGCCATAGCCATCGGCGTCCAGCGAGAGGGTAAAGCGCGCGAAGAGCGGCAGCAGGGTCTGGAAGTTCATGCCGAAGGTCCCCATCCCGGCCAGCAGGACGAGCGGCCAGAGCACGGTCGGGGTGCGCAGCGCGTAGCTCACCCCCTCACCCAGGCTCGACCGGATCGAGGGCATCGTGGTCGGCCGCGCGAGGGGGAGCATGGCGCCGGGGTCCATCTGCCGCAGCGCAATCAGCACGCCCCCGTAGCTGACCGCATTGATCGCGAAGTTGAAGGCGGGGCCGTAGAACGCCAGGGTCAGGCCGGCCACTGCCGGTCCCACCACGCGGGCCAGGTTGAAGCTCGCCGAGTTGAGGGTGATGGCGTTCATCAGGTCGTCGCGCGGCACTAGGTCGGCGGCGAACGACTGCCGGACGGGCATGTCAAGGGCGTTCACGAAGCCCAGCGCCAGTGACAGGACCATCACGTGCCAGACCTGGACCACATCGGTCACGGTCAGGGCGAAGAGAACGACTGCCTGGAGCGCCGCGACCGACTGGGTGGTCAGCAGCAGGCGCCGCTTGTCGACCCGATCCGCGAGCACCCCGCCGAACGGCGCCAGGATGAGCGACGGCGCGAACTGCAGGGCGAGGACGGCGCCCAGCTGGATGGGGCTGCCGCCGAGCAGCAGCACCAGCCACGGCAGGCTGACAGTCTGCATCCAGGTGCCGACCAGGCTGATGATCTGGCCGATCCAGTACAGACGGAAGTTGCGGTGACGGACGGCGCTGAAGCCGCGCCCCATGTCGAGCATTGCCGGGAATGCTACCGGGCCGCGGCGCGTCAACGGCCCTCGTCCCGATGCCGCATGCTGAGGCCCTATGCGACGACCGATCGCCCACCTGACCGGTGCTGCGGCCGTGCTTGCTGTGCTGGTGGCCGTCTCGGTGACGCTAGCCCCGGGCGCGCTCGCTCCCGGTGAGCTGCCTCCCACACAGACGTCTCGGCTCCCAGCAGCGAGCGCAGGAGCGTCCGCCACGCCCGGCCTGCAGCCGTTGCCGGAGGCGACGCCAGACGGAGCCGATGGCGGCGGCACGGCGCGACCGATCGACCTGCTTCCCGTCTCTCAGGCAGAGGCGGCCGCCCTGCAGGCGGCGGTTGATCGGGCACGGGCGGCATTCGGCCTGACCTCGGTCGCGGTCGGCGTCTCGGCCGATGCGCAGCTCGGCTGGAGCGGCGGGTCAGGGCCGCCGCGCCAAGGGAGCACGACGCCCCTGAGCGGCGCCACGCCGTTCGCGATCGCCAGCGTCACCAAGACCTTCACGGCGACGATCGTGCTGCAGCTGGTCGAAGAGGGCCGCGTGACGCTCGACGCAGCGGTCAACGAATACCTGCCCGAGCTGACGATCGCTCGCGGCGTGACCGTGCGGCAGCTCCTCAGCCACACGTCCGGGATCGCCGATCTGCTGGCACCGATGCGCAATCGGCTCAACGCCGAACCGTCACGCATCTGGCAGCCGGCCGAGGTGCTGGCCCTGCTCGGGCCGTCAACCTTCGCGCCGGGCACGAGCTGGGCGTACTCGAACACGAACTACGTGATCGCCGGGCTGCTGGTCGAGCGCGTCACCGGCCACCGGTTTGGCGACGAGCTGCAGCGCCGCATCACTGGCCCGCTCAAGCTGGCCGGCACGGGGGTACCGTCAAAGGGCCACCTGCCGTACCTGCTGGGCGTGTCGTGGACCAGCGCCTTCTGGACATCGGCCATGCTCGATTCGAACGCGGTCAACCTGGTGCGCTGGGGAGATGCGCTGTACGGCGGGGCCATCCTGCGCGCGGACACCCTGGCGCAGATGCTCGACTTCAACGACGAGGGATATGGAATGGGTGCCGAGCAGTATCGGTTCGGTGGCCTGCTCGGCTACGGGCATTCCGGGCTGCTGCGGGGCTACACCACTCTGCTGGTGCACCTCCCCGATGCGCACCTGACCGTGGCGCTGCTGGCGACGGGGCACCTGTTCGACGCCACGGCCCTGCTCACGTACTCGGCGCCGGGGGCTCCTTCGATCCTTTCGCTCGCCGGGGAGCTGTCTCCGAGCTGAACAGGATGTCGCGGATCACGGGCAGCGACGGCGATCCGTGGGCCAGCACGGACTCCAGGAACGGCCGGTAGACGAACTCGCCACCATCGGCCTCGGCGCGGCGGCGGGCCTCACGCTCCAGCCCGTGCATCTCCACGCTCCCCAGGAAGTACTCGCACAACTGGGTCGAGGAGAGCCGCGCCCGGTCCCACTTGGCGGTCGCCTCGCCCTCCTCCTGGAAGCCGCCCTCGACCATGAGGCTCATCGCCTCTTCCTCGTCCATCGAACCGGACTGGATGCGGATGTCCATCAGCGCGTTGGTGGCGGAGCGCAGGTAGAACTTCCAGTGGACGAGCATCAGCGCCGGATCATCGGCTCCGTAGCCGAGGTCCATCATGACCTGGGTGATGTAGACGGCCCATCCTTCGTTGAAGACCCCTGAGCGGAAGACGCCGCGAACCAGCGAAGGAGATCGGTTCGAATAGGCCAGCTGCAGGTAGTGGCCCGGGACCGCCTCGTGAATCGTGAGCAGCCGCAGCATCCGTGCGTTGTCCTCGCGCAGATACGACTCGCGACGCTCCGCCTGCCACGCCTCGTTGACGGGGGTGATCGCGAAGAAGCTGCCCAGCCCGCGATCCAGCGGGCCGGGAGGGATCAGCATCGCGCCGCCAAAGGCGCGCAGGAAGCCAGGGGTCCAGATGATCTGGAGCGGTTCCTCGGTGAGGCCGACGATATCGTGCTCGGCCACGAATGCCTCGATCCGCTCGTTCTCGGCGCGGCAGAAGTCGAGCAGCTCATCGGCCCGCGGGTGGTCGACCGCGATGGCGTCGAGCACGCTGCGCACCGCCTCGTCGTCGCTCTCCGGCGGCGGGGCGTCGCCCATCCAGTCGCCCCAGATCGAACGGGCGATGCGGGTCATCTCGGCGCGGGTCTGGTCGTACTCCTCGACGGCCATCGCCTCGAGCTCCTTTGGCGTGACCGCGCTCTTCAGTGAGTGGCGGAACTTGGCGGCGTACAGCTCGGGGCCTAGCCGGAAGTCACCGTCGACGGTCGGGAGGAGCTCGTCGCGCAGCCATTGCGTCCACGCGTTGATGGCTTCGGTCGCGACTCCCGCAGCGACCTGGACCTCGGCCAGCACGCCGGCGTCGTCACAGGCTTCGGCCTCCAGCACCGCGAGCCCCACCAGGTCGGCGACCCCCGCCATCCGCTCCACCGCCTTCTCGGCGTGGAAACGGCTCACCGGCCGGCCGCTCTCCTTGCTCAGCGCGTCGCGAGCCCCGTCGAGCGCGACCGGCAGGCCACGCAGGCGGGATGCCAACGCGTTGAGCCTTTCGGTAATCGGCGCGTATTCGCGCGCCAGCATCGTGAACAGTGCGCCGCCGAACAGGTACACGTAGACCATCGCGTTCCACTCGACCTCGCGCAGCTCATCGGCCGCGAACCGCATGGCCGCCAGGTTCTCGAGCAGGATCCGCTTGTCGATCGCTTCGTCATGCGTCAGCGCGCCTGGCTCGAGCGCCTGCATGCGGGCCTCCACGTCAGCAAGCCACCCGGACCAGGCCACGCGCCCGGCATGGGTCAGGTCCGGCCAGTGGTGGTCATAGGCGTGCTCGCCGAGCTCGGTGGCATCGGCCGGCTGGAGGCGGAAGTACTCGTCCAGCAGGCTGTCGACGGTGGCGGAAAAGCCCATGGCGCACCGATGGTAGCGCCTGCCAGCGTGCCGCGAAGGGGACCTGCTCAGGGCTGCTCGTGCCCGATCTCCTCAGGCTCGTCGTACCAGCGCACACGCTCGCCGATGCGGGCGCGGAGCCGCCAGAGCGCAGACTTTGGCGCCTGGTCGATGGCGCTGCGGATGGCCCGAATCTGCGCAACGGGGTCGTGCAGCGCTGGCGGAAGGCGCTCGGTGACCGGGTCGAGCAGTCGGTCAAGGTTGCCGCTGACGGTTCGCCACCAGCCCCAGTCGTGGGCGGTGACCTCCACCAGGCGTCGCACATTGATCCCCTCGCGGTCAGCCTCGGCGAGCGGGAAGTTGGCGAGCAGGACCCAGGCGTCGAGCGCGTCCTTGGCGTTCAGGTGAACGATCTGCAGCTTCGACAAGAGCAGGTCGGCGAGCGAGAGGGTCGGGTAGTCGGCCGCCAGCCGCGGCCCGAACTGCAGGCGGTGGGACATCTCGAGCGTCTCGATCACGACGTCGATCGGACGGGCATTGGTCGGGCCCATGAAGTAGAGCTGCTTGTGCCCGTAGATCGCGTTGTAATGCCGATCCGCCACGTATCCGACATCGCCGAGCAGGCGCGCCACGCCCGCAGCGTCACGCCGGCTGGTCGCGAGGTCGATGTCGCGTCGCCCGGCCACCGAGCGCGCGCCGCCCTTCCAGCCGGGGACGCGGGCCTCGATCGCCAGGCCGCCGATGAGGCGGACCGCGAGGCCGCTCGAATCGGCGAGCGCCACCAGGCGCGTTGCCTCCGCCAGCGGATCGTCCAGCCGCTCGCCGGTCATGGCTTGCAGTATGGCGGGCGACCCGATTG
The DNA here is from genome assembly GCA_040902225.1 of Chloroflexota bacterium. NCBI lineage: Bacteria > Bacillati > Chloroflexota > Chloroflexota bacterium. The sequence continues at coordinate 290,616 of JBBDXT010000002.1, forward strand.
GTGGAAAAGGGTCTGGACACCAGCCCCGAGACTGCTCAGTATTAACGCGCAACTACGGGATAGTGATTTGAGTCGCACACTCCCGATCCTCGCGGTCCAGGCTGCGCCAGTGGCGTGGGATATGCCAGCCACCTGGAACAAGTTCGCCTCGGAGCAGCGTGCCCTGCGCGCCTCGTACCCACTCGCCCGCCTCTTCCTCTACCCGGAGTTGTACCTGTCGGCGATTGGCGGCATGCACAGCGCGGCCGACCCATCGTGGTCAAAGCAGGCCGTCGCCGAGCCGATCCCGGGCCCGACCACGGAGCGACTCGCCGACCTTGCCCGCGAGTTGGGGATCTGGTTGCTGCCGGGATCCATCTACGAGCACGGGGAAGACGGCCGGATCTACAACACCGCGCTGGCGTTTGCGCCGGATGGCAGCCTGCGCGCTCGCTACCGCAAGATCTTCCCGTGGCGACCCTGGGAGAGCCCCGCGGCCGGCAGCGAGTTCATCGTCTTCGAGATCGACGGGATCGGGCGGGCCGGGCTGATGATCTGCTACGACGGATGGTTCCCGGAGGTGCCTCGCCAGATGGCCTGGCTTGGCGCCGAAGTGATCTTCCAGGTCACCGCCACACCGACCTCGGACCGCGACCAGGAGGTCGTTCTGGCGCGCGCCAACGCGATCGTCAACCAGGTCTACGTGGTCAACGTGAACATGGGCGGCCGGCCCGGGCCGGGTCGAAGTGTAATCGTGGATCCCGAGGGGCATGTGCTCCAGCAGGCCGGGGACGGCGAGGAGTACCTGAGCGAGGTACTCGACCTCGACACCGTGGCACGCGTTCGGCGCAACGGGTCGGTCGCCATGAACCGGATGTGGGCGCAGCTGGATGACGAGGGGGCTGGCGTCTACCTGCCGATGTACGGCGGCACGATTCGCCCGCGGCCATCGATGCCGGAGGTCGGTAAGGGTGAGCCGGCAGAACGGTCGCTCGACGAGGAGGCGGCCCTGACGCCTCGATACTGACAAGGGGTGGAGCAAGGAGGAGGGCCCAGCATGGCGACCATGTCGGCGACTGGCGGCAAGCTCTTCACTCGCAACAGCTCGGGCCTCGTGCGCGAGGTCAGCGTCTGGAACGCCCTGTTCTTCAACACGTGCGCCTTTGTCGGCGGCGGGGCCGGCTGGTATCCGCTTTCGTACAGCCTCTCGTTCGTCCCGATCGGGGCGGTGGCCAGCCTGACCACCTACGGTTGGGGGACGATCACCTTCGGTGTCTTCGCCGTGATCCTGGGCCTGATCTTCGCCTCGCTGGCAACGGCCATGCCACGCTCCGGCGGTGACTATGTCTTCACCAGCCGCATCGTGCCCCGCCTTGGGCCGTTCGTCGGCTGGCTGGAGTCGTGGACGCTGGCCTTCGCCTGCATCACGATCATCCTGTTCGAGATCTCGCTGGTCCTGATCGGCCTGCAGGTGACCGGCGTGATCGTGGGCATTGGCACCGGCAGCGACCTCACGACCACCGCCACCGGCTGGTTCGCCGAGGACGGCATCATCAAGGGCCTGCCGGGCCTGATCCCCGCCGTGGTGGTGCTGGCCGGCATCGTCTGGGTCTCGATCCAGCCGACCCGTCGCTTCCACCGCATCGTCAGCGGGCTAGCAATCCTGGCCCTCGTCGCGGTGGTGGCCCAGTTCGTCTTTGGGCTGGCGTTCACCGATCGGAGCACCTTCGAGGCCAACCTGCTGAGCCTGACCGGCATCAGCGCCGCCGACCTGGCCGCGGCCGGGACAGAGAACGGGGTCGTCGACACCGGGGTCACCTTCGCGCTGACCACCTTCCCGTTCGTGCTGGCGATCATCCTGCTGAACTTCATCGGCTTCCAGTACTCGGCCTACATCAGCGGCGAGGTGCGCGGCAACGTGCGGCGCGGCGTGGTGCTGGGCGTGCTGGGCGCGCTGGCGGTGGGCGTGTTCATGAACACCGTCTACGTCGACTGGTTCAGCATCAAGCTCGGCCTCGAGACGCAGCTCGGCTGGGGGGTCCAGTACTGGGGCGGGTCAGGGCCGGGGATGCCCTACGGGATGCCCAACGTGATGCCGCTCACCGCGACCATCGCCAACCCCGACCTCTGGCCGGTGTGGGCGATCGTCAACCTGGGCGGGACCCTCTTCCCGTTCCTGCTCTGCCCGGTCTACATCATCTTCATGAGCCGCATGGCGCTGGCCTGGTCGCTCGACCGCCAGGCGCCAGAGTGGATCGGCGAGGTGAACGAGCGGACCCACGCCCCCCTCAACGCGATGATGGCCATATCGGCGGTGGTGGTGGTGTTCCTGCTGCTGCAGATGTTCCCGATCCTGCCCGTCGATTGGGCACCGCCCGACGGCCGGCTGACCCTGATCGCCTTCCTGTGGCTGAGCATCCTGCTCCAGCTGCTGACCTGGGTGATGCCGGGGATCAACGCCATCCTGGCGCCGTTCACCAGGCGCGACCTGGTGGCCAACGCGCCGTGGCGGGCCTGGCTGCCGCTCCTCGGGGTGGTCTGGCTCGTCTTCGCGGTGGTCGTCTACTGGGTGGCGGGGATCGAGCCGATCTGGACCGCCATCTCGGCGACCCTCCAGCCCGGCGGCGACGAGTCGACGCTGGCCTACCTGACGCGCACCGGAGTTTCGTTCACCCTGGTGCTGCTGGTGATCGGCCTGGTCTGGTACTTCGTCCAGGCGGCCCGCAACCGTCGCGCCGGCGTCGACACGCGGCTGATGTACCAGCAGGTGCCGCCTGACTGAAGCACCGGCGGGGAGGCGGCCTCATGCCGCCCCCCGCCGCTGGCTCATCGCGGTCGACGTGGGGGGAACGTTTACCGATGCCATCGCTGCCTCGACCGATGGGCTGCATCGGTGGGCGAAGGTCCATTCCACGCCCGCCGACCCGGCCGGGGGCCTCGGCGCGGCGCTCGCCGACCTCGCCTCCCAGGGGGTTGACCTGCCGGCGACAACGCTCACTTTGCACGGGACGACGGTCGCCACCAACGCGCTGCTGGAGGGGAGGCTCGCTCGCGTGGTGCTGCTCTCCACGACGGGCTTCCGGGACCTGGTCGAGATCGGCAGCGGGACGCGACGCCACATGTACGACCTTTGGGCGGCGCGCCCGCGCCCGCTGGTCGAGCGCGCGGATCGTCTCGAGGTGCGCGAGCGGCTGAGCCCGGACGGGGTGGTGGTGGAGGAGCTCACTGCCGAGGAAGTGACCCGCGCGGCGCTGGAGGCCGCCGAGCGTCGGCCGGAGAGCGTGGCGATCGCCTGCCTCTTCTCGTACGCCAACCCGGCCCATGAACGGAGACTGGAGGCGGCCGTTGCCAGCAGCCTGCCCGGGACGCCGATCACGGTCTCCAGCGCGGTGGCAAGCGAGTTCCGGGAGCTGCCGCGCACGATGACCACGGTCGTGGCGGCCGGCCTGCGGCCGATCGTCGATCGGCACATGACCCGGGCGACCAGCGCGGTTCGCGAGGCCGGCATCGGCGCCCCGCCGCTGGTGATGCTCTCGAATGGTGGCCTCGCCTCGGCCGAGCGGGCCGCGGCGTGGCCGCATCGGCTCATCCTGTCCGGCCCAGCCGGGGGCGTGGCCGGCGCGGTGGCGCTCGGCCTGCGGCTTGGGCTGCGCGACCTGATCAGTCTCGACATGGGCGGCACCAGCGCCGACGTGGCCCTCGTGCGCGATGGGCGACCGCCAACGGCAGTGCATCACCGGCTGGACGGCATCCCGCTGCTGACCCCCGCCATCGACATGGTCTCGGCCGGCGCCGGGGGCGGGAGCATCGCCAGCGTCGACGCCGGCCGCCTGCTAAAGGTGGGACCGCGGAGTGCCGGGGCGCAACCCGGGCCCGCCTCGTACGGGCTTGGCGGCGAATGGGCGACCGTCACCGATGCCCACCTGCTGGTAGGCGACCTGGCACCGTCGAGGCCGCTGGCCGGCAGCCTTCGGCTCGACCCGGAACCCGCCCGGCGAGCGATGCGATCGATCGGCCGGGCGCTGCGCCTGCCCGTCGACCGCGCCGCGCAGGCGGTGCTGGCCGTGGCCCGCGCCCATGTTGCGCGCACCATGCGCCGCGTCTCGATCGAGCGGGGTCGCGATCCGCGCGGCCTCACCCTGGTCGCGTTCGGTGGCGCCGGCCCGCTGCACGCCGCGGCTCTGCTCCGCGACCTGCGCCTCGGGGAGGTGGTCGTGCCGCGGCGGCCTGGTCTCGGCTCCGCCGACGGCCTGCTCGCCGCCGACCTGCGGGTCGATGCCTCCCAGACCCTACTGCAACCGCTCGATCCGTCGGTGACCACAGAGATCCTGGCCTGGCTGCGGACGGCGAGCCGCGAGCTCCGACAGCAGCTGCGCCGTGACGGGGTGCCGATGGCGACCGCCTATGCCTCGGCGGCCGTCGACTGCCGCTACCTTGGGCAGGGGTACGAGCTCGCGGTTCCGCTAGCGGGCATCACGGCTGCCGCGGTGCGTGGACTACGGCCCACGTTCCACGCGCTGCACGAGGCAACCTACGGTCACGCCGCGCCCGACGAGCCGGTCGAGGCGGTGACGCTGCGCCTTTCGGTCTTCGGCACCCTCGGACCGCGCGAGCCGGTCCCGCTCCCGCGCGGAACCGCGGGCGGAGACCCGCGCCGGGAAGCCCGGCTCGATGATCGCGATGTGCTGCTGCCATCCGCGCGCGACCGCCGGTCGGTGAGGGTCTGGGATCGGGATCTGCTGCGAGCCGGCGACCGGCTGGTGGGGCCCTGCCTGATCGAGCAGCTCGACGCGACGACGCTGGTGCTGCCCGGCATGCTGGCGCGGGTCGGCCGCTTCGGTGAGCTGCGCATCCGGGAGGCCGCACGGTGAGCCACGCGACCAGGGCAGCGCCCCATGCGCCCGATCCGGTGGCCTTCGAGCTGCTGCACACCGCCCTGCTCTCGGTCACCGACGAGATGGGCGCGGCCCTGCGACGGTCCAGCTACAGCCCGATCATCCGCGAGATGCTCGACTACAGCTGCGCCATCTTCGACCACCGCGGCCGGCTGGTGGTCCAGGGTGACTTCATCCCCGCCCAGCTCGGCGCCATGTCGCTCGTCGTCCAGGAGGTGCTCGCTCGCCACTCCCCCAGCCTGGCCCGCGGCGACGTGTTCATCGCCAACGACCCGTATGCGGGCGGAGCGCACACCCCCGACGTCAACGTCATTCGACCGATCTTCGGCACCCACGAGGGGAGACACGCGCGTCCGTCGTTGCTCGCCTTCAGCGCCTCCGTCGCCCACCAGGTCGACTTCGGGGGGCGCAACCCCGGCACGGAGGGAGCCGATAACCTCGATCTCTTCCACGAGGGGCTGGTCCTGCCACCGGTCCATCTCAGCCGGGCGGGGACGCCCGTGACGGAGCTGTTCGATCTCATCGCCGCAAACGTGCGTGATCCGATCTCCACCCTCGCCGACTTGCGCGCCCAGATGGCAAGCTGCCTGGCCGGCGAGCGCCGGCTGCTCGAGCTCGCCGCGGACTGGAGCGTTCCGACTCTCCGCTCGGCCTTCGCGCAGGCGCTGCGCACGGCCGAGCAGCGGACGCGGCGTGCCCTCGCCGCCCTGCCCGGCGGCTCGTCCGAGGCCGAGGGCTACCTCGACGACGACGGCGCGGGAGGTGCGCCGACGCGCGTCCACGCCCGCCTCGAGAAGCTGGGCGACGAGCTGACGGTCGACCTGAGCGGGACCGCCATGCAGGTGGCGGGCGGCATCAACAACCCGTGGTCGAGCACCCGCGCCTGCGTCGCCTACCTGCTCAAGGCGGTGACCGACCAGGACGCGCCCCAGAACGATGGCTCGCTCCGCCCGGTGACGATCGTCTGTCCCGAGGGGAGCCTGCTGAACCCCCGGCGTCCGGCCGCGGTGAGCGTGCGCCACCTGACCTGCCAGCGCCTCGCCGACGTCCTGCTCGCAGCGGCCGGGCGGCTGTGGCCGGAGCTGCGGATCGGCGCCAGCTTCGTCGGGTTCTTCTCGATCATGGCCGCCGGGCCATCGCCCAAGACCGGAAGGACGGTGGTCATCCAGGACGTGGTGGGGGGCGGCAGCGGCGCCCACGGACCACACGGCGACCGGCCGGGCGGCCCGGGAACCGACGGGGTCGACACGTACATGTCCAACGTCGCCCTGCTGCCCGCCGAGGTGTGCGAGATCGAGTACCCGTGGCGCCTGGTGCGAAGCGAGCTGGTGGACGGCTCGGAGGGGCGCGGGCGCTGGCATGGCGGGCGCGGGCTGCGCCGCACCTACCAGGTCCTCGGCGAGGCGTCGCAGCGGGTGGTGCTCTACTGCGAGCAGACCAACCCCGCCTTCCGTCCGCGCGGAGCGGCCGGCGGCGGCGGCGGGACATCCACCCGTCTAGAGGTTCGTGATCCGCGTGGCGGGCTGCTTCCGGTAGCCTCCAAGGCGACAGTGACCCTCGATCCCGGCAGCACCGTGACGATCATCACCGGCGGCGGTGGCGGCTGGGGCGCGCCGGGCCGCAGGGCCTGACCGATGGCGACCACCCGGATCTACATCTGCAGCGACCTGCACGCCGCCGAGCGCGCGTGGCGCAAGCTGCTCAACGCCACCCGGACGAACCTGTACAAGGCCGACGTGGTGCTGCTCGCAGGCGACCTGACCGGCAAGGCGATCGTTCCCATCCGCGAGGTGAACGGGCACTACGAGGCGTCGCTACTCGGAGCGCGCAAGATCGCTCGCACCGCTGACGAGCTGGCAGCCCTCGAGCGGGAGATTGCCGATGTGGGCTACTACTCGGTGGTCACGACCGATGCGGAGGCGGAGCGGATCAGCCAGGACGAGGAGTACCGCATGACCCTCTTTCGCCGGCTGATGGAGGAGCGGCTGCTGGCGTGGCTTGAGCTCGCCAACGAGCGGCTGGAGGAGTCGCCAATCCCGGTCTATCTCATGCCCGGCAACGACGACGAGTTCGTCATCGATCCCCTCCTCGACCGCCCGGGCTGGCGCACAATCAACGCCAACGAGCGGGTCCTCGACCTGCCGGGCGACCTGCAGCTCGCCTCCCTCGGCTGGTCGTCGCCGACCCCATGGCACACCCCGCGCGAGATGGGCGAAGAGGAGTTCCTCGACAAGATCGCCGACCTGCTGGCGCCGGTGCGCGACCTGCGCCGCACGGTGCTGATGACTCACGTGCCCCCATACAACTCCGGCCTCGACAAGGCGCCGCTGCTTGACGCGAGCCTGCGCCCCACCGTCTCGGCCGGCGACGTCCTGCGCGGCCCGGTCGGCTCGCACGGGGTGCGCGCGGCGATCGAGCACTTCCGCCCGCTGCTGGGCGCCCACGGCCATATCCACGAATCGGGCGGTGAGGCGCGCATCATGGACACGCTGAGCGTCAACGCCGGCTCTGAGGCCAGCATGGGGATCCTGCGGGGCTACGTGGTCGACATCGGGCCGGCGGGGATCGAGCGATCGATGCGAGTCGAGGGATGAGCGGACTGGTCGTCCGCGGCGGGCGCGTCTTCGCCGGCGGACACCCCGGCTCGGCAGCGCTCGGCGGGCGCGCCACCGGCCCGATGGCAGATGGAGCCCCGACCGCCGTGGCCATCAGCGGCGACCGGATTATGGCCATCGGCACCGATCGCGACGCGGACGGATGGAGCGGCCCCGACACGGAGGTGATCGAAGCGGACGGCGGCCTCATCCTGCCCGGCTTTAACGATGCGCACACCCACCTGCGCTGGGCACCCACCACCCTGAGTCGCCTGGACCTGTTCGGGATTACCGACCTGAGCGACGTCCAAGTTGCGATCCGCGCCTTCGCGGCGGCGCATCCGGAGCGCGCGTGGGTCGCGGGACGCGGCTGGCTGTACGCCGCCTTCCCTGGCGGCATGCCGACGCGCGAGCAGCTTGACGCGGCGGTCCCAGATCGTCCGGCCTATTTCGAGTGCTTCGACGGCCATTCCGGGTGGGCGAACTCGCTCGCGCTGACGGCCGCCGGCATCGACGAACGAACGCCTGATCCGGTGAACGGGCAGATCGTGCGCGACACGGGCGGGCAGGCGACCGGGGCGCTCCTCGAGCGCGCCACAGAGGCGATCGAGGCGCTCATCCCGCCCCCGTCGGCCGACGAGTCGCTGGCGCTGCTGCGCGCCGGGCTGACCGCCATGGCCCATGCTGGCATCACCGCCGTCCAGGATGCGTGGGCCCGCGAGGAGGGTTTCGCGACGCTTGATCGATTACGTGACGCTGACGGCCGGCTGCCGATCAGGGTCCGGTCGGCGCTCGAGATGCTTCCCGGCCAGGGAGAGGCGGGACTCCGCGCCATCCTCGACCGCTATGAGTCGACGGTCGCCCCCTACCGCAATGACCCATGGTTGCGGGGCGGGATCCTGAAGTCGTTCATCGATGGCGTGGTGGAGGCCCACACGGCCTCGCTGCTGACCCCGTATCCGGGCTCCACGACCCGCGGCGACCCCCGGTGGGCTGAGGAGGAGTTGCGATCCGCCGTGGCCGAGGCTCACGGACGCGGATGGCAGGTCGAGCTGCACGCCATCGGCACCGCCGCCGTGCGGCAGGCACTGGACGCCTTCCAGGCGGTAGGGCCGGGGCGCGCGGCCGAACGGCGGCATCGGGTCGAGCACATTGAGACGATCGACCCTGCCGACCTGGGTCGCTTCGCGGAGCTCGGGGTGGTGGCCAGCATGCAGCCCTTCCACGGGTTTCCTGAGGCGGGCCAGATGGCCGTCTGGGAAGGCGCCCTCGACCCTGAGCTCGCAGCCTCCGGCTGGCGAATCGGGAGCCTCCTGCGCTCCGGCGCGCCGATCGCGTTCGGCAGCGACTGGCCGGTCGTTCCGTACGACCCCTTCCTCGAACTGCACGCGGCGGTGACGCGTACCACAACCGACGGGCAGCCGGCGGGTGGCTGGCTGCCGGGCGAAGCGATCGGGGTGGCCGATGCGATGGCCGCGGCAACGTGGGGCAGCAGCTATGCCGAGCATGCCGAGACGGAGCGCGGGGCACTGCAGGTCGGCCGCCTCGCCGACCTGATCGTGCTTGACCGGGACCTGCTCAGCGAGGGGCCATCGGCGATCCTCGGCACCCGGGTCACCGCGACGGTGGTCGGCGGACGGATCGTGCCGTGACGGAGAACCTGGCCTACACCGATGCCTACGCGACATCCACGGAGGCACGCGTGCTGAGAGCCGATGACGGTGCGGTGCTCCTCGATCGCACCGTCTTCTATCCCGGTGGCGGTGGCCAGCCGGCGGACACGGGCTGGCTGCGGACCGATGCCGACGCCGCGTGGCGCGTCACCGGCGCACGCAAGTCCGGCGACGAGGTCTGGCACCTGGTGGAGGGCGACCTGCCGCCTGTCGGAACACAGGTGAGCGCCGAGGTCGACTGGGA